>DAOUHG010000151.1:0-12139 GCA_034428835.1 Dehalococcoidia bacterium
GACCGCCCTGGGACCCATCTCAGGCTTCCTTGACCATCGAATCAAGACACTGTCCGCCAACTGACTCCCCATCCAACCCACGACCAGCGTCGCTGAAGCCCTCTCTACCGTTAGGTGGTGGATATGGGACGAGTACCGTCATTGCCCGCCGATAGTGCCCATGCTAGAATCTCTGAGGTGTTCCGGGCCGCCTCGGAATGCCGCAGACACCGTCCGACTACCGCACTCTCAAGGGGTCCCTCATGGCTCTTCCCGACCGCATGAAGTTCGGAATCTTCATGGCTCCGTTCCACTGGCAGAATGAGAACCCGACCGTTGCGTACGAACGGGACTTCGAGTTGATTGAGTGGCTCGACTACCTAGACTTCGACGAGGCGTGGATCGGCGAACACCACAGCGCGGGCTGGGAGACGATCGCGTCGCCGGAGCTGTTCATGGCTGCGGCCGCTGAGAGGACGAAGCACATAAAGCTGGGTACCGGTGTCATCAGCCTGCCTTATCACCATCCGCTCATGGTCGCCAACCGGATGGTGCAGCTTGACCACATGACCCGGGGCAGGACCATGCTTGGTGTTGGCCCAGGAGCGCTCTCGACCGACGCTTACATGCTGGGAATCGACCCGGTCGACCAGCGCCGGCGCATGGACGAGTCCATGGGAATCATCAAAAGGCTTCTCACTGAGAGGGATCCGATCACATACGAGAGCTCGTGGTTCACGCTTCGCGAAGCGCGGCTGCACCTCAGACCTTACACTCAGCCTCACTTTCCGATGGCGGTGGCCGCGGCCCAGTCTCCCTCGGGCATGGTGCTAGCGGGCAAGTATGGTCTCGGTGTGCTGTCGGTCAGCGTGATACGAGGCGGGTCCTACGCCCGCGATATGAAGGACTTCTGGAAGATCGCCGAAGAGACCGCCGAGCAGTATGGCAACGTCATGGACCGCAGTGAGTGGCGGCTGGTTATCATCTGCTTCCTGGCGGAGACGAAGAAAGAAGCCCTCGAGCAGGCGCGCGTAGGCGCGGGGCGGTTCCAGCGTGAATACTTCGAGCAGACACTAGGAGCGCCTGCGACAGACTGCTCGCAGGACGAAATAGTCGATCTGATGGTAGAAAACGGCGCCTGGTGCGTCGGCACACCTGACGATCTGATCGAGATGATCTACCGCCTGGACGAGTCGAGCGGCGGATTCGGGGGGCTGTTGGTGCAAGCCACTGAGTTCGGCACGCGGGAGCAGGTGCTCCACAGCTACGAGTTGATGTCTCGCTACGTCATGCCTCACTTCCAAGGATCGATCGACAGCCTGCAGCAGTCGCAGCAGTACGCTAGAGAGGTCCGAAGCGAACTTGCAGACCGACGGGACCAGGCCATGCAGCGCGCCGCCACTGACTACGACAGCCTCCGGACATCCCGGAACTGAGGAACCCAGCGGGAGCCTTAAAGTCCCACTTGGCAAGCCTCACCTCCGAAGCAGATGCATCGGCGACATTCCTCCGGTTCCGACGAAGCCCGTTCCGGTCGGACGTCAATTTCGTCTGAGATTCTCACTTCCAGCATTGTCAGCCCACATGCACAGATAACGGGAGAGACAAAGAAAAATGTCAGTAATGACAGGGGGCGAGGCGCTTGCCCGATCACTCTACCGCGAGGGAGTCCGGGTTATTTTCGGGCTGCCGGGAGTGCAGCTCTACCACGCGCTGGACGGCCTTGCCCAGGAGCCTGGAATCCGGTTCATTGCCACTCGTCACGAGCAGGCGACGGCGTACATGGCAGATGGGTACGCACGTGCGTCCGGCAAAGTCGGAACGGCGATGGTTGTACCGGGTCCGGGCCTTCAGAACGCTAGCGCGGCTATTGGTACTGCGTACTCGGCTTCGTCTCCTGTGTTCGTTGTGGCCGGTCAGGTGCAACGCGAACTCATCGGAGTGGACAGAGGAGTCCTCCACGAGGTCAACGACCAGCTCGATACCATACGGCCGGTCACAAAGTGGGCGCATCGAATTCTAGACCCGGCAGAAATACCAGCTGCCGTACACGAGGCCTTCCGCCACCTGAAGACAGGAAGGCCGAGGCCGGTAGAGATCGAGATCCCGCCCGAAACGCTCGAAGACGAGACTAACGTCGATCTGTTCGAGCCGGAGGAGTACGCGGCCGCGGTTCCAGCGGATGAAGACATCAGGAGCGCGGTCAGTCTGATCTCCCAAGCGAAGAACCCACTCATTTTCGCGGGTGGAGGCGTGATCGCTTCGAACGCTACTGAGGCGCTCACGGTAGTCGCCGAGTTCCTGCAGGCGCCGGTGATGATGACTTCAGAGGGCAAGGGGTCAATCTCTGACCGCCATTACCTCGCGCTCGGCGGGATGGGCTTCCGTGGCGACCCGTACAGTGAACGGATGGCCGAGCACGACCTGGTGATTGCTGTCGGCACTCGCAACGCCTATCCCGACATCTTCTCGCAGAAAATCCTGCAGATCGACGTGGACCCGGAGGAGATCGGGCGTAATTACGAAGATACGGTGGGTCTCGTGGGTGATGCTAAGAAGACACTGGAAGAGCTGCAAAAGGCCTTGGATACCTCATCGCAGCCGAGAGAGAGCAGAAGAGCCGACCTTGAGCTAGCGAAGGCAGAGCGTCTGGACGCACTGCCGAAGATAGAACCGCAGAACTCGTTCACTCAGGCGATCAGAAACGCTGTACCTGACGACGGAATCGTGATTTCCGGCATGACCCAGATCGGCTACTACAGCCGGGTCAACTACCCGGTGTATGAACCACGCACGTATCTCACCAGTTCCTACTACGGTAACCTTGGATACGCCTACCCTGTCGCGCTGGGAGCAAAGGTCGCCATGCCTGACAAGGCGGTGGTCGCCATATCCGGCGACGGGGGGTTCATGTTCGCGTCGCAGGAGATGTCCACGGCGGTGAAGTACGGCATCAACGCGGTTGCGGTAGTGTTCAACGACAACGCCTACGGAAACGTACTTCGCGACCAGGTCACAAAGTTCGATGGTCGGTCGATAGGCGCGGACTTGCACAACCCCGACTTCATGAAGCTGGCTGATGCCTATGGCGTCAGGGGAGTCAGAGTCCACGAGGCGGACGAGCTTGAAGTCGCACTAGCGGAGGCGCTGAAGGTAGAGCGGCCTTCGCTGATAGAAGTTCCAGTGGGGATGATGCCGAACCCGTTTGGGTGATTACGGGTTGTTGGCAAGGACCTATGCAACATCAAGTCAACGCTTCGATTTTCACTGTGCCATTTTGCACTACATCAACACTCAGAGCATGCCCTCTAAGCAACCCCATTCCTACGAGAGGTTGGTGGATGTCTGCCGCATCTACTTCCACCGTGAGGTCATGCCCATTCCACAATATGGTTCCTTCGTAGGCGTCGAACACATGCAGACTGCCGTCGGCCAGTAATCCTTGGACACGACCTCTCCAAGACCAAGCCCACTCGGTCAATCAACATCGTCGGGAGTATCAGATGACCTGTGTAACCGGTGTCGATTATGGTCTCGATTTCCCGATCATCCCCAGCAACGACGCGTAAGGTAAGCTGGATGGTCGCCTCGTAATTCTCATTTACCGTGCCCTCAATCATATCGCTCTGGCAAAGTGTGAAGGCCCAAACCGGTGTACAGCGCGGTGGCCGACGCGGACGAACCAAGTCTGCGCATTCTCGCAACGGGCGAGGAGCCGGTCGGACGCGGCAAGCGTGTCGTCTCCCACCTCGAACTCGCCAGACTCAATATCGATTGCAACGATCATGCCGAGATTGCCTTCTTTCATCTGCGGCTTCACTCGCTTTTCGTAGATCGCCTGACCACGCCGGGCGAACTCCTCTTTGCTGTAACGCGGCTGTCGTTCTCTCATTTCATTCCCACTTTATCTATGTTTCTCGGCAAATGTAGAGGTTACGACTATCCTCTTCAACAATCTTGGTCACTTCAACGGGCAACCAATCCATCTTCCCAAGAAATAACGGAGTATTATTGAGTCGCAAGTATAGAGTATCTCCTGCTTGTACATGACTGACGGACTTGGGGATTCGCACATTACAATGCTTATCATCTTGTCGGGTCTTGAATGGGTATTCAGTTATGGCTACTTCACGCAAAGTTTCTGAAGTGCTGCCGAGAGGTTCACCGCCAATACAATCGTGTGCTGTATCATATAATGTATTGGATTTTTCACGCTGCTCACGCTCGCGTGAAACTCTGTCTATAAACTTGCCGCCATAGTCATGTCTGTTCAACTTCTTTTCGTGTTTCTCCAGAAAGCGCTTTCCCCTGAGAGTCATGCGTATCGCCCTAAATTATCTCTCGCGCAATCTGCGCGACTGTGCCTTTGCTCACCTTTATCTACGAAAGCCTACCTTGTGCGCCCTCTTTGCCCCGTCGGCGGGGGGCGCGGCGGAACGTTGCTTCGAGTGCGAACCTTGGGTACTGCACCTCACTGCCCCCGAGCAGGTCTTCGATGGTCAGAATCTGTAAGCGCGGGTACTGGCGGTCCGAAGTTTCTCCGAGTAACTTAGGCGCATACACGCCTGCTGAAGCTGCTTCTTGAATCATGGGGCGTGTGGGAGGGTTCAGAGTGATGAACAGGCCCATCTCAGCTTTCTCGCGCTCCATATCGCCCTTGAGAGTCGCAATCTGGTTTCGCTGGACATTGCCGCTCTTCACCTGGACTATTATCCGCTTGGCCTTGCCGCTGTTGTCATCGAAGAAGTTGATGTAGCCGTCTACGCCTGAGTCCGCTCCCTTCTTTCCACTGTTGGATGGGCGCGCATCGACGAGGCCAAGCGCCCAGTACTCGAACTGGTAGCGTCCATCGTGCTCGCTCTCGACGGCGAGCGCCCTTGCGCTTTCGAGGTCCTGCGGCACGCCGATCACCTCGTATGCTGAGAGTTCGGTTCCGAAGGTGTCGTGCAATCGGCTCTTCATGAGGGAGATAGCGAGGTGGGTTATGTCTATGCCGATCCACCTGCGCTTGAGTCGCTCAGCCACGGCGACCGCTGTGCCGCATCCGCAGAACGGGTCGAGTACGACGTCGCCCTCGTAGCTGCTGGCCCGGATGATGCGTTCGAGCAACGCCTCGGGTTTCTGTGTCGGATAGCCGAGGCGCTCACGAGCTTGGGAGTTTATGGGTGGAAGATCTACCCACACGTCCTGAAGAGGCACACCCGGCATCTCGTCAAGATAGCGAATCTGTTCCGCTACGCCATTCCGCGTGTAGCGAATCCGTCCCTGATTGTGTAGGTTTTCCATACTCTCGCATGGGCGACGCCAGATTCGTGTAACCCCTTTCCACTCGTATTCGTATCCTCCCCCGCTTAGGCCAGCCGCCGTCAGGTTGTCGGTACGATGTCAAGTACGCCATCATGTCGTTCTGACCGAGAAACTGCCTCAGGGCTTGGAGAAGCTTCCCCAACTTCTCGGGGCCGTCGGTAATCACGTTGCGGCAGGCGTACTCAGACTCCATGCTCCAGTGCCATGTATCGTCGAAGGCGATGATCTGCGCTGCGGATTCCTCGCCGCTGCGTTCCCGGAACAGCACGTTGTAGGTGGCGTTGGAGTTGAAAGGCGGATCGAGATAGATCAGGTCGACGCTATCGGCGTCCATCTCTCGCAAGATGTGGAGGTTATCTCCGAAGTACAGCCTGTTCTTCTATTCCTGCCCTACTGGCTTATCCTGACTCGTCATGGCGCTCGCACAATCTTCACCTGTCTGCTTGAATATAGTGGGGGTTGCGGCGTAACTCCGATCTTGGTGACGGTTCTCCGCAGGACTATAGCACAAATGAACTAATAGCGAGGAGTCGCATTAGCCCGATTGTGACACTCTTGGAACACAGATTGCAAGAATGAGATCAGTATCCCATCCTGTGCAGAGTTGAAATGAGCATCGTCCACACCGGATTCGAACGACACATCAGAGACGTAGAATTCTACGAAACTCACTACCAAGAGTTCCTGACTCGATATCCTGGTCAGTGAGTCGCAATCCCTAGATCAGGAAGTGGTAGAAGCATCTGAAGACGCCTTCGATCTCTTGGCCCAGCTAAAGGCAAGTGGCGTTTCGGCGGACCGAATCCTGACACGGCACATGACAGCAGAACCTGACTTCCTCACAGGGCGAGTTCTTCTGCTGGACCAAGGAAACATCGCCTCTATCAAGACCCGAGCGTCACCGAGTCTGAGAGGGCGTAGGCTCAATCAAGAAACCGGCCTGCCCGAAGTTCCTGTCGAAAGCATAGGCGATACCGATACCGGATCGTCTCATTACTGTAAACAAGACGCAATCGGTCAGCGAGTATCGCTTATCGCGGTGCCTTGTGAAGTAGTCCCACGCTTCCAGTAAGAGTTGCTCATCAACGTGAATCAGATCGATAGACGGGCTCTCCATAAGAATGTTTCCGACCGATACTGCCTTTGAGTGATACCCCCGAGAGTTGAAGAAGGTAACAACCTCGTCTAGGACGTAGGATGTGGTCACTAGATCGAGACTTTCCCGTGACACACGCCGCCAGTGGTCTGAAGCTGCGATGTGGTGCTGGTCATCGGCCAATTCCAGCGCTAGGAAGTAGCCTGTATCGACAAATACAGGTGGCAAGCTTCGCTGATCCTAGTAGATGTATCGATCGTGGTTTTCTGAGCCGTCTTCAATGTCCAAGGTGATTGGTTCGTTTCCGAGATTGAGAACAGGATCTCCAGGATTAACTGGAGCAACCACAATTACGCCGCCCCGCTTCTGGATATCGACCTCGTCCACACCCTCAAGGAGTCGTTTTGGAATCAGCAACCCCTGTTCAGTCACCTTGCTTTTCATCTGAGTCTCCTCATCGTGGCGTCTATAGGTCCAGTTTAGCATCAATCCGCGCCGTCAATGACCAACATACACATACCCTACTCATCCGCCTGATAAGCTACGAACGGAATCGTCTTGACCGGTGAGACGCGCACGCGCGACCCGGCGGGCAGAGTGGAGAAGGAGCGTCGGCGCGACCGGACGAGAGTGCCTGAGTCCAGCCTCACGCTGAGTACTACCTGGTCTCCCCTGAACTCACGGGCCACGACTGTGCCCTGCCCGTCCCGGTCAGGTATCAACTCAAGATCGTCGGGGCGTATCAAAACGGTTGCCGCTTCCCCTTGAGAGAGTCTACCGCTGGGTAACTTGCAGCCCAGGCCACCGAGTTCAGTTTCCACTCCTCCGTCCCCTCTAGCCCGACCATCTACAAAGTCGCAAGGACCGGTGAGTGCGGCGACCTCAGGGCTTGCCGGAAAGTGGTAGACCCGATCGGGGGTGTCGATCTGGAGCAACTGCCCATGGATCATCACGCCAACTCGGTCCGCTATTGCGAATGCCTCTTCGCGGTCGTGGGTGACAAGAACGGCTGCGGTCCTCTGGGAGCGCAAGATCGCCTCCACTTCCTGCCTCAGCGACTGGCGCATTGAGGAGTCCAAGTTGCTGAACGGCTCATCGAGCAGGACCGTTACTGGGTTCGGCGCCAAGGTACGGGCAAGCGCAACCCGCTGCTGCTGGCCCCCTGACAACTCGTAGGGATACCTGCTCCCCAGGTCTCCGAGTCGGACCAGGTCAAGAACCTCATCGACACGAGCACCCCGGCTATCTCTGTCGAATCCCTTGAGTCCGAAGGCCACGTTTGCGGCGGCTGTCATGTGGGGGAAGAGGGCATACTCCTGGACAACCATTCCAATGCCGCGCTCTTCCGGGGGCGTGATGTAATGGGCGGTCGAGACCACTTCATCCTGGATCTCGACAGATCCACTCGAGGGAGCTTCCAGGCCGGCTAATAGCCTCAGCAGCGTTGTTTTGCCGCAGCCACTGGTACCCAAGATCGCGATCACTTCGCCTGGCCAGATTTCGAGGTCGACAGAGTCAACTGCAAGAACGGAGTCGAAACGCTTCGTGAGTTGGCTGCACCGGATGACCGGGGCACTCATTGCTCTGACTTACGCTCCCTGAGCACAAGAAATGCCATGGGAATGGACGACACCAGGATAATCATCAGCGCGGGAGCGGCAGCCTGTGCGAAGAACGCTTCCTCGGAAGCCGCCCATACCGCTGTTGCAAGCGTTTTGAAGTTCAACGGGCCGAGGACCAAGGTTGCAGTCAGTTCTTTCACGGTGATCAGAAATACCAGTGCACCACCCATTAGCAGTCCGGGCCGCAACAGAGGCCCGGTGACAGAGAGCATAACACGGAACGGGCCGCTCCCAAGAACTCTTGCGGACTCCTCCAGCCTGGGGCTGATCTGGACCAATGATGAGCGTACGGCTCCAAGGGCCGCAGGGAGGTGCAGAACCACGTATCCGAAGATTAGTATCCACATAGTTTGGTAAAGGGGCGTCGCCAGGCGGCTGGCGAAGAATACGAGGGCCAAGGCCACCACAATTCCCGGCATCGCGTAACCTGTATGGCTGAACCGATACACAGTAGTGGCGACAAACCCAGGGTGCCTGACAGCCTTAGCCGCGACCGGAACAGCGAGAAGGGTGGCCGCCACAGCGGCCACTACTGACACGCTCACAGCACTCCAGGTGGCGCTCCATAGGAGCAGGAATGGTTCTCCAGCCATTAGGCCGTTGATCAGCCAATAGCACAGTATCGCGCCCGGGAGTCCGAGAGCCGCAAGAACAACGCACCAGACATACACGCCCAATGAGCGTCGCCACGCTTTGAGCGGAATGATTCGCTGTTCTCTTTCGGATCCTGAAGACGACCGATAATATCTACTTCTCCCGCGCGCGAGGCCCTCGACGATCAGAACTAGAGACGCCAGGGCCACGAGGCCGAGCGCGAGCATAGCGGCGACTGTCCTGTCGAACGATCCTAAGTACTGCTGGTAGATGGCCCAAGTGAACGACTCGTAACGCATGAGTGAAACGGCCCCGAAGTCGCTGAGTGTGTAGAGTGCGACCAGCAGCGAGCCCGACACCATCGCGGGGCGAAGCTGAGGCAGCGTCAGCCTGAAGAAGGTGTCATAAGTGCCATGGCCCAGGAGGCGGGCAGACTCCTCCAGACTTGGGTCCATTCTGAGAAGTGAAGCTCTGACTGTCAGATACACGTAGGGATAGCTAAGCAGGACCAACGTCAGAGCAGCACCAGGAAGTCCGTAGATTTCCGGCAACCGCGCCACGCCGAGAGGCTCGAGCGCGTCCTGTAGAAGACCCCGAGGGCCAAGGGCCGAGATGTACAGGAAAGCGCCAACATAGGTCGGAACGACCAGGGGCAGCGCGCACAGCACAGCCAGCACTCGCCTCATTGGCAGGTCCGTCCTCGTGGTCAACCATGCCAGAGAGACGCCGATGGCCAGAGAACCGGCGGTGACAACCAGTACGAGCTGAACAGACCGCCAAAGGATCTGGGCCGTGCGGACACGAAAGAAGAGCTCCCAGGCCTCGGTCGACGCGCCTACGCTCCTAATGGCCAGGTAAACCAGAGGCAGCGCCATCGCCGCGCCGACAAGCAGCGCGGACGCCGTGAGCAGCGTCGGCGGGCGCAGTCGGCCGCCAGACCGCGCCAGGCTTGGGAGGCGAAGGGTTTGTAACACTACGGTAGTCCTGGCCTCAGGCCTCAGTCCCTATGGAATCGCGCCGACTTCTCTCAGGAGCGCCTCGGTGCCGGCGAGGTCGTCGAGCAATGAGAAATCTATTTCAGGGCCGTTCAGACTGTCGATGGGAGGGATGAGCCGATGTGTCTTCACGCCCTCGATCAGGGGATACTCATAGACAGACGCAGCCAAGTACTGCTGTGCTACCTGCGATAGTAGAAAGCGAAGGAAGAGCTCGGCGTTCCGTGAATTAGGGCTTGTCATTAGTATCCCCGTACCTGTGACAATCACAAGACTGCCCGGCCCACCGTCATTGAGAAAGAGGTTGCGGGCGCCAAAGTCGTCGCCGTACTCGACTATGAACCTGTGCAGGTAGTAGTGGTTCACCAGACCGAGGTCGACTTCTCCTTTGCCGACTGCGTCCACGATCGGAGTGTTCTTGGGGTATTCACGGACATCGTTGGCCATCATTCCAGCGAGCCAATCCCGGGTCTTATTCTCGCCCCACAGGTGGCGCATCGCAGTGACCATGACCCTGAACGAGGCGTTTGTCGGCGCCCAACCTACCCGGCCCTTCCACTTGGGACCGGTCAGTTCCTCAACTGACATGGGCAGTTCAGACTCATCGAGTTCGGAGCTATATACGATGACGCGAGCCCTGACAGTGATTCCGACCCAATTGCCCTTAGAATCCCTGGCCCATTCGGGCACTGCGAGCACCATGTCGGAAGGCAGGGGCTGAAACATGGACGAAAGCGCACCGAGAGCACCAGGTTCCTGAGCCCAGAAGACGTCCGCGGGGGATTTTTCGCCCTCTTCCTGCAAAGTGGCAGCCAAAGCCGATGTTCCACCGTACTTGACCTGTACGTCTATGCCCGTTGCTTCCTGAAACTGCTTGATGACGGGGCCAACTAGCGACTCGCTCCTGCCTGAATAGACTACCAGCGAACCCGGGTCCGCTCCGCTGATTGAAGTAGCGTCCACTGCCAGTTTAGCGGACGACGCGGCTGCCTCTGCAATGGCAGGATCCTGTGACCCGCAGCCGATAGCGATTAATGCCAACATCGCCGCCACTAGGATTGATAAAAGTGCTGCCCGAGTCATTGTTAACATCACCATAGCCGTGTTTTCGTCTGATATAAACAGCTGGCTGAGTATGGCCTAATATATTAGACGTGTCAATACTAAATCTTTCGTTCGTTTCTACTAATCAGTTGCGTCTGCACGCTTGCCCGAATAGAATCGTTTTGCGAATACGACAGTCAAACGACTCACCGGAGGAAACCGATGCTTGAGCACTTCAAAGTACCAGCTGACGAGGCAGTACACGTTCAGGAGGCGCCGCTGCGCGAGACGGTCGCGACCATTTTCAGGAAGATGGGCATAAGCGATGCCGACAGCGAGCTGGCAACAGACGTTCTCGTGATGGCTGACATGCGAGGAGTCGAGACACACGGAGTGTCAAACATGCTCCGGTCGTATGTCGCCGGATACGGCAGCGGAGAGCTGAACAACGATCCCAACTGGAGGATCACGCGGGAAACACCGGCGACGGCCAACATAGATTCTGATCGTGGACTGGGGATTATCGTTGTTCCGAAGGCAATGGAAATAGCGATAGAGAAGGCCAGGAACGTCGGCGTCGGAATGGTCACAATTCACAACTCACGCCACCTGGGGATGGCGTCCTACCACGCGATGATGGCCCTTGAGCACGATCAGATCGGCATGTGCGTCACGTCGTGTCCTCCAGGCGTGCTTCCTACGTTTGGAGCCGAGCCGAGGCTGGGGACCAATCCCATCGCGGTGGCCGCGCCTGCAGACCAGGAGCCGCCTTTCGTGTTTGACGCTGCGACCAGTACTGTGGCGGGTAACAAGCTGGGCTTGGCGCGTCGCCTAGGCAACACGCTTCTCCCCGGTTGGGTGGCCGACTCCAATGGCGTGCCCCTCATGGAGGAGGTCGATCCGCCGGTGCCGGGGTACGAGGGTCGCGCGTCTTCATACCTGCTTCCTGTCGGTGGGACGCGTGAGTCAGGGTCCCACAAGGGATACGGCCTTGCCTGCATAGTGGACATTTTGGGAGGAGTACTCTCCGGCGGCGGTTTCGGCGCAGTTCCCGGTCGTCCCAACTTTGGCCACATGGTGGCCGCGTACAACATCGAGGCGTTCATGGACACCGCCGAATTCAAGCGGACCATGGACGATTTTCTGAGGATGCTGCGCGAGACGCCGCCTGCTCCCGGTCATGATCGCGTACTCTTTCCTGGACTTCCAGAGTCTGAGGAAGAAGCATTACGCGCCGAGCAGGGCATTCCGTTCCACCCTGAGGTGATCGAGTGGTTCCAGGACATCACGAGCGAGCTCGACATTCCGTATAACCTCACATAGAAGGTTTAACGGGGCCAGCACTCAGTCCTCAAGTTAGTACAAAATCTAGGTAGTGTTGACATTTGATTATCAGGCAGCTCAACAACCCAGTTTCGTCACTCTGGCGCAGGCTGGAACCCAGAATGGAGGCGATGTCTGCTTCCAAAGGCGCCTGGATTCCCGCTTTCGCGGGAATGACG
>DAOUHG010000152.1:0-8292 GCA_034428835.1 Dehalococcoidia bacterium
GGGTGCTGTCCGGCGGTCAGAACACTTTCTCCGAGAGATTGTCCCAATTCGGTGCTGGGTTGTCCGGTTTAAGGGGTGGGCTCAGCTACGGAGACCGCGGCGGAATGGGACATTTCTCCCCATTTTGTCTCAGGGGGTCTGGTGTGGCATTCTGCGCCATTTCTCGAAGTCGAGTTGGTTACGCAGAAATAGCTCATACTGCTTGGTTTCGTCTCTGCTCTGGTCGACCATCAGTCTGGTACCGCGTGGACCAAGGAAGCCTTCCAATTCTCCCGTACGGAGCACCGGGATTGCCATCCCATCCGGCCACAGCGCCCTAGCTTCCTTGCTCACATCAGAACCGCCGCGGATTCTAAGTGACTTGGAGTAGTCACTGTCCCTTTGTCTGGTAAAGAACCTTTGGACAGCATAGTCAACGCTGTCCTCCCTATAGAAGTAGAACCGTCCCGCTCCCCTGCGTTCCCAAGTTGGGGCAACCATCGATTTCTCGAGATCATCGAAGGACACATAACGAGTGCGATGCAAGAGAGTCTGGTGATAGTAGAGCGTGAAATGCCAGGCAGAATTATTGTCGGTGCAAATCTCACCGCGGGTCCACTCCTCATTGCAGGCAATCACAGGACTGTCCGTGTTTTCGACCCTCAGAGTGAATTCTGGGAAGGTGCCGTAATAGTGGAACACTTCCCCAATCAGGGCTTCATCAGTCATGGGTAACCACCCATCAGGATCGTCCAAGTATCGCTGGGCCCTTTTCAGTGGTGGCATGTCCAGGCCAAATCGCTCGCGCCACATGCGTTCGATCTCGTGAGGGGGTGCTGCATCGTTCAGCGGAGTATTCGTGTCACTCGTTCGCGTGTAGATATGGTGAGCTTGGATCTGCCTCCCACTATCTCTGTAGTCTTCGACCAGATGGTAGGGCTTATGCGGCATGTCTTCGATTATCAGCACGTCCAGCAGTTTGCCACCGTAGTTGAGTTCCCTCAGGTGGAAAGCCGGAATCCGGGATTGGAAGAACTTGCTCGAGTTGTCTCGAAAGAGGCCGGCGATGTCAGCCTGCCTCCTTCGGTTTGGGGTGTTGTCTACCGAATGGACCGCAAGCGTACCATCATGGATTCCGAATATGAGAAAGCGATCTCCTACGTGGTCGGCGTTGGCCAAACATAGAACATCATGAATGAGGTCGGCTTTATTCTCATGGTGCTGGCACTTGAAGTCCCAATGAGTGCCTTCCGTCCCTCGTTGGACTAAGTTCCGGACTGTCTCAAGTAGAGAGTGTCGCGTTCGGCCATCTGAACTCCTGTGTGTCGGTATGGTGCATTCGTAGTTCACGATTGTTTCTAACACCTCTCGTGTCACATCCGCCATAGTCGAAGCACCTCAGGGGACTCTCTCGAAGTCTCGTACAGCAGGGAGACTAAGCGCATACAACAGTAACCGGGCGATTCTTTCCAACGAGGCACACAGTCAGGATACAATCACCGAACGAAGCCCAGCCTCACGGTCTTCGCCGAGTGAAGGGAACTGACTTGCCGGGGCAGCTGTTCACAGACTACTACGTGACCGAGGGAATCCGGGACACCGACGAGTGGAAGCACTCGGTGTCTTCGCCGGGTGCGTTCGAGGCGTTCAGCAGTGGGCTCCGTGAGCGCTACGAGTCGTTCACCGGGTACAGTCAGCCGAACGAGGCGGTCACTGAGCACGACCTGATCGAGCATTTGCTGAGACTTCTCGGTTGGCGAGACTACCTTCCGCAGCAGGGTTCGACCCGCAACGAGGACATACCTGACCTCCTGCTGTTTCCGGATGCCGGCGCAAAGGAACGGGCCGTCGCTAGAGAGGTCGCGGATCAGAGATACCTGGACGCCGTGGCTGTTGGAGAGAGCAAGAGGCTCGGCCTGGCGCTCGATGCCCGCGACGGTGGCCAGCAGGCGTCCAGGACCCCGCACGGCCAGATCCTGAGGTACCTGTCGACTGCTGAGATCGAGTCCGAGGGGCGCATCCGGTGGGGCATCCTGACCAGCGGCGACGTCTGGCGTCTCTATCACAGCCGCGCGAGACCCCGTTCAACCGGATACCTGGAAGTCGACCTTGCGGCCGTGCTCGAAAACGGGGACGTTGATGCCCTGCGAGTGTTCCACCTGCTGTTCAGACGGGAGTCGTTCGTGCTGCGCGAGGGCGCCACGACGACGTTCCTGCAGGCGGCGCTTGACGAGGGCAACCGGTACGAGGAGAGAGTCGCAGCCGACCTGTCCGGCACGGTGTTCGAGACCGTGTTCCCACGACTGGTCGCAGCTCTGGCGGATGAGCACGACGGGGAGCTTCCGGAGGTCCGGGAGGCCGCCCTGATCTTCCTGTACCGGCTGCTGTTCATCCTGTTCGCGGAGGACCGCGGACTACTGCCCGTTCACGACGCGGGATACAACGAATACGGGCTGCGAGAAGAGGTACGCCAGGACATCGCCGAGAGGATGCAAGACGGCACGGTGTTCTCGTCAGTGTCGGCAAGATACTACGACCATGTGATGACGCTCTGTGGGCAGATCGACAAGGGGGACCCGCCCATCGGTCTGCCACCGTACAACGGCGGGCTGTTCGCCCGGGAAGCCGCTCCGATGCTGTCGACAGCGAGACTGCCTGACTCAATAATCGCGCCGCTGATCTACGACCTGAGCCATGCGGAATCCGAAGGTGGGCGAAGGTTCATCAACTACCGTGACATGTCGGTGCAGCAGCTCGGCTCGATCTACGAGCGTCTGCTCGAACGGGAGCCCGTGCGCAACGAGGACGGCCACATAGAGGTGCGCCCTAACCCGTACGCCCGAAAGGACAGCGGCAGCTTCTTCACCCCCCAGGAGCTGGTGGACCTGATCATCGACCGGACGCTTAAACCGCTCGTGGAGGAGCGGCTGTCGGCCTTCGAGAACAGGGCGAGGGAATTGGCCAACGAAAGCAGGCCCGCGGCCGAGCGCCGGGACGAGCTCCTCGGGCTCGATCCCGCTGAGGCTGTGCTCGATCTGAAGGTGCTGGACCCGGCCATGGGCAGCGGCCATTTCCTCGTTTCGACCGTGGACTTCATCTCCGACTACATCGCGGACCTGATCGAGTACGCCCCCGCGGTTCCGGACTGGCTGAATGGTGAGTACGTTTCGCCGCTGGTGGAGCGGGTGGACAGGATCCGGCAGGAGATCGTTACACGTGCGCATGTGTCAGGGTGGGCGATAGACGAAGGGCAGCTGACGGACCAGGCGATCATCAGGCGTATGGTGCTGAAACGCTGCATCTACGGCGTGGATAAGAACCCGTTGACGGTGGAGCTCGCGAAGGTGTCGTTGTGGCTTCACAGCTTCACGGTGGGCGCACCGCTGTCGTTCCTGGACCATCACCTGCGCTGCGGCGACTCGCTGGCGGGGATGAGCGTCACGGAGGCGACTGCAGAGCTGGGACGCCTTGGCGGGCTGTTCGCGAGCTCGGCGATAGGCCAGGCCGAGGAGGCAGCGTCCGAGATGCAGCAGATTGAGGATATGTCGGACGCGGACATCTCTGAGGTACAGGAGGCGGCGTCGCTGTTCAGGGACGTCGAGGACAAGACCTCGGATGTCAGGGGGCTGCTGGACTTCCTGTGTGGACTCCGCTGGCTGACGGCCGGCAAGAAGAAGAAGGAGCGGACCCAGTTCGAGAGCCCACTGGTGCAGACGCTAGGGAGCAGACCGGACGATGCCTATGAGCTGCTGGCTCGGGGGATGTTTGGACCGGGGCAGGACTCGGGCTTCTCGAAGATATGGAACGATGCCAGGGCAATCGCCGATCGTGAGCGGTTCCTGCACTGGCAGGTGGCGTTTCCGGGTGTGTGGCAGGGGTGGCAGCAAGAGAGTCCGCAGGGCGGGTTCGACGCGGTGATCGGAAACCCTCCATGGGAGAAGATCAAACTGCAGGAGGTCGAGTGGTTCGCCAGTCGCCGGCCGGACCTGGCGCTGACCCCAACAGCTGCAGCGCGGCGCAGGGGAATCCGGCAGCTGCGTGCGGCAGGTGATCCACTGGTCGACGACTTCGACGACGCAAAGGATCGGGCGGACAGGATGAGCCGATTATTCCGAGACTCAGGGCAATATCCGCTCCTTGGCCGGGGCGACATCAACCTATATTCGCTGTTTGTAGAGCGGGCAATGGGACTAGCGAATCCGTCCGGATTCGTGGGGTTGCTCACACAGTCCGGTATCTACGCAGACAAGACGGCGGCGCAGTTCTTCAAGGTAGTATCCACAGGCGGTCGGTTGTCTGGCATATATGATTTCGAGAATCGAAAGATCTTCTTCAAGGATGTTCACTCTTCCCAAAAGTTTTGCGCACTGATTTTCGGCGGTGAGGAGCGCCGATTCGACGAAACCGAGTGTGCGTTCTTTTTGCATGACACCGAGTCTATAAGAGACCCAGAGCGCTGTTTCTCGCTGACGCCCGAAGACTTCGCGAGGGTGAACCCGAACACCGGCACCGCACCCGTGTTCCGCACTCGCATGGATGCTGTAATCACACGCGGCATCTATGAACGCCATCGGGTGCTAGTGGACCGCTCTGGTCAAAAGGAGAATGCCCTCTGGCCAGTTCGTTACCGTCGCATGTTCGACATGTCCAATGACTCTGACCTCTTCAAGACATCGGAGCAACTGGAAAGCAATGGCTTCTATCCGGTACAGGGCAATCGCTGGCGGAAGGGCGATGAACTGTACCTTCCTATGTACGAGGGGAAAATGGTGCAGGCATTCGACCACCGTGCCGCGAGCGTAATCGTGAATCCTAACAACCTGTACCGATCCGGCCAAACGGAAGAAGCAACCCTAGAGCAGCACCAGAATCACGAATGGCTTCCTAGCATCCGCCACTTCATCAATCATGCTGACATGCGCGACGATCTATCTCGAGACTACGCCATCACTTACAAACGGATTACGGCTCCAACCAATGTTCGCACCATGATCGCTGCAATAGGCCCATTCACAGCCTACGAAACTAACGCAAACAACATCTTGCTTCCTATTGGCGCTGATGTGGGCGCACACTGCCAGATCGCTGCCAATCTGAACAGCACGGCTTTGGACTACGTTGTTCGCCAGAAGATTCAGGGCATAACTCTCAATTGGTACATCGTTGAACAGATGCCGTTCATTGCGCCTGACGATTATGATCGCAAGTTCGGCGACATGACCGCCAACGAGCTGGTCCGCGACCATGTGCTACGTCTGACGTACACAGCGTATGACATGAGGCCATTCGCACAAGACTTGGAGTACGACGGCGAGCCATTCACTTGGGACGTGGAGGAGCGCCGGCACTTGCGGGCCCGGCTGGACGCGCTGTACTTCCACCTCTATGGCCTAAGCAGGGAGGACGCGGGGTACGTCATGGAGACGTTCCCGATCGTCAAGCGACGGGACGAGGCAGAGTTTGACGGCAAGTACCGCACTCGGGAGATGGTGTTGGCGTACATGGATGCGCTGTCGGCGGGGGACGTGAAGACGAAGGTGTCGGTGTAAGCGCGTACAGCGCTCGGAGCTGGTGCCACGAGCACACCGCCACAATACACCTCACCTGGCACGACTACTGCCTTGCGGCCTACCGTGTCGCAACAGGACAGAAGCCACTCGGCATCCAGGTCACGATGTGCGAGGGATGCGGCGGCCCCTCAGACGAGCTTGACCACAGACTCGCGACCAACGTTGCCCGGGCGATGGGACCGGTGGCGCTCAGGCGGGCGTTCACGCTGGAGAACCTCCACTGGCTCTGCAGCTCGTGTCACCGTCGCAAGACCAGGCTGGACCGCAGGCTGGCGCGGTTCCTGTCGGCCTGCTCCTTGGATTGGAGAGGAGCCCGGCGGGCCTGGAGACTCAACCGGGCCTGGGCGGGCGTGTTTCTCGGTCCTCTCGGGATAGTTGACGCCGGCGAGCACGCGGCACCCGTCGAGGACGTACGCACCGCGGCATAGGGGGCAGGAGGCCGTCGGAAACGCGCCCTCGCGGCACAGGGATGGGCTGGATTGCGTTTTCCAGAGCCGACAGGTGTCCCTGGGGTCAGGTTGCCCTCAGAAATCGGCTCTGCGGCGCTCCTGTGGACATGTTTTCAGTGAGATCGGCGCGAAATCGACGTCTCAGGCGTCTTCCGCCTCGAACCTGTCGATGATGACGACCTGGTGGTCTCGGCCCTGTAAGCAGCGATCACCGCCCCGGATCGAGCTACTCGAGACGTGCCCTGAGCCGGCGGACCTCGGCCTCTGGTTCCAGTCGACGGGCATGCTCCTCCTCAGGGGTCAGCAGGAACTCACCACTTTCGGGATCGCGGAACCGCAGCTCGCCAGCGTCCCAGCACAGGTCCAGACCCAGCACCTCGATGTGACCCCGGATCAGGCCATCCGGCTCATGGACTATCTCCACAGGACTGTACTCGCCGTCCACCAGGACATCGCCCGCCAGGGCCGAGACGTGGTACCTACCACCGGTGTGATCGAAGCGCCAGTATTCGGGCACTCCGTAGCCCTGATGGGCCTCGCGCTTCACCGTGTAGTCCTGCCGACCCGTACTGCGTGAACCCACTTCGAGTACAAAGTCAGGCGGGCTTGCCCACCTCTGCGATCACGTAGCCATTGCGGGCCTCTATCTCGTCAGGGTTCTCGACACCAAACGCCACCATGCAGTCAGGAGCGACTCGCTCCCCTTCGTTGCCTGCATCACGGCGCAGATACCCCTCTCCCGAGACCAACACGTCTCTACGCCCAGCGAAGTAAGGGATGAGGATGCCGTCGAAGGCCCTGATTCTCCTGCGCTGGTTCATGTCGGGCTCCCGATCTAGATCAGGCAGTGGCTCCACCCGCGAGTAGTCGACGGACTGTCGCTGCTTGAGCTTGCTTCGAGTGGTCATTTCAGACTCCCCGCTGAGCTGAGGCGTATACCAACCTGATTGTACAGCACCGAAGACACAGGCCATCCGGTCGACGCGACACACACTACTCTCTCTCGGTGTGCCTGACCGCAATCGACCTGGCCATCCCGTGCTCCTTCGCGAGGTGCTGCCAGTAGTCTGCTCCCATCAGCGCCGCTGACTCTGCACGTATCGCCCGGCCGCACTCCGGACACTTCACCAGGTACGGGAACCTCGAGGGATTCATCAGTCTCCTCCTCCCATTCTTCGCCTTCCGCCACCTGGCCTGGCTTACAGCAGCTCTCCGTCGGCCAGCTCGATCCCGAGCAAAAGCGCCAGCTCAGCGTCCAGGCCACCGACGGCGGAGTCGTTCTGAGGTCCTGGATCCCGTCGACGTCTGCTGAGCCGCTCGGCCACTGCCTGGCATGGATTACATCCACAGCCGGCCGCGTGGTCAGCCGTCTGTGTCGAGGCCTCGAACAGCGCCTTGGACTTGCCGTCGACGTAGCCGGCCGAGTAGCTCTCGCACATCTCGCAGAGCGGTTCCTCGCAGCCGGCGTAGTTGTGGTCGATCATTCACCACCTCCCCACTTTGCCTCGTCAACAAACCGAACGTCGATTTCCCGGCCCACAACCTCCGCCAGTGCATCGGCCACAATGTAGTACAGCGTCTGTTCGATCATGTCGGCGATATACGACGATCGCGTCCCCGCCACGAAGACCTCTTCTGTGTAGCTGAGTCCCTTTGTGTCTTCCAACCACGTCTGGAAATTCGGCCTGGTGATCTGTTTCTCGACCAGACCAAGGACTCGTGTCCATATCTCGCCGGCATCACCCACCTGCGGGCCACTGAGGTCCTCTTCGCGGCGCTCCCGCCATTCCAACTCTTGGCGACGGAATTCCTCGACCTGCGCCCACCCGGACGGCGGCTCTGAGAAGTCATGCTCGGCCTCCAGCATCCGGTCGATTCGCCACCGTAGGGCTCCCGGCGGGCGTTCGACCCCGCGATCTGCCCGCAGCTCGCGGGCCTTGTCGACACACCACCAGGCCCAGCCCGAATGCCAGACCACCCCACTGTCGGTCTCCATCGAGGGCAGCCAGTAGTAGTCGTCCCGGTCCGGGTCATCGTCCCATTCGTCCATAAGAGCATCAACAAAAGAAGAAACAGTATCTGTTTCCACCTCCACCACCAACCCTTGTTCTGCTGGTGTGTGGAGTTCGTTCGTAGCGTGGGTTACGTCGTTAGTTAGTTGTTGTAGTTCATCCTGAGTTACTTCACTTAACAATTTCCGTAATTGATTAGCGGCTTCGGCTGAGGCGTTGCGGTAGGCCGGGTATATTCTTATACTCCAGCTATGTGTACAGACAGAGACCCTCCACCCTGTG
>DAOUHG010000153.1:0-13292 GCA_034428835.1 Dehalococcoidia bacterium
ATCATCAGCCAGCAGAAGCTGGCGGAACTGGGAGAGCTATCGTCAGGGGTGGCGCATGAGATGCGCAACCCACTCCAGTTCATCCGCAACTTCGCCGTGCTGTCCAAGGACATTTCAGACGAGCTGAGGGAGATGCTTGAGCAGCCCGGCGGCATCAGCCGGGACGAGGCGGAGGAGCTGATCCAGTACCTTGGCGAAAACATGGAACGCATCGTTCACCATAGCGACAGGGCGAACGGAATCGTGTCGGCCATGCTCACCCTGGACCGGGGAACCGGAGGCGGGTTCCGGCCGGTGGACCTGAACGCGCTGCTGGTCGAGCAGACCAACCTGGCGCACCAGTCGGTGCAGGCGCAAGAACCCAGCTTCAGCGCGGAGGTCGACGTGAAGCTGGACCAGACGCTGGGTGAGGTGATCGCGGTACCGGAGGACATCGCCCGGGCCATCACCAACCTCGTAACCAATGCGTGCCAGGCAATGGCTGAGAAGTACATCGGTCAGCGCAATGACTACAGACCCGAACTGAGTGTCAGTACATCCGGTACCGAGGACGCGGTGGTGATGATCATCCGCGACAACGGTATGGGCATGACTCCGGAGACGATGGAGAGGATGTTCAATCCCTTCTTCACTACCAAGGTAACGGGAAGGAACACCGGCCTGGGGTTGAGTCTGGTGTACGACGTGATACGTGAGCACGGCGGCAACATTGAGGCTGAGTCTGAGCCTGGTCAGCACACGGAAATGAGAATAGTCCTGCCGAAACGGCCAGAGAAACCTCAGGGAGAGATGAGTAACAAAGATCGTTGAAGTGGATGCCGGCCGGCTCCGTTGGTCCTGTCCGACAGGGAAGATTAGGGCAGCGGCCTCCACCGGATACCGAGGGCGACCGCGCAGAGCGTGAGCAGAGCACCTATGGCGGTGAAGACCGCTGAGACCTCCATGCGCACTTTCTTGTCCTCACTCTGCACGGGTATCGTGGAGAAAACTTCAAGCAGTTCGTCCGCACTTTCCGCAGCATAGTATTCGGCCTCAGTGATCTCGGCCACGCGGATCAACGTCCGCTCGTCCAACCGGAGGAAGTTCCGGCGTCCGGGCCCGCCCCCAAAGTTTCCAAAGTTCCCGAAACCTCCCCGTCCGATGCGGTTGTTCAGTTCGTCCCCTCCCAGCTGGTCTGGTGTGCACATCATTACCGACGGGCTCTCAGTGCCAAAGCCGATCGTGTACACACGGACTCCGCGGGCGCGCGCGGCCTCTGCGGCGGCCAGAGGGCGGACACCTCGATTGCTCGCCCCATCCGTCAGCAGCACGATGACGTCAGGTTGAAGGACACCTTCCAAGTCTGGGTCCGGGCCGCTATCGAGGGGACTTGAGTACACTCTGATCGGCGAAATGTCAGGGTTCACCTCGGCAAGCGCATCCAGCGAACGGGCGATCGCGCTACCCACTGCCGTTCTGCGGGCTGTAATCAGGTTGTCCACCGCCTCAACCAGTGCGTCCCTGTCGGTCGTGGGCGGAACGATAAGTTGGGCAATACCGGCGAAGGCGACAATGCCCACCTGCGTTCCCGGCTCCTGGCTCTCGATGAATTTCTTCGCGGCATCCTGGGCGACAGTCAACCTGTTGGGATCGATGTCACTGGCACACATACTCAGCGATACGTCCAGCGCCAGCATGACGGTGGTCCTGCTGGAGGCGACCGTCACGTTGGCAAAGGGGCGCGAAATAGCCAGGATGAGCAGCCCGAGGGCGAGCACGATGAGGACGAAAGGCAAGTGGCGTTTCCACCGTGTGCCGCCGGGCATAGCCTGCCTTATCAACGACAGGCTGGAGTAGTGGACGGCAAACCGTCTCCTCCGCCTGAGCACCAGCAGGTAAGCCAGCACGATCAGCGGTATTGCGGTCAGAAGCAGCAGATAGGCCGGCCACAGTAGTCCCATGTATCTCCCTCCGTCTACGGCACCCGACCGAACCACAAAAGTGACAGGGCTCCGCCGGCCAGCAGCAGCAGAGTGCTCAAACCTGCCAGAATCGACGTGATCTCGGTCTCCCTCGACTCGACAACGAACTCGGTCTCCAACTCCTCATACACCATCGGCGCATCGTCCAACTCTTCTATCTTGAAATATTCCCCCTCGGTAAGCAGCGCCACCTCCTGGAGAACCGGCTCGTTCAGACGCGTGAAGAGGTTGAATCCGTCTATCTCAATGACCGTCCCCTCTGAGGTCCCCAGGCCCACGGTGTGGACCCGCACTCCCCGGTCGATAGCCGCCTGCGCGGCCTCCAGCGGATCGGGTGGGTCCGTATTTTCTCCGTCGGTCAGCAGCACGATGACTGCTGGCGCGAGGGAGTTCCGGGGCGCTTCCCCGTCCACCGGCGCCGTGTCCCCGGAGCCAAGGCCGGATTCCGGCACGACCATGTTCAGCGCGGTCAGTATCCCACCGCCCAGTGAGGTCCCGCTCTGAGGCACCAGACGGTCTATAGTAGCGTTAAGCGCCTCGTCATCGTCAGTCGGCGGCTGCACGACCAGCCCGCCCTCTCCAAAGGCCACGACTCCTATCCTGGCGCTGCTGGGACGTTGTTCGACGAGAGCTTTTCCGACCAACTTGGCGGCGTCCATCCTCGTCGGCTCGACGTCATCGGCGGCCATACTTGCCGATACATCGAATGTCAGCAGGACGGTGCCCTCCACGCGGGGCAAGGGTATTGTAAGCTGCGGCCGCGCGGATGCCGTCGCCAGCAGGACCACTCCAACCAGGAAGATGATGGGCGGGACATGGCGCCTCCATCCTGCCTGGGCAACTGCCCCCTCCCGCACGATCCCGAGGGTCCCCAGGCTGGCTGCGTCCCTGCTTCGCCTTCGCTGCAAACGAACGTAAGCGAAGACACACAGGAGTATTGCCAGTAGAGAGACCAGGACCCAGGGCCAGATGAAAGACACTGCCTGCACCCCTTACCGCGTGCGCAGCCGCATCCGGCTGCGCAGTGAGGCGAACCGCACTATCGCCTGCACGACGTCCTCCTCCGTGGACAGCGGCAGTTCGGGCACACCGGTACGCCTGAAGGTCTGCGTCAGTTCCGCTTCTCGGCGCTGCGCAGCCTCCTGGAACCGCCGCCTGAAACCCCTGTCGCTTGTGTCCACGCTCAGCTGAGCGCCCGTCTCGGAGTCCTCGACAAGCACGACTCCGACGTCTGGCAGATCAACCTCGCGCGGGTCCCATAGACGCACCGCAAGTAGTTCGTGCTTCCTATTGAGCCGGTCCATGGCGCCGTCCCAGCCGGGCAGGCAGATGAAGTCCGATACCACGAAGATCAGTGAACTTCGCTTGATGCTGTTGAATCCGGACTCCAGCAGCTTGGTCAAGTCCGTCATAGTCCCTCCGGGCGACAGCTGCTGTCTCTGAATATCGTTGATCAGGCGAAGGACCTGCGCTCGGCCTCCGCGGGGAGGTACTGCAAACTCTGCGTTGTTGTCGTACAGGATGGCGCCTACACGGTTTCCGTTTCGCGTTAGCAGGCGCGCCAGCACCCCGACGAAGTCAACCATGACGGACTCTTTGCGTCTCTCCAGTGCTCCAAAAGCCATCGATGGGCTCAGGTCGAGAAGGAACCATGCCGTGACCTCGCGGTCTTCCATATACCGACGTACATAGGGCCTGTCCATCCGCGCCGTCACGTTCCAGTCGATGTGGCGGATGTCGTCCGGCGGCTGATACTCGCGCAGCTCGGCAAAGTCCAGACCACCGCCCATGAAGAGACTGCGGTAGTCCCCCTGAAGGATCCCGTCGAGGCGGCGCAGCACCTGCCACTCCAGGCGATGAAGTACCTGCTCCGGCGTCCCCGGATCACCTGACAGGACGGGCGCCTGCATACTCTCGTAACGGTACATCGGGCATTGGGATAGCATCCATGAGCCTACCGAGAATGTCGTCGCTTTCGACGTTGTCCGAAAGGGCCTCGTACGAAAGCACGAGACGGTGCCTGATGGCATCGAGGGCAACGTCTCTAACGTCTTCCGGAAGCGCATATTCGCGCCCCCGCACGAAAGCCAGAGCCCGACCCGCGAGTATCATGTTGATGGACGCGCGGGGGCTGGCCCCATACAGTATGTAGCGCTTCAGATCTGCAAGCCCGCACAACTCCGGCTGACGAGTCGCCGTGACCAGCTTGACTGAGTATTCGATGAGAGCGGGGTCCACGTAGACACTGTCCGCCTGACGCTGGAGAGCCAATACCTCTTCGATGTCGAGGACTGGCTGCACGTCCTGAAGCGTGCTGGTCATGCGCTCCACGATCACGAACTCCTCGGTCGTGCTTGGGTAGCCAACGATCACTTTCAGCATGAATCGGTCCACCTGCGCCTCGGGCAAGGGATACGTGCCTTCCGACTCGATTGGATTCTGCGTCGCCATAACCAGGAATGGTTCAGGCACCTGGAAAGTCTCGCGCCCAATGGTGACCTGTCGCTCCTGCATCACTTCGAGCAGAGCGCTCTGCACCTTGGCCGGGGCGCGGTTGATCTCATCGGCCAGAAGCAGGTTGGTAAAGACAGGCCCTAGCGACGTGCTAAATTCTCCCGTCCTCTGATTGTAGATGCGGGTGCCCACAAGGTCGGCGGGCATGAGGTCGGGTGTGAACTGGATGCGTTGAAACTCACCACCCATCGCTTGGGAAAGTGTCTTGACAGCCATCGTCTTCGCCAGCCCTGGCACGCCCTCCACCAGGATGTGCCCCCTCGCCAGCAGCGCCACCACCATGCGCTCCAGCAGGTGGTCCTGGCCCACAATTACTTTCTTCACCTCGTAGAGAACACGTTCCATTGGTTGGCTTTGTCCGCTGTTGGTCATGTGTGCTGTTCACCTCTTTGTACACTACTGCGCCGGCCCACCAGCGACGCCCACTGCTACGTCGATCGGCACCGCGAACCCTATCCCAATGAAGACGTCCTGATCGGTAGGATTGACCAGCCCGGTGACTATGCCGATCACCTGGCCTCGCCGGTCCAACAGTGGGCCACCCGAATTCCCCTTGTTCACTGCCGCATCGAACTGGATCAGACCCCGAAGAGTTTGCTCACTGCCGGAAACTTTGAAGTCGCGCTCTAACCCGGACACTACCCCCGCGCTCATCGAAGCAACGAGGCCCAGCGGGTTGCCAACAGCGAATACTTCGTCTCCGACTCGCATCGCTGAGGAGCTGCCGATGGTTGCGGGAAGAACCAGGTCGGGCAGCACGGCTGGCGTCAAGACGGCGATGTCCCTCTCCGGGTCCACGTTGGCGACGGTGGCGGATGTCCTGGTGCCGTCAGCAAAGCCGAGTTGAATCTCAGTGGAGCCTTCAATGATGTGAAACGCGGTGAGTACATTGGCATCACTGTTGATCACCACTCCGCTTCCGATGCCAAAGCCATCTTCGTCACCTTCCCTGTCCGTCTGTACGACGACTAACGACGGCAGTATGGCCTGATACACCTGCGCAGAGACGACATGGAAGGGCGTTAGAGAGTCCAGGGCCTCCGCAACGGCCGCCTCCACGTCGACAGGCGGAACCTGCTGGTCATCAGTACTGAAGGTCCTCCAGAGAACTAAGGCGAGCAGCAACGCCAACACACCGAGCGCGACAAGCGCGAGCAACGTTGGTCGCTCTCGTAAGGCCCGCCAGCGCCTTCTCCATGTTGACGGCCCCGAACCCGACGGACTGACCACAGTAGTGTTCCCGATAGTGGTGTTAGAGAGGACTGTTTAGAGACAGACCGCCGCGTCATCCTTTTCATCGAAAAGCGACAAGTCTGAAGTGAGGAGAACGACGATCGTCAAGGACAGCATGGACCTTCTGGAGCTATTGCGCAAGAGAGGAGTGAACGGAGACGTCGACTATCTGCGAGAGGCGTCAGGGTGCTGATGGATGCAATCATGGACGCAGAGGTCTCCGCTGTCCTCACGCCGTCCATCGGTGGCCTTCGGTGGGTTCGGGGTAAGGGACTTGCTGGCTCAGGCACGCCTGTCACCCCTCCACAAATGCGCGCTCACCGTGCCCACTAGCACGACGAACATCACGTTGATGATCACCCAGAAGAACCCACGTGTCTGGCTCTGACCCTCCTCACCAGCAGTTAGGTCATCAAACCAGTTCCAGAAGAACAGGATCGCCAGCACGACAGCGGCGTAGAACGCCGCGTTTACGCAGATATACATGTTGGTGTCGCTGTCTGTCCCTAGGCTCCTCATACGCACATAGGTCAACGCCAGCATGACGACAGTGCCAACAGCCATTACCCAATTGAGCACATGCTAGACAGCGATGGCGTCCACCGCGTCTTCGTAGAACGGGTTGAACACGAAGTGGACCAACACGACCAATGCCATGAGGCCGAGTACTACTGAGAGTGGCTTTCTAATGGTCTCCAAAACGACACCTCCCGATGACTCGAACAGTAGCGCGATCCGCGGAACGACTCAGACACCGGCTAGTATACGCTCCCGATCAGGTCGACTGGCGCGCTCCCATCAGGCCTACGATTCAGACACTGTGCTATCCTGAGACGGCCAAAACTTCTATCCCCGGTAGCCAGTCAAACATGAGCAACATCGGCCTCGCAGTCATCGGCTCGACCGGCGTGATCGGTCGCGTCCACATCGACGCAATCAACCGGCTCGACAACTGCCGCCTCGTCGGCATCACCGCGCGACGACAGGCGCCCCTTCGTCAGCAGGCCGATGAGCTCGGCGTAGCGCACTTCCCCACCCTGGAAGACATGTTCACCCACCCGGACGTAGACGCCGTCGTCATCGCCACTCCGCACCCGTCGCACCGCGACATCACGCTGGCATCAGCAGCCGCAGGCAAGCACGTGCTGGTCGAGAAGCCTATGAGCGTGTCACCGTCCGAAGCGGACGACATGATCCAGGCGTGTAGAGACGCCGGAGTCAAGCTGGGCGTGCTCTACAACAACCGCTTCCGCTCCGAGGCCATCAAGATGCGGGAGCTGATCGACCAGAGAGCCATAGGACGTATCTACCGCGTCGTCATGACCTCGGCGATGCTACGCAGCCAGGACTACTACGACCGGCTGGAGTGGCGCGGCACCTGGGCTGATGAGGGCGGAGGCGCGCTGATCAACCAGGGCATCCACGCGATCGACATGATGCAGTGGCTGGGAGGGATGCCAACGTCCGTGTTCGGGATGATTTCGACCCTCCGCCACCAAGCCGAGGTCGAAGACTTTGCGACAGCCATTCTCTCCTACGACAGGGGAGGCCAGGGAAGCATGCACTGCAACACGTCCCAGGCTCCCAACCACCAGCGGCTTGAGCTCTGGGGCGAGACCGGCGCGATCGTAATGGACGACTGGACGATCACTCTTCACAGACTCGATACGCCAGTCCAGGACTTCATCGACACTGACAAGTCGCCCACCTACGACCCTCCCGGCCACAACACTGAGACCTTCGAGCTTGACCGGGTCCTGAACACACACGTCCCAGCGATCGAGGACTTTGCGGCTGCCGTCCTGGAAGACAGAGACCCCGCGATCACTGGAGAGGACGGTCGCAATTCCCAGGAGCTGGTGGCCGCAATCACCCTCTCCGGCTGCACCGGTCAGCCCATTAGTATTCCCGTTGACCGCGAGCGTTATGACGCCCTTCAGAGAGAGCTTGCCGAAGCCAAAAGGCTTCCGACCATCTGATATACTCCAGACCGAATCCACAACGCCCCATAGTGCCCCATAGCGCCAAGGAGAGGCCCCGATGACCACCGTCCGCGAGAAGCAAGACGTCGCCCTCATGGCACACCTGCTCAGGCGCGCAGGATTCGGCGCGACCTCGGATGAACTGGACCACTATATGGGTATGAGCTACGAAGATGTCGTCGAGGATCTTCTCTCCAAAAAGGCGTCCGAAGACATTCCCCACGACCTCATTCGCCGGTACCACGTCGACCAGTCCGACCTTCGCAGCGGAGTAGCGGCGGCGGCCCACTGGGTGTTCAGAATGGTCAACACCGACGCCGTGCTCAGCGAAAAGATGTGCCTGTTCTGGCACCGCGTGTTCGCTACAGCCGCCACCAAGCTCATCCAAGCGCGCATGGTCACCAACCAGGTAGACATGTTCCGCGAATACGGCATGGGCAGCTTCCGAGAGCTGCTCGTACAGCTCTCGCGCGACCCCGCGATGCTCATGTGGCTCGACAACCAGGACAACCACAAGGAGTCGATCAACGAAAACTACGGGCGCGAAATCCTGGAGCTATTCTCCATGGGCGTCGGCAACTACACTGAGGACGACATCAAGGAGTGCTCACGCGCGTTCACCGGATGGCGCGTGGTCAACCCCGACTACATGTCCATCAAGATGAGAAACAACACTGCCAGGCCATATGGCTACATCGCCTGGCAGTTCGAGTACGACGACGAAGACCACGATCACGATGACAAGGAATTCCTCGGCGAGACCGGCGACTTAAACGGCGAGGACGTCGTGGACATCATCTGCAGGCAGCCCGCGACCGCCCGCTTCATCGCTCGACACCTCTACCACTTCTTCGTCGCCGATGAGCTGCCGGTGCCGCAGTGGCCCCACTTCGACCCTATCGACCCCGAGGCCATCGAGGTGATGTCGCAGGCGTACTTCGACTCCGGGTACGACATCTCCGCCATGCTGCGGGCCATGTTCAATTCAGACTTCTTCAAGTCAGAGGCCTCCAGGTTCGCTCGGATCAAGAGTCCGGCAGAGATGGTCGTGGGCACCCTGCGGCTCGCCGGCCCCATCGACCTTCCATCGACCGATACCTATGCCGCCGCCGGAGCTTGCGCCGCGATGGGCCAGGGTCTGCTTAATCCTCCAAGCGTAGAGGGATGGCAGGGCGGTAACGAGTGGATCAATACTGGCGCATACGTCCAGCGGGTCAACTTCGCAAGCCGTGTCCTGAACGACCCGAACAAGCTTGGCATCCGCGCCATCATTGAACGGATCGCCGACCGCGCAGGCGGGCAGCCAATGTCGCCCGAGCGGGTCGTCGACACCTGTCTCGACATCCTCGGCCCTCTCCCGGTGCTCAACACGACCAGGGCCGGCCTGATCGACTACGCCTCCAAGTGGGGAGACATGTCGTTCCCTGACCCCGACACCGACCGCCACATCGTCACCCTGATTCAGCTTATCGTGACTACCCAGGAGTACCAGACGGTCTAAGGACACTAGCCACCGGACACAGAGATGCCCATGACCACGCAAACTAGATTCCAACTCAAGCCAGTCACCACTGTCGGCTTCGTCGCCGACCAGGGCGGACGTGGCTTCCACCTCCCGACCGACTTCGTCATCCGCTCCGACGGACGCATCTTCGTGGCCAGCCGCAGCAACACGACCGCACTCGACATAGTCGGCATCCAGATGGCCACCATCGACCATGAATTCTATGGACAGATAGGCGGCTACGGCAGCGCGCCAGGTCAGATGATCTGGCCCTCGGCGCTCGCGATGGACAGCGACGAGAACCTGTACCTCGGCGACGACTTCCTGCAGCGCATCACGATCTACGACCGCGACGGTCAGGTCCAGTCCACGTGGGGCAAAAAGGGGACGGCTGACGGCGAGTTCGACGGCGTCTCAGGCCTGCTACTCGACCAGGACGACAACTTGCTGCTGGTCGATCATCGCAACCATCGCGTCCAGAAGTTCACCAAGGACGGCCAGTTCATCGACAAGTGGGGCGGCTTTGGCGACGGCGACGGCGAGTTCAACCTCCCGTGGGGAATCACCCAGGCCCCGGACGGCCACATATACGTCGCCGACTGGCGTAACGACCGCATCCAGAAATTCACGCCCGACGGCGAGTTCGTCGCCAAGTTCGGCACGTCCGGCGACGGCGACGGCGAGTTCAACCGGCCCTCCGGTCTCGCGGTCGACTCCGAAGGCAATATGTACGTGGCAGACTGGATGAACCAGCGCGTCCAGGTGCTCGACCCCGAAGGCGGCTTCATTCAGAATCTCCGGGGCGACGGCACTCTTGGCGCGTGGGCTGTCGAGTACCTCAACGCCAACGCCGACGAGCTCGAAGCCCGATCCAAGTTCGTTCCGGTCTTCGAGGTGGACACCGACGATCCCAGCGAGGCATCCGCCAGGATCGAGCCATACTTCTGGGACCCCGTAAGGGTGGCCCTGGACGACCAGGAGCGAGTGTATGTCCTCGAGACAGGCCGCCACCGCTTCCAGGTCTACGAGAAAGTATAGTCGGCTGGTTAGGAGAAACAGTTGACTCCAGAGATTATCGCAATTCTGGGTGTAGGCATCGCGTTGGCGGGCCTGATCGTCAGTATATCGATCCGCAACGAGAAGCGATTTGAGCAGATCGAACGACGACTCGATCAGATCGAACAGCGCTCGGCAGAGCGTGAGCAGCGTTCATCAGAGCAGTTCGAAAGGCTTGAACATAGATTCTCCGCGCTCGAACAGCGAATGGCGCGGCTCGATGGAATGCTGGACGGTCTGAGAGAGGCAATGTTTGGCCGCGCCTCCTCCTGACGCGCCTGAATTGAATTTTGACTTCGGCAGTCACTAAAATCGGAACGCAAACGCGACAGAAACAGAGACAGCGTGGGAACCAAACAAGGAGTCAGTCCAAATGGGTGCAGGAAAGAATCGCAAACTCGTCGTTGTCCAGCTCTCGGGCGGCAACGACTATCTCAACTGCGTTGTCCCGTACACCAATCCTGAGTACATAGACAACCGGCCCAACGTCCGCATACAGCAGGAAGACGTAATTCCTCTGGACGACCAGTACGGCTTCAACCCTTCCATGGGCCCGATCAAGGACCTCTTTGACGACGGCAAGGTCGCCGTAATCCACGGCGTCGGCTACCCTGTGCCCAGCCGCTCCCACTTCCGCTCGATGGACATCTGGCATACCGCCGAGCCGACCAAGGTCGGCGACGAAGGCTGGCTGGGCCAGGCGGTCCGCTACATGCACCCCGAGGCCGACAACGTCGTGGCCGCCGTCAACTTCGGCGCCGCGCTCCCCAGAGCGCTCGTCGCCAAGAACGCGCCGGTCGCCTCGGTCTCCGACCTCTCCTCGTACGGACTCCTCAGCCACATGGACGCCGACGACCAGCGCACCGAGGCGCTGGAAGCGTTCCGCAACATGTACACCCACGCCATCGGCAGCGGCCCAGTCATGGACTTCCTGAGCCAGACCGGACTCGACGCCCTTCGCGGCTCAGACATCCTCAGCTCCGTTCCGGACAGGTACGAGTCCAACGTCGAGTACGCCTCCAACCCGTTCGCCGCACGCGCCCGCGACGCCGCCCAGGTGCTCACCGCCGACATCGGCACCCGCATCTGCTACACTCAGCATGGCAGCTTCGACACGCACACCAACGAGGTTGCGCTGCTCAACAAGCTCTGGGACCACGTGGCCGGAGGCATCTATGACCTCTACACTGACCTCAAGGAGCACGACGCCAGCGAAGACGTGCTGATCTTCGTGTTCTCCGAGTTCGGACGACGGGTTAAGGATAACGGCAACGGCACCGACCACGGCTCAGGCGGCGTCGCCTTCATGATTGGCGACGGCGTCAACGGCGGCCACTACTCCGAGTACCCGTCACTCGCCCCTGAGACGCTCGTTGAAGGCGACCTCGCCTTCAACCTCGATTTCCGCAGCGTCTACACCGAGATCCTCGAAGACTGGCTCGAAGTCGAAGCCAGGCCCATAGTCAAAGGCGAGTACGAAAAAGTCGGGGCGCTGAAGGTCTAGCTACACTGCTCAACCGTCTCCGTTCGATGCAAGACACGTGGTCATCTCCGCAAAGAGTTGCGGCAAGCCGTTCCGTTCCTCTGGTTAGCGGACATGTGCCCTATTCGGGGCAGTTTCGTCGCGCCCACCTTCACTTATAGCGCACAGAGCTTTCCTGAAAGGAGTTGGGACGCAGTCTGCTGTCGCTTAATTCATGTGTGCTGGAACACTCGTTCCGCCGCAGCTATAACGGTAGAGTTAAGTGGGGCCAACATCTAAACCTACAGCAGTTGCGAAGGGGAGAACAGCTGCCGAACACTGACCCCAACCCGCAGAAACCACACACTGCGATCAATTTGCGGTACCACACGAACTCAACATCGGCCGCCGCATAATATACGGAAGTATGCTCTTGCAGGTCATGGATAATCCCAAGTCGCCATAACACACCTTCACTGCCATCGTCGTGTAACGACTGATATTCAAGTTTTCACGCCACCTCAGTCCAATATCGGCACCAAAGCCAAGAGTTCAAAGTTCCATCAGCCGTTAAGCAGATTCAGGAGCGGCGCATGATCCGAAAGCGTCTACCATACGAATTGAGTTCACTTGTCCACCACGTCGAACTGAACCGTAGTGGCTGGTGGGATAAGGCATTGCAGCAATTGATTCTGTATGTCCTATGGTCCGGGGACGGGTTCTCCTCAGCCGAAGAGGTAAGTGAAGCGATTTCCGTCTCCTTTTCGATAAGCGTAGAGCTTGACCGGATAACCGATTCCATACAGATTCTCAATGACGGAGGGAAAGTTGTTGAGAATCTCAACACATACAAAATCACTGAAGACCAGCGGTCAATCCTAGAAGAAGGGCTTGACGTTGCAGAACAAATCGCTGACAAGGCAAAAGAGAAATTTCTGCTGCTGGTCTCAAGAGCATGTCCGAGAATTGAACCTCAAGATTGTTGGGAAGAGTTCAACCAGCGTTGTATCCTGCCGCTAGTCAAGGACTTGGGGGCCAGAACTTACGAGTTTTTGATCAATGGAACCCTGACTCGGGAATTGACAGTAGAAGACACGGAATTCTTCTCCAAATATGAGCATCCCGACAGAGAGGCTCTTCGCAATGTCATAGTTGACTACCTCTCCCCAGATGATGCCGTTGTGCGCGATTTTATGCTCCGAACACTTGACGCAGCATTTTTCCTGGAGGCGAGCGGACTTGGAATCGAAACCTTAGAAAAGTTAGCTTCGTCTGGATCTCGACCTGATGAACTGATACTCTTCTTAGATACCAATCTCCTATTCTCCGTGACGTCACTTCACGATAACCCTTCCAACACGTCTGTTGACTCTCTTCTGAATGTCATTCAGGAAACAGCTGATACCATTTCTACAAAACTTTACGCCCTTCCCATTACCCTTGACGAATTTATACCATTTCAGTCTGAGGAGGCCGCATAGTGGGATGGTAGACTCTGGACCGCTTCCTCTATCCAGTCCCACCCAGCAAGCGACCGCACCCGTCCGGGATCAGACTCCAACTCACGCAGATAGGCGTTC
>DAOUHG010000154.1:0-15604 GCA_034428835.1 Dehalococcoidia bacterium
TTATACCAATTGTGAGTGATCCGGTCATATTCCCACTGGCCGGACTCTCTGGATTCCCGCTTTCGCGGGAATGACGAGTGCGACGCTGTGCTATGTTATTTACGGCGTAGTCAGAACGAATTGGTATTATACCTCAGGTGGCCGAGGAACAGGCTCCATGTCCTCAACCGCTGGCAGACTCCAGATGTGACCACATGTCGCGGCCTCTGGCTGCGGGCTGGACTCAATGGGTTGATAGCAATAGCGATAGTCGCTGTCGCCACGGTAGCGCTATGGCCGGGTTCCAAACCCAACCCTTCTTTTGTAGGAGTATCAAGTACTCTACTGCTGCTGTACCTGCCCTATATATACTGGGTTTTGCGTCGGCAGTACGAGGCGATGCAGACTGAGGATGGTGCACGGGACCGTCGTGTCATACTGCGCTATATTGGCCCTTCAGAGATCGGCTTGTGGACACGGTGGTTGATAGTAGCGGTCGCGGGAATCGGGGCAGGCATCGCAAGCTGGCTGAGCTGAATCGGAAAGATGGCGCCGACGCCGAAAGCGATGACTCTGAGAGCAAAACACACCGACGATTCGGAGAGGTCTCGTGGGCGCGAGTCCGCACCGTGCGCGGTGGCTAGACGGGTTGCGGCTTTGCCATCCGATAGCCGACGCGGGGCTCGGTGAAGATGTACCTGGGTCTCCTAGCGTCGTCTCCCAGCTTGCGGCGAAGGTTTCTCACTGTGGAGCGAAGCAAATCGCCTTCCCCTGAGTAGTGTTCTGCCCCCCAGACCCTCTGCAATATCTGGTCACGGGTCAATACACGCCCCGCGTTGATCGAAAGCTCAAAGAGAAGCTTATATTCAGTTGCGGACAACTGCACCGGGTGCCCGGATACGGTCACACTGCGGTCTGTATAGTTGATGACCAAGCCTTCTAGCTTGAAGGGCTGGCGAGGCATAGTCGCACCGACCGCTCTCCTCTTCCGTAGGGACGCTTCGACCCTAGCCACCAATTCAGTCGAAGAGAACGGTTTGACGATGTAGTCATCGGCTCCCATGCTGAGGGCCTTCACCACGTTCTCCTCCTGATCGTTCGCGGACAGGAAGATAACCGGCACGTCGGACATCTGGCGAATGCGGCTCATCAGCTCGAATCCACTGGTTCCGGGCACCATCAAGTCCAACAGGACAAGGTGGGGCTGCTCCACCTCCAACAGCCGCATCATCTCATCTGGGTTGCCGGTGCCGAACGGCTTGTACCCGTGTTCAGAGAGAATGTTTCGGAGGAGCCACAGCGTTTGAGGCTCGTCGTCCACCGCTAGAATTCGACTTTGGTCACCCGACCTGACAGCCGCAGTGTCGCCGGCGGAATCCCGAACGGCGGCGGCGGCCTCGGGAATCGTAAACGTGACCCGCGTGCCTCGTTCCTCACCATCGCTCTCGGCCCAGATTCTGCCTCCGTGCGCTTCGACTATTCCCCTGCAGATCGCAAGCCCCAGACCCTCGCCCGCAACCTCCCGCTCTCGGCCCTCCCCGTCCACCCGAGAGAACTTCTTGAACAGGTTGGAAAGCTGATCGTCAGGTACTCCTCTGCCTTCGTCTGTTACCGAGACGGACACGTGGAACTCGTCCCGCGATGCGCTCACCCTGATAGTCGAGGTCTCCGCTGAGTACTTGGACGCGTTGGACAGCAGGTTGTTCAGCACCTGAACGATACGCTGGCTGTCCGCCGCGACCGGCGGCAGGTTCGGATCCAGCTCCACCTCGATGGTATTCCGCGCCCTGCGCCGAACGAACGCCGCCTTCGCTTCGTCAACCAGGGTCTTCACATCCGCAGGTTTGGGAGCCACCGACAGCGCTCCTGCTTCTATCTGTGTCATGTCGAGCAGGTTGTTGACGAGGTCGCGCAGGTGATCGGACTGCTCGTCTATCATTCGGAAGTACTGGAGTATCTCGGTGATGTCGAGCGGATCGGAACTGCCTAGCACGATGCCTGTGCAGCCCTTGATGGTGGTCAGAGGAGTTCGCAGTTCGTGGCTCACCATTGCGAGGAACTCATTGCGCAGGCGTTCGATCTCCTCCAGAGGCGTCATGTCCTGGATCACGGCGACGGCGGATACTATGCTCCCGTCGTCCGAGTAGATGGGCGTCGCGTTGGCGAGGACCATTGTCGCCCCGCCGCCAGGGCGGTCGAGCAGTATCTCTTCTGCCCTCACGACCTCGCCGCGGTCCAGCGCTCTGGCCAGAGGGCGTTCGTGGCTTTCGTACCTCTTCCCGTCGGTCCGACGGTAGATCGCCACTTCATGGTATCGCACGAGTGTGGAGCCGGGCTCGGGCGACATGCCCAGGATGCGCTCCGCCTCCTGGTTGACCGACGCGAAGGTCCTCGTGGTGGCGTCAACCACCATGACGCCCACCGGTGACGACTCCACAAGCGCCGCCTCTCGGTCTCCATCTCATCCCTTGCTCGTCGCTCTTCCTGATAGCGCAGGGCGTTGCCGATGGCGATTGCGGCCTGAGCCGCGAACATGACCAGGAAATCTTCGTCTTCCTCCGAGAACTCCCCGCCGCCATCCCCGTATCTAGTACGGGGCAGGCTCTTCTCGGTGAGGTAGATGTTGCCGACAGGATCGCCCAGGTGACGGATGGGCGCGCCCAGGAAGGTCTTCATCGGCGGGTAGTTCTCAGGGAAGCCGTCGGGTGGAGAGTACCGAGTGATGTCTGAGAGTCGCAGGCGCTGCTCAGGAGTCATGCCGGACGTGATGTATTCACCAACACGTCCAGACTCGTCGAACACCCCGACTGCGCCATACCTGGCGTCGGTGAGCGAGCAGGCGCCGTCGACGACTTCCTGAAGCACGGTGTCGAGGTCAAGGCTCGCGGTGACGCGACAGCTTACTTCGCTCATCTTGCCGATGCGAGCTCGCAGCCTGTCGATCTCTCGTACTGGCGAATCGTCTCTCTTCAATGGACGTCCCATCCCAAGTTTCCGCGTCCGCACGGTCGCACGGCGGTGAGATACGAGTGTTCGGCATTGTATCACGGGCACCACTTGTGAAAGGTTTTTCACGGAAATACGGGAAATCTTCACAAATTTTTCACAGAAAAGGGGTTGTTTTTCACAGTAATTTCACAACGCCCTTCTATGATGAGGAGTATCACATTGATGGGAGGTGCCAAATGGTTGGATTACGATTACAGGTCATTGCGTCTGCCCCTGCTCAGGCAGCGACCCTTCTGTGGCGAATAATAGTTCCAGCGATGAGCTCGACGCTGGTAACACTGGTACTGCTACTGACTCTGACAGGACAGGTTTCGGCCGCAGGTGACTCGGACGATTCCGGATACGCATTCCGTGGCTGCAAATACGATCCTGATACCATTGAGCCAATTTCATATCGGTTCTTTTCTGTCGGCTCGATTTATGAGACGGCGTTCAAGGAAGGGGAAAAGGCGTGGGACCAGACTACAGTCCCCGGATACTTCCATGAGCATAGCAGAAGCGTTGATCCCGAAATCAATGTCATTGACTCTCGCAGCAGTGGCCAGTGGGATGCGATGATGACCGGGCAGTGCCCAACAGATACTGGTCTATACGAAGGGAATGAAGTTGAAATAGAGTTCAACACTAGGAAAATGGCCCCTCTCACTGCGAAACAGAAGAAGATCGTTGCGATGCACGAGTTGGGTCATGCATATGGGTTAGCTCATGTTCCCGATGGATGCCGCCTAATGAGACAAGGCGCGTACAAATTCACCTGCGGCACGATGCCGTCTGCCGATGACATCGCCGGTGTCACTGCACTGTACCCATGAGAAAATGAAGACCAATCTGTAGTACCCCATGAGGAGGTGAAGACCAATGAACATGACGATACAAAGCAGCAGATGGTTTGTTCCTCTAGGCAGCGCGGTGTTGGCTTTGTTGTTAGTCTCGGTCGCTTGGTTTAGCGTAGTGACCCTGAGATCGGACGCTCAACCGCGAAAGATGATTCGTTCAGTGGAAGTGAGTATGGAGGTGTACTCGTCGCTCGAAGAGCTTTCCGCGGACGCTGATGCGGTGGTTGTAAGCAGGGTGAAGAGAGCTGCATCCACTGGCGTCGATCGAGGAGCTTCCGGCGATGGCATTGCGGTTCCTTACACACTATACGAGCTCGAAGTGCTGGAAACCCTGAAGGGAGAGACCAACGACTTGATCTATGTCATCGGATGGGACCCTGATTTCTTTGTCAACACATCGCTCAATTCGACGCCGGTTACAGACCTGAGGGAAGGTGAAACTGTCGTTCTGTATCTGGAAGAAGGGACACCTGAAGCTTCACCTACCATAACCATAACCGATCGTTTCTATGTAACCCTTGGTATTGACAATGGAGTCTTCGATGTTGTTTCGGCCGGCGCGTCAGGGCCTGTGGGAAGGGTCAACGACGACGCTGTTGTCAACCCACGGGGTACAAGTGCCGATATGTTCGGAGAAGAGACGACTTTCAATATGTCTGATGTCAGGCATGCCATCGAACCCGACTCAGACGAAGTGGGGCCGATTGGCAGTGTGAACTAATAACAATACTTTGCATATAGGGCGAATGAGACTGCCACCGCAGATGTAGCGGTGGCAGTCCCGTTTCGCTTTGGTCGGCGCTTAACCGGCTGAACGCCCACTCGAAGGGGGACGAGGTAGCGGGCTTCGGCTTGTGGATGTGCCCGTCAACTTAGTCGGCTCCTCTATCTCTTCACTCCTCGCCTTGTGGCTTCCGAGCTCCGGTCATATAATCTGCCTACACCATACCGGACTCGGAAAGGACGCCAATGCCCAGATTCGCCGCCAACCTGACCATGCTGTTCAACGAGGTGGACTTTCTCGACCGCTTCGAGGCTGCCTCGGGAGCCGGATTCAGCGGCGTCGAGTACCTGTTTCCATACGACTACGACGCTGACCGGCTCGCGGAGCTGCTCTCCAGGCACGGGCTGACCCAGGTATTGCACAATCTACCAGCGGGAGACTGGGACGGCGGAGACCGGGGCATTGCCTGCGACCCCGACAGGGTAGGGGAGTTCCAGGATGGCGTCGGCGCCGCGATAGAGTATGCGACCGCACTCGGCTGCCCTCAGGTCAACTGTCTTGCTGGAATAGTCCCCCGCAGTGTCTCCATACAGGCCGCGCACGACACTTTCGTTCAGAATTTGAAATTTGCAGCCCTCGAGTTGGAGTCCGAAGGTATTCGGCTGTTGATCGAGCCGATCAATACGATCGACATACCGGGCTTCTTCCTGACTCGTACTTACCAGGCGAGGTCGATTCTCTCCGAAGTGGCGTCCCCGAACCTGCTCGTCCAGCACGACATCTATCACATGCAGATAATGGAAGGCGATCTGGCCCGGACGATCCAGCAGAATCTCGATGTGATCGGCCACATGCAGCTCGCAGATAATCCCGGACGAAACGAGCCGGGCACCGGCGAGATCAACTATCCGTTCCTATTCAACCTGATCGACGAGGCCGGGTACGATGGATGGATCGGATGCGAGTATCGTCCTGCATCGACAACGCAGGACGGGCTCGGCTGGATCGGCGACTTTATCTAGCCCCCTCACCCCCGCATCAAGTACGGGGCAGGCTCTAACCTCTCCCGCAAAGGGGAGAGGGAACTTTACACAGGCCCCGAGCAATCTGGCGCATGAGTGGATGAGAGCGACGAAAGGGTAGAAGACAAGTGACGTCAACGCCTGCTATCGACGCTGACAGCTTCGTGGACCGTGATCAGGTGCTGGAGCAGATCCAGGACCGGGTGCTGTGGCTGTCCATGAACCTCGTTCATCATGCCAACAACGTGCGTGCCAACCCGGACGGGCTCAAGGTGGGTGGGCATCAGGCGTCGAGCGCCTCGGTTGTCACTCTCATGACCGCACTTTACTTCGACTTCATGCGGGCGGGCGATCGGATCTCGGTCAAGCCTCACGCGGCGCCGGTGTTTCACGCTATCCAGTACCTTCTTGGCAACCTCGATCCGTCGTATCTCACGATGATGAGGCAGTTCCACGGGCTTCAGGCGTATCCAAGCCGTACCAAAGACCCAGACGGCGTGGACTTCTCCACGGGGTCGGTCGGACTCGGACCGGTCGCGCCGAACTTCGCGGCGCTGGTTGGCAAGTACAACAGGTCTCACATGTTCTCGGGGTCTGACGCGGACAGCCGGTACATCGCGGTGGTTGGGGACGCCGAGTTGGACGAGGGGTCCGTCTGGGAGGCGATCGCAGAGCCGGCAATGCACAGCCAGCCCAACATCCTGTGGGTGGTCGATCTCAACAGGCAGAGCCTCGACCGGGTAATTCCCGGAATCCGCGTGCGCGCATGGCGAGAGATGTTCGACGCCAACGGATGGAAGGTAATAGACGCCAAGTATGGCAAGCGTCTCCAGGCGAAGTTTGCAGAACCCAATGGCGAGCTGCTGCGACTCGCCATCGACGAGATGTCCAACGAGGTGTACCAGAGGCTGTTGCGCGTTCCTCCGGGGCAGCTGCGCGAGTGGCTACCCAAGACCAGCCGCTACCCCAGGGACATGGCGCGGCTAATAGCGCGCTGGCCCGACGATGAGCTACAGGCTTCGTTCCGAAACCTCGGTGGGCACGACTTCGGGATGCTTCGAGATGCGCTTGCCCAGACCGAGCTCGACTCCGGTCCGAACATAATCTTTGCCTACACGCTCAAGGGTTGGAGGCTACCGTCGATCGGAGACCCCCAGAACCACTCGGTGATTCTGGGGAATCACCAGATGGCCCAGCTGAGGAACGAGTTGCACGTGTCGCAGGACGGCGAGTGGGAGCGTCTTCCGCCCGACACACCTGCTGGGCGTGTGTGCGTCGATACGGGCCGTATGCTGGGCGTCGGACGCAAGCCGAGGTTCGATATACCGGAGATGAACATTCCGGCGGACTTCGGGCAGCGCTACACGGGCAACATGGCAACCCAGCAGACGTTTGGATTGATACTGACGGCAATCTCCCGTAATTTGCCAGACGTCACCGAGCGCGTAGTCACTGTCAGCCCTGACGTCGCCAGCTCCACCAACCTCGGAGGCTGGATCAACAAGGTCGGCGTTTGGCATGAGGCAGAGAAAGAGCCGCTTCCTGAAGAGTCCATAGTCCGCGCGCTCAGATGGGAAGAGCACTCGCGCGGTCAGCACATTGAACTGGGGATATCTGAGAATAACCTGTTTATGATGCTGGGCCAGCTCGGTCTGTCATTCGAGGCCAACGGCGAGATGCTCTTTCCGATTGGAACGCTGTACGACCCGTTTGTCAGACGCGGACTGGACGCGTTCGTGTACAGCGTCTATTCAGGCGCCAGGTTCATTGTGGTGGGAACGCCGTCAGGTCTGTCCCTGGCGCCAGAGGGTGGGGCACACCAGTCCATGATCACGCCGTCGATCGGTACCGAAATCCCGGAGTTAGACTTCTACGAGCCGTGCTTCGGCCAGGAGCTTGAATGGATTATGCTTGCGGCCCTGGAACAGATCAGAAACCGATCGCGGTCCTCCTATCTCAGGCTCACCAGCAAACGAGTCGATCAGGGGCTGCTTAAGGTGCCGGACGAGCCCGGCGCGCGCGCGCGAATGCGACAGCAGGTTCTCAACGGCGCATACAGACTCATAGACAGGAGCCGAAACCGGGGTTTCAAGCCGGGAACCAACGTGGTCCACATACTCGCCAGCGGCGCGATGATTCCGGAGGCGGTGGCGGCCAGCAATGCGCTGCTGGAGGAGGGCGTGTTCGCCAACGTGGTCAACGTTACCGGCCCCGGACCTCTGTACCGGGCATTCCAGCAGTCGGTCTATGACGCGATGGACGGCAAAGGCGACCTGGGGATGTTCATGGCCGACTCCATCTCACCCAACGCGCGGGACGCACCCATCGTTACCGTTCAGGACGGGCACCCGCACTCTCTCTCATGGGTGGGAAGTGGGCTCAGGACACCGGTGATCTCTGTAGGAGTCACTGAGTTCGGACAGTCCGGCTCCATGAGCGAACTGTATCGAGAATATCGTATCGATTCGGAGAACATCATGGCCGCTTCGTACGCGGCCCTGGAACTGTAGACAGCCGGGAGGAGACCATATTGGCGAAGATTCTTGTTCTACACGGCCTCGGAATGAACATGCGAGGCAAGGTCCAGACAGAGACGTTCGGCACCCAGACCCTGGAGGAGTACAGCGAGTACATCCGGCAATGCGCCTCGGACCTGGGCGTCGACGTGGAGATTTTCCACTCCAACATCGAGGGCGAAGTGGTCAATAGGCTGTACAAGGCTCTCGAAAGCGGCGATGTCGATGCGGCACTCTTCAATCCGGCCGCGTACTCTTCGGGCCATCCGGGCATCCTCGCCGCCATCGCCCAGGTTGACTTCCCGGTGTACGAGATACACATCTCCAACCCGGCCGCGCGGGGCGGACAGTCGCAGGTCGCCGGCGTCTGCAAGGGCGTCATAAGTGGGTTCGGCCTGTTCGGTTACCACCTTGGGATGCTGGGAGTGCTGAATTCCCTGAGTTCGGACTAGGTCGGGGGCCTACGGAGTGTTCGAGAGCATAATCGCTCTGCTGGTCGCCTTCGCGCTTGGGTCTATACCGACAGCCTTCATAGCCGGAAAGCTGCTTTCCAGGGGTGACATCCGCGACGCTGGCAGCGGCAATCCGGGCACCCTGAACGCTGTCAGACAGTATGGCAAGCTGGTGGGGCTGATCGTCCTACTTGTCGATGCGGGCAAGGGCATTCTGGCCGTCATAGTCGCTCAGGCTTTGTCGGTCGCTGACCTCTGGGTTTACGCGACAGCGCTGTCGGTCACGCTCGGCCACAATTTCTCGCCTGTGCTCAGATTCAGGGGCGGGAAGGGCGCAGCGACGGTGCTCGGTATATCTGCATTCATGTTGTGGCAGATTACGGCGATATCGGGCGCCGCCGGGCTGCTCGTCCTACTGCTGACCCGGCACGGAGTCCTGGCCGTGATATGCGTCTTTATCGTTCTGAACGCGCTCACGATAGTGACGGGCCAGGCGACTGGGCAGATTGTTCTCTGCATCGTCCTGTCGGTCCTGGTGGCGGGCACGCACCTGTGGCGTCAGTCCGACGAGGTCTCGGACGCCGTCAGGGGCCGCAGTTGGCGGCGCTTTCTGTCCATCGAGTGACCGCCCGTTCGGGTGATTGCCGGACCGACCGCTGACATCCGACCCCGACACCTGTAAAATGTGGCGCAACATCCGCGGCCACCTGAAGTCGCGCACTCTTTTGTCGGAGGTCCCTGCCTACAATGATCTCGAAACTGTCTCTGATAGCGACGGCCGTTCTTGCGGTTGCCCTAGTTGCCTGTAGCTCCGAATCCGAGGAGCCTGCTCCGGCTCAGTCGGCTCCCACTACTCCACCGGCGCCGTCGCAGCCTGCTCCGGCTCAGCCGGCTCCCACTACTCCACCGGCACCGTCGCAGCCAGCTCCCGCTCCCAGCGGTCCCAAGCAGTGGGACTCGCCCCCGGCCATGGAGATCGACACCAGTAAGAAGTACACAGCGGTCTTCGAACTCGCCAAGGGCGAGGAGTTTGAGATAGAGCTGTTCGCCGACAAGGCGCCGAACACCGTAAACAACTTCGTCTTCCTGGCTCGGCAAGGTTTTTACGACGGCGTGATGTTCCACCGCGTCATACCCGGGTTCATGGCCCAGGGTGGGGACCCTACAGGCAAAGGCACGGGCGGACCCGGCTATCGCTTCGAGAGCGAGTTTCATCCGGACCTGCGCCATGACAGCCCTGGCATACTGTCGATGGCCAACGCGGGAGGCCTCGCTACGAATGGAAGCCAGTTCTTCATCACGTTTGTGCCCACGCCGGCTCTCGACGGCTTGACCTCGAACGGCTCGGAGAAACCCTGCGCTACGCGCGGTGTCTCCTGCCACTCTGTGTTTGGGAAGGTCTCAAGTGGGATGGATGTGGTAAACGACATCTCAGTGCGCGACCCATCCACTGCAACGACTCCGGGCGACGTCATCACGAGCATCAGGATCGTCGAACAGTAGGAGCGCGACCCGGCACCTGGGCGCCGGGCCAGAGTGAGCGAGAGAGGTTACGCCCTCTCCTCAGTTCCCTCGGCGCTGTCGCTCTCGGCGGCTTCCTCGCGGTCGTCCTCAGTCTCTGGTACTACGCCTTCTTCTGGGTCGCTGAAGCTGAACGAATACAGATGACCCGTAGCTCCCAACCAGCTTCCGTCAAAGACATTGATCAGCTCGGTGACAGGCTGGTTGTTCAGCCTGACCGTGTTGGTTGAGAATTCCAGGGGCTCAATCAAGACCTCGTCGCGATAGAATCTGAACGAGAGGAACTCGAAGCCCTGGATGCCCAGTTCATCCCCTGAAACTCTGTTTCGAGTCAAGAGTCTTCGCAACATAGGGCGCTCGACCTCACTGAATCTGAGAACCAGTCGACCATTTTCAGTGTAGATGGTCCCGAATGGCGCGACCCTGGCCAGATAGTTGACCAGCAGCACTACGACCGCCGCGGCGACCAGTGCCAGAATCACGATGAATACGGTAGTTGGCGGCCCAGGATCTTCCGCTGGGGGCAAACTCGGAGGCGGCGCTGTTGTGGGCGCGGGCGCGGGTGTCGCGGGTGGACGGGGTGTCGGCAACGGCTGAGCCGGCGGAATAGACGAAACGACTATCGGATCCACACTACGCAGGAACTGTTGACCTGCGTACCCAACGTCCATTGAAATGGCGACCGTCGCCAGGGACTCGGATGTAGCCGTGTAGAATACGTCAAACTCGAACGCCTCTCCCTCGGAAATGATCCGCTGAGGAACGAATTCCAGGGCGCCGGGTTCACCCTGATTGGTCGCGACCGAGGCCATCAGGTCCTGCGGGGAAACTGTGAACGGCTGGTTGCCGATACCTACCCGTAGCTCCGCGATCTTTGTACGTACACCCGGTTCCAGCGTTTCGACTGGTTCAGGAATGAACGTAATGTCAGGGAACAGTCGAGCGTCGAACGAGGATAGCGTCGTGATCGTGTGCGCAATCTCCGGCCACTGCAACTGCATCTCGACGCTGTATGTTCCGTCGGTCGTGAGGGATGGTAGTGTCGCGGAGTAGTAGCCATCTCCAGAGATGGCGTCGCCGCCTGCGCCCTCGTCATTCAGATCGTACAGAACCGATATCCCGTTGGGGTCGGTGATGCGAGCCAGCAGACCTGCGTCCATGGAGACCAGGCCGTCGTCGTCAGTAACCGACGCTATGATGTTGACCGGTATCCCAATGGGGACCGCACCGTGCATCTGGAGCTCAATACGGTAGCGGTTGACCGAGTACCGGTGGGCTGACAACAGACCGCTGTCGCCCCGTACTTCCAGAGACCACCGCCCCGGAGTAGGCTCCAGTAGCTCCAGTACGACGATGTTGGGCAACTCTATGGTCGAGGAAGACTTTCGGTCTCCAGAGGAGGCTTCGACGCCGTCCGGATTCTTCAGTCTGAACGATGTCACGTCGTCCTCGCGGAAGAAGACCATGTTCAGCTCGCCGGTCCCGGGTACGATGTCGAGGTCGGTCTCGAATATCGAGTCGGGCGAGAGCGTCGTCTTCCCCATCGGCTGGAGAGCTCCTTTGCCCTCCCTTATTAGCGTACGGTTCGTAAATTCCTCGAATCCCAGAGGGATGGACAACTCAAAGGACTCGCCTCTCGTCCTTCGGGCGATTTCTGCTAGTACGGACTTGAGACCGGGATCAGTCTCGGGAGTCGTCACGTTGAACACCGGCCAGCCGGTTTCCTCCACCAGGGTCAGGACCGGGTCCACCCCATCGATCTTCGCAGCGGGATCCGTTTCGGAAGTGTCGCCCGTTATCAGGTAGATCGACGTTTCCGGGCTAACCACCAGGCCATTGAGATAGTTGTATGTCTCGGCCAGCGCTGAAACGAGGTCGAGAGGTTCTGCCGGAGGTGGAGACGCCAGCTTCTCCTCGACAGTCCGCCGCAACTGTATGAACTCTTCAGTGTTGGTCTCAAGGGGACCATATACCCTGGAGAGGTCGTCGCCGAAGACTACCGCGAACGGTTCGCCTTCCTTCAGGTGGAACATCAGACCCAGCAGTGAGTTGACCAGATCGACCGTGGACTGGTCGGAGGAGATCGTATGCCGGTCCAGCACCAAGATAGTCAGCCTGTCCGACTGTCCCTGAGCCTCGGCATCGCCGGGGGAACCGGACAGTACGGCTGACATCGTAAGCGTGACTAGAAGTATGAATATTGACAGTAAGCGCATGGTATTCTTGCCCCGGATTAAACATTAAGAAAGACCTGATGCGCAGTCAACGAGAAAGAAGTCCTAGTTTTTTCCTAAACAAGATATTGCCTTTGTTCGGAATGCTTGCTCTGGGGTGCGTGACGGTCGCGCAAGTGGGCTGCAGTGATGCCACAGATGAGTCAACGGAGGCCCACCGCAGGTTCACTGGAATAGTTACGAACTTAGAGACCAGAACGCTACTGGAGTTCGAATCCATCACGGTTGCCAGCGAAGCCGGCGTTGTTCTGGACTTTGACGCGGGCGGCAGGCGGTTCGAGGAGTTCACGCCCGCTCACGTCAGAGAGCACATGGTCCTGGGCGACACGGTAGAGGTTACCTACCGACAGTCGGGGGACACACTGCTCATTATCTCCCTTCGAGACGCATCCGACGAGTTGCCTGCGCCTTCCGGATCGCCATGATGATGTAGACACTGCCAGCCGCCAGCACTACGAACACTCCGAGGAATACCCAGCCTCCCGCCGGTCCGGGCGGGATGGGGGCCGGGAGTATCACCAGCGGCGATCTGAAGTCGGCCTGACCCAAGGTCGGGCTATCGACCTGGACGTGGATCACCCAGTTGCCCGCCTCTTCGAACTTCAGGTTCGCGCGATAGACCTCGGGGTCGTTCGGAGTGTTTACTGCTACGACTTCGAAGTCGGGGTGCCCAGGTTCGGTTTCAGCGACGAGCACTATCCGGGCGTCGGTAACCGGGGAGCCGTCTGTCAGCAGCGTTGGCTTCACTCCGATGTTGATGAATCCCACCTGCGGGGCCGGCGGCACCCACGACATAGCGATGTCGAATGGACCGACCTCCCGGTTGAACAGGGGTTGGAATGATTCGTCAGACTGTGCCTGTACACCCAGCGGGAGCAGGAGCGCGACGCAGACGACAACTGCTGCAAGCGCTGCGGCAAGGCAGGTTGGACGAATCAGCGTCTTTGACCGGTCGGACATGGTGGGGGCGGCTCCTCGTCGTATACTTTGCTCTTCCTCCAATTGTCCATATGTGTGACACATCGCGTCAACATCAATAGTGTGAAAGAAGGCGCCAGTTGAGAGGTGTAATCATGACGGTATGATGTATTACAGCACTATGGAGGCCATCAGGCGATGATTCGAACACAGATACAATTGGACGAGGCGACTTATGCCCTCGCGAAGCAGCGGGCCTTCGCCGAAAATAAGTCCCTGGCCGCTGTTGTGAGAGAGGCGTTGACGCAGTATTTGACGTCTTCAAACGACCGTCGCGCGGGACTGGAAAGTCTCACCTTCGTCGGCTCGGGCAGTTCCTTGCCCGGAGGCCCGAGCCCTCTCTCTGAGCGCCACGACGAGGCTTTGGCCGAGGACTTCGGTCGGTGATATTCCTGGATACCTCTGCTGTGCTGGCGCTGGCGGATACCCGTGACGACCATCATGCTGAGTCTGTAGTATCGCTTGCCAGGATAACTTCGGAAGGTCATGGCCTGCTCGCGCACAACTATGTGCTGGTGGAGTCCGCCGCATTGCTGCAGAGCAGGATCGGGCTGGGTAACGCGCTTGCGTTTCTGGCCGACGCAGAGCAGTTAACGATCCACTGGGTCACACCGACTGACCACGCCGAGGCGGGTCGCACTCCTGACAGTACGGAACCGTCGTAGGCTGAGCCTTGTCGATTGCATGAGCTTCGTTGTGATGAAGAGGTATGGGGCAAGGGCAGCGTTAGCTTACGACTCGGACTTCGAGGCGGAAGGTTTCGAAATCTGCTAACTTTGGGCGGTGGTTGCTCCAACGGGCAGAACTGCGGACTTTCAGGTGGGCAGCCCTTAACCGCCTTCGAACGATGAGGGATCCCTATAGGAGAACGCACATCATGACTCGCCAATCTACCGGTCAAAAGGAGGAGACCGCCGCCAGATCCAGCTCGGCGATTGAGGCCTCTAGACAGGCACTGTTTGACCTCTCGAAGGATGTCCATTCCCATCCGGAGTTGAACTACCAGGAGTACTACTCGTCCAACGCCTTGGCCGCGTTTCTCGAGAAGCGTGACCTTAATGTGGAACGGGGCATCGGCGGTGTAGAAACAGCGTTTCAGGCTACTATTCCTGGCGGTGGGGGTGAAGGCCCAACAGTCGCCGTCCTGGCGGAATACGACGCGTTGCCGGAGATTGGCCACGGCTGTGGACACAATCTCATTGCGATGGCAGCTATGGGCGCTGCTGTGGGCTTGCAGGCGAACGCACAAGGATTGCCCGGGCGCGTGGTGGTTATCGGAACGCCAGCGGAAGAGGGTGGCGGCGGCAAGATACGGCTGTTGGAGGCTGGGGTATTCGACGGCGTGGACGCCACTCTATCGTCCCACCCTTTCTCCAACCGCACCATAGTACCGGCGTCTGCGCCAATGGGAGAGAGCTGGAGCCTGGCAATGGTCGGCTACCGCTATATGTATCACGGGAGGGCCGCTCACGCCGCTGCGGCCCCGGAGGCCGGCATCAACGCGTTGAACGCGGTTATCCATCTGTTCACCGGAATCGACGCCTTGCGGCAGCACGTGAGGGACGACGTTCGCATCCACGGAGTAATCACCGATGGCGGCATGGCGCCCAACGTGGTCCCGGAGTTTGCCGCTGCCAACTTCATGCTGCGTTGCCGGGACCGGCGATACCTGAGCGACGTCGTGGTGGGCAAGGTGCGACAGGTAGCGGAGGGGGCGGCGTCCATGACCGGCGCACGCCTGGAGATCGAGGAATTCTATCCCTTCTACGAGAATGTTCAGCCCAACGTGGTCCTGGCACAGACGGTCGGAGCCAATGCCCAGGCTCTGGGCTTCAGGCTGGATGAACCGGTGGCGGGCCGCCCGGGCAGCGGAGCATCCACCGACTTCGGCAACGTTAGTCAGGTCATGCCGGGTTTCGAACTGAGGTATGCTGTCAGCGAGGAACCGGTGGCTTCTCATACAAGAGAGATGAGCGAGACCGCCGTTACCGATCTGGCCCTTTCCAACGCACTGCTGGTAGCCAAAACGTTGAGCCTTACGGCCAGCGATCTATTGCTCGACGCGGCATTGGTGGAGGCCGCGAAGGTCGAGTTCGCCGACCGCAGCAACTGACGACTTCGCTGTAGCCGGCGGCCCTGACCAACGGACGTCAGAAGCTCGGCTTGCTGGCAAAGGGGGTCAGCTGGAGTTCGTGGGTCCAGCAGGACTTGTCCTGGGTGTGCAGGTAGTAGAAGGCCTCGGCGATCTTGACGGGATTTATCAGCAGTTCAGGGTTCTGCTGCGAGCGCGGCATTGCCCGCGTTCCCGGAGAGTCGATGGTGCCGTCGATGAC
>DAOUHG010000155.1:0-2148 GCA_034428835.1 Dehalococcoidia bacterium
CTGTGTGACCGGCTGCCCTCAGTCCGACGTCACGCTCACCCATACGACCTGGTCGACGTGCCCGAAGTGACTGTCCGCCGAGACCAGGTCCGCGCCGGTCTCCATCGCGTGTGCTGCGATCCAGACGTCGTTTGTCGGGATTGGTCGTCCCCTCGCCCTCAGTGACGCCATGATCCTGGAGTAGCGGTCTGCGGTCACCGGGCCGACCGGCACGAACGACACGTACGGCCTGTCGAGAAAGGACCGCAGCTCCGCGAGGTGCTGATCGAGTCGCGTTCCCTGCCTGAAGCCGTAGAGCAGCTCGCCCACCACTACGGCCGACATGAGGATCTCCTCGGCGTCCTGGACGATCTCCCTCACCCTGTGGCTGCCGCTCATGAACCCCGAGTAGGCGCCCGAGTCGAGCAGCGCCCTCACCGCCACGCCGACTCGTCCACGGTCTCGAAGACCTCGAGTGAGGCATCGAACGCCTCGGCCTCCTCCTGGGTCCACGAGCCGAACAGGTCGTCGAGGGCCGAGCCGATGTTTCTGCCGTGGCCCTGACCGTCAGGCAGGCCCGCGCCCCTTCTGAGCAGCTTCAGCGCGGCCCTGTTGAGAGGGAGGTCCCGTCGCGCCTCGCAAGCTGGCGGATGGCCTCTGCGAGGTCGTCGTCGAAGCCTCTGACTGTAAGCTGCTTCATACTGTGCATCTCTCTGACTCGCTTATTGAGGCATTTCAGCTCAGATTATCGCCTCTGGACATTGAGGTCAAGCTACGCCGGACGCAGTCTCGCAGGTCCTCAAGTTGGTCGTCGTGGAAAACTCGGCGAATGGCTGAACCGGCCGCTTCTGGTAATCTCTTGCTGTCGGACTGCGATTACACTGGTTGGTGAGAGAAGCAACGCCAGAGGAATATACATGCAGGACTCACAGCTGGGCAGGATCTCGAGTTTCATCTGGAGCGTGGCCGACGACGTGCTGCGCGATCTCTACGTGAGGGGCAAATACCGAGACGTCATACTGCCGATGACGGTGCTGAGGCGACTTGACGCGGTACTCGAGCCCACCAAGGAAGAGGTCCTGAAGCGCAAGGAAATGCTGGACAACGCCGGCATCGTTGCCCAGGAGGGTCCGCTGAGACAGGCTGCCGGGCAGGAGTTCTACAACGCCTCTCCCTTCACGCTGAGAGGCCTGCTTGGTACCAGCAGCCGACAGCAGCTGACCGCCAACTTCGAGGTGTACCTGGACGGGTTCTCCTCCAATGTCCAGGACATCCTCAACAACTTCGAGTTCCGCAACCAGATCCAGCGACTGTCTGCCGCCGATGCGCTCGGAACGCTCATCGATAAGTTCGTTTCACCGGACATCAACCTCTCCCCGAAGCCGGTGCTGAGCGGTGACGGCAGCATACGCATGCCCGGTTTGGACAATCACGCGATGGGCACGATATTCGAGGACCTGCTGCGCCGATTCAACGAGGAGAACAACGAGGAGGCGGGCGAACACTGGACGCCCAGGGACGCCGTGCAGCTCATGTCCCGCCTCGTGTTCGATCCGATAGCAGACCGGATACAGTCGACGACATACCTTCTGTATGACGGAGCGCTGGGGACCGGCGGGATGCTGACCGTGGCCGAGCAGACGCTCCAGGACCTTGCGGCACAGCGCGGCAGGGATGTGTCCACACACCTGTACGGGCAGGAGATAAACGCCGAGACCTACGCGATCTGCAAGGCGGACCTGCTCATCAAGGGCGAGGGCAACTCGGCTGACAACATAGTTGGCGGACCTGAGCACTCCACGCTGTCCAACGACGCCGCGCTGTCACAAAGGTGGCCGCGGGAGTTCGACTTCATGCTGAGCAATCCGCCCTACGGAAAGAGCTGGAAGACAGACCTGGCGAAGATGGGCGGCAAGAAGGGAATGAACGACCCGCGCTTCGTCATCAGCCACGCCGGGGACCCGGAGTACTCGCTTGTCACTCGGGTCAGCGACGGCCAGATGTTGTTCCTTGTCAATATGTTGAGCAAGATGAAGGACACGCCGCTCGGAAGCCGCATAGCCGAGGTCCACAACGGCAGCTCGCTGTTCACCGGCGATGCGGGATCGGGCGAGAGCAACATCCGTCGCTGGGTTATCGAGAACGACTGGCTGGAGGCGATCGTCGCGC
>DAOUHG010000156.1:0-8678 GCA_034428835.1 Dehalococcoidia bacterium
AGCAGAGCAGACAGACCGCCACTACGCCGTCCTCGGACTGATCCCCGACCTCAGTCCCAGTTCACTCGGAGCGGACATTTATGCTGGTCTTCGGCACCCTTGACAATCGTAAGGCTTCCAAGTATTCCAGCTACACCAAGGGTGTTGAGGAAGTCTGGCTTCTGATCTATACGGAAGGTGGTCTTCGAAGCGTGCCCAGTGAAATCGGCGAGGACGCTCGGTGGGCAGAATACAGATTCCCATTCGATCGAGCGTTTTGGTTCGATTCGTTCCCCAATGGAGAGATAACCTGCCTCAGAAAGGCCTGACCTCAGTAGATTGTTAGCAGTATTTCTCGGACAGTTGATCGACGTCAACCATTTTGGCAGTCCTGTTGCCTTACAGGGGCAAGCTGCCGAGTTCTCAGCCACTTCCATTTGACGCATCGGCAAGAACGCTTGAATTTAGGCACCAGATGACACCATCTGATAGGTCGTAGCAATGGGACAGCACCAGATACAGCGACAGATACTCCGGAACTTTTCCTTCGAGGGCCACCAGCGTAACTCCCGATCAACTTGGTATTTGAGGAAGGACGGTTATCAGCCATCACCTCGGTCCGTTAGTCGAGTGGGGCTCTTTGATGTCGACTGCTCGGAGAGCGTTGATCGATACATAACGGCTGGCGAAAATGAGTTCAAAGATACTCTCCGGCGTTTTAGTGTCGGCAAATTTACAAGGGAAGATGTCGGCAGACCAATGTACGACTTCATCGCAATGCACTATGTACGATCCCAAGCGTGTCGAACCCAGATTGGCTACATGCTGGGCGAATTCTGTCGGCTGTCGATGCTTACTGCATCGCAGGCCGAAGCAGAATGGACACGTCTGACCTCGAACCAGGACGTCGGGGTCTTCCACGATCTCGTAAGCAGCGTTGCAAGCGTTTTGACCTGTTATGTAGTGTGCCCAGTAGAGATAACTGGTCCATGGTCATTCGTGACATCGGACAAAGTCCTGAGTGCCAGTACGGTTGAGTCCCAAGAGAGACAGACTATTGTCTGGTTCCCAATCTCTCCTTCAACAGGTCTGTTCCTGACTTCAGACGGCCGAACAGGTCAGATCTTGGGTCCCACTAGAGTGCACAGGGGGCTCGGACAGGTAGAGTTTCTCAAATTGCACGAACCTGAGTGGCTACGATTCCAAGAGCCATCGCCCGAGGAAGGCAGTGCAGAGTTTGTCGATAAGCTAAACGGAATAATGGTGCCGGGGTCTACCGAGCTGTTTGCACTCGATCGTGCTGCAATAGACTCGGCTTTGAGGAGTTCAGAGGCCCCCATCGATTTTCACTATCAGCCCCTTTGAATGGCTGATCCTGAATTTGAAATGTGGTTGAGGACTTCAGCATTTTCGACATGATACTGGTAGTGATTGAAGCCGTCACATGCAAGGCTTCACCTTAGTTCAGGCACCATGACCCGCTGGGCCTTGTTGCTGTCGCCAGGAACCAGCCGTAGGTGTGACAGTGATCCAGCTGTCAGCGCTCGCTGCACGGCTAGAGGGTCGGCGAGGCAGGCGGACTCAAAGCGGGATTGGACTCGTCCGATTGGAATCGTTGCTCCTTCCAACTCGAGCCATATGTCTTGTTCAATGAGGTAAGCGCGCGGCTGGCCATCCATCAGTTCCTCCAGCGGTGGGCCCCAGTGGTCCAAGCCTAAATTGAGAGATTCCCATGTGAAGTCGATATTCTTCCCTTTCAACAGGTCCGCAGCTGTCACGACCTCTTGTCCGTCCTCGCGGATAAGGGAAGGCGAAATCTCCCAGTAAATCCCGCTATGGTCCTGCAGGTAATCGAACGCCTCAATGACTCTGCCGAGTCTTTCGTCTAATGGGAATGATGTCCGCACCTCCCCGCGTATCTCAAAGCCGCTGGGCCATCGCATTCTCAGTTCACGCGTTGGCTGCAAGGCACTTATACATCGCCAGAGAGGCATTAGAGCAGATGGCAGAACCGGCCTGGGGGCCAGCCTGAACTCCGCCGCAAACTTCCGAGCTACGACGTTAACCGTTAGGCTGGCTTCGAGCCAACCGGTACTGTCAGTACCGGTGAGGATGGAGCCTTTGAGTCCTCTGGTCTGTTTCGTGAGATGAATCGGGCAGCTGGCCAGAAGCCTGTCTCCGTCCATGACGTCGAGCGCGAGGGTGACGGGGGCGTCCAGCTTTGTGTCGATGGGCAGGACGTCTATCCCATATCCAGTGAAGCTCCCTCCCAGGCCGGCTGGGGCATCAACCACGAGGCTACTAACCAAGTGAGGCGGAATAGTCGTCCCCAAGCCGTAGTCCAGCGCGCTCTGGATTGCTTCGAATTCTGGATCGTCAACGACATTGACCCTGATCGTGATAGGCCTGTCCTCGGATGCTCCAAGGTACTTCGGATAGACATCGACTCTAACATCATTGAAGCTAACTGAGAAGACGATGTCCGATGGCCTGCTATTGGCCGCGGCTGTTCCTGTGGCTAACTCGTAACGGTAGTGGGGATCTATTTCGTCCAGACGCTCGCGGAGACTCCGTATCCGGCCCACTGCGTCGTGAACATCAGTGACTCTGGCCCGTTCTTGCCCAAGCTCGCGAAGCAAGTGGAACACTTCATCTTTTGCTCCCTCCAGGAAGTACCGCTGAATGTCCGGGAACGCTGCCATCTTCTCGTCCAGCCATGTTTATCCGCACCATACTGTCGGGAAACAGTAGTCCGCTCCGAGCTGACGGAACCATTTGTCTTCTCTTGGAGTAGGATCGATTGGGACGACGAGGATCCATCGTGCTGGATCCAGGGCCGCCGCCCGGCCAAGAGAGCGGATCACCTGTCTACGTCGGCCCGACGTCATCCTGCCAGTGAAGGACTTTAGCTCGAAGGCGTCAGCGATTGAGCCGTCCGGGCCCTGAACAATCTGCACATCCCGGCCACCATCACCACCCTTGCCGTCAATGCGTTGGGCGTCTGGGTGCAGCCGGCTCAGCAGGACCGAGACCATGTGCTCGTATTTTTGAGGCTCCAACTCATCCCAACGAATCGACATGCGCTCACATCACCTTCGTGCCGTTGCTCTGGAGCATGATACCTAGTTTATTCCGCTATAAGGAGGCGCTGCACATAGTTACCTGTAGCCAGATCGATGATCGGGGACATGCGCAGCAGAAAACCGTAGCAAGACAGGTCTCAGCACTATTTGTTATCGTCAGCATCGGGGAGCACGGATTGCCCAGCATGAAGCTGTTTCCATCAGTCGGACGCCACGTCCGTGCCAGGAAGAATGAACCTGCGGGTCCTGACTCTAATCTCCCCACTCTCTGGACGGTCCATGTCATGCTGATGAGAGACATTTCTAGGCAAGGAGGTAACGCCAGTGATGCAGAGGGATGATGCCATTTGTACCAGTCGAGTAGCGCTCGCTGAGAAAGCGGCGGAGCAGCTCTTCAGGTCCAAGGATCCTGCCGCTGTGGCGGAGTACGAACCGTGTAACTCCCTGGAGGCCATCGCTGCAGTCGGGCAACTAGGTCAATGCTTCGAGGATCTACCCGGTGTGGTCACACGAGTACTGCGCGCCGCCACCGATAGCGCGAACCTCCTATCTGAAGACCGGCTTCAGGGCCTTTCGGAAATCGTCCAAAATGCCGACGACGCAGGGGCTACTCAAGTAAGGTTGCTCCTGAGGCCGAATGATCTCCTCGTAAGTCATGACGGCAGCCCGGTCCGCCTTCACCACGTGCTGGGATTTGCTACTCCGTGGCTCAGCACCAAGGGTGATGATGCCGCCAGCATTGGGCGGTTCGGAATCGGACTCATGACCCTCCGCTCACTGTCAAGGACGCTCGAAGTTCATTGCCCTCCGTACCACGTTCGGCTTGGGGACCCTACCATCTCGGCCATCGACCGGCCCACTCTGCCGGCGGCCTTTCAGGAAGCTGGCTGGACTACGCTGAGAGTACCCCTCGAGACGGGATCGGTGGGTTTGGAGGAAGTGGTGAAGTGGCTCGACCGGTGGGACGATAGCGCGCTGCTGTTTCTACGCCACGTGACCAGAGTGACCCTACTTCTTCCTGAAGGCACAGCAATGCGGGAACTCACGCTCCGCCGATATGACGATGGGGAACTGGTTAAATCCGAGTCCGCGCCCACCCAGTCCGTGTCTCGACACCATGCAGAGGCTGGCAATGGGCGCTCGTGGCTGGTATACAGCGCGGACGTGGAAAGTCCTTCCGATGTCTTTCGAGAGGGCAAGGCTACGAATGACACCACTCCGATCGCCGTAGCACTTCCTCTCCAACCTACCGAGGTGGGCAAGATCCATGCCGGACTCCCGGTGGCCCAAACACGGCTGCCACTCTTTGCAAGCGCTCAGTTTGACCCACTAACCAGCAGACTCGGCTTTGGTAGCACAAGTTGGAACCAGGAACTCGTGCCCCTTGTCGCCAAGCTCTGGTCAGATGCGACGCTCGACTGCTTTACGCGGTATCCCAGGGCCGCATGGCACTCAGTACCGACCATGGTGACTGAAGAACAATATACGGGGTCATCGCTGGTTCAGACCCTGGAGAATGCGGTCGCAGACCGCGCTCGGATGTGGCTGTCGTCCCGCCTGTCATTCGATGTACCCGGGCAAGGTCTTGTCAGACTGTCCAACCTCGCAGTGGAATCGCCACCCCTGGAGTCGGTTCTTACCGAGGCCGAGATTGCAAGCCTGGCGGGTCTTCCGGCAGCTTTACCGTCCGGAATCAGAGATCAGATGGGGAGATGGAGGGGCGTACTGGACGACTGGCGTTCTGCGGGAGCAGACTTACCCGTTCCTGTAAGTGTAGAGAAGGCACTTGATCTCATTGGCGACGAGCGCCGCTCCCCTGAATCCACGATTGCTCTCACTGCCACGGCCCTGAATGAGAATCTCGGTGAGCAACTCCTCAAGCTTCCCTGTGTGATTACAGACGACGGCCGACACCTAGTACCTCCAACCGAGGATTCGCCAGAGGCCATCGCAGCATCCGCCGCGCAACTCGGCGGGCAGCTCGGCATAGTGTCCCTACTCCACCCGGCCCATCTACGCGATGAAAAAGCCGCCCTCGAAGTTCTCGAATGGCTTGGGGAATGTGGAGCCCTCATCGATGACAACGATGACCGGGCGGTGGTCTACCGTCTTGCAGCCGCTGGTCGATCGGGTCATCGGCTTGAACAACCGCTCACTGACGAGCAGGTGCGGACACTCCGTGACACCTTCGAATTAATGGACCGCGACGACCAGAGGGCCATCGGAGAGAATGTGGGACGTGCCATACTGTTAGAGGCGTTCGCCTTCAAGGGGAAGCGTCACGACCCCACAATTGCCTGTCCTGCTGACGCATACATACCCGGAAGAATTGACAGGGAAACCGACAGTTTTGCAGCGGCGGCCGAGCAGACGCCCGGTGTCGTATGGATGAGTGAGAAGTACTGGAGGGTCCTCCGCTCACCCGCCGGTCGTAATGGGATTGGAGCCCTACGGTTCCTACGAATACTCGGGGCCAACTCAGCGCCCAGGGTGTCCAAACACCCAGACCTTGAGGTGCGCTTCCAGAACGAGCGACGTAGAGGCCTCCACAGGGCTTACCGACCTCGGCTGGAAGAGCGAGATCGCGAGATGCGAAAGCGCGATGCCACCTATACCCTTGATGACTACCATAACCCCGATCTAATTGCGGTGGCACAGAACATCGCCCGGCAGCGAGGAAAGGGAAAGAGGAGAAAGAGAGCAGCGGCACTGCTTGCGACGTTGGGCCGTGCCTGGCAACGAGTACTGAGCGACTTCGCCGATGTCGATGCCGCAGAAGATTACTTCTACTGGAGGCAGAGGGGGCAGATACGGGCATACTGGCTCTGGGAGCTTGGGAGTATCCCCTGGCTTGATGATGAGAGCGGCACCCCTCGCCGTCCGATAGAGTTAAGAATCCGGAACCCGGGCAATGTCGCAATCTACGGTGAGGACTCTCCCGATTTCCTTCATAAGGACCTGGATACACCAATTCGCCATCCGCTGATGAGGGCAATCGGCGTCTCAGGAGATCCCAGTCGATCCCAGCTTGTCGACCGGCTCAGGAGCTTACGGGACGAGCCACAAGAGGAGGAAGGCGAATTCTCGAGAGAAGAGCTTCAACAAGAATCGGCGGTTGTGTACAGGGCACTTGCCCATGATGTGTCGGCGAACCGCCGCTCAGATCTTAGTGCCGAGCAACTGCAGATTCAGTTTAGAAGTGGTCCCGGGCTCATCCTTACTGACCATGGCTGGCTTTCGCCAAGAAGCGTTCTCACTGGTCCTCCGATTTTCGGCAAATACGCTGCTTTTGCGCCCTCCGTCAGGGGAACTGAACCACTCTGGAGCGCACTGAAACTGAAGCAGCCATCCCCAGAAAACTGCTTGAAGGTCATTCACAGCATCGCCGGCAATAAAGCTGGTCCCGAAGGCGACGACGAGACAATCTTGCTCGAGACGTTACGCGCCCTGGCCTCGCACTACGTCGAGGGGAACAGGCTGCCGACTCGTAAGGTCAGGGAATTGGTCCTATGGACGAGTCAAGGATGGAAACGAAAGCGGCCCGTTTATGCAACGGACGACCCTACCCTGGCGAAGGGGCTGGGCAATCGCATTCCGATCTGGGAACCGGGAGGAGAACTTGAACAGTTTCGTCCCCTCCTTGGGCCATTTCGTGTTGACGAAATCCGAGCCGCGGATGCTCGGGTGATAGAGCCTGAGCTGGCCGAAGAGGACCTTGACGCTACGCACCTGTTCCGTTCAGCATTGGCGCTGCTTCGCGAGGACCTTGCGCGCAATGATCCGAGGCTTGCCGCGAGTATTGAAGTGTCCTGGGAGGTGCTGGGAGGATTCGACGTCAGCGTCCATCAGTCGCTGTCGTTGCGTGTGGAGGTCACCGTAGGAGCGAGCACTGAGAAGTATATCTGCGAGGTTGATGCGAAGATCGACACTGCACTCCAAAGACTGTACGTCAGGCATCCCTCTTATCTTCCACGAGTTGAAGGTGGGGGACGGGCAATTGCCTCCCTCTTTGAAGGGAACACCCGCCGCCTTGCACAGGCGTGGCGTGCAGCCTACGACCTGGCAGAGGATGGGCGTGAAGCAGACGCCATAGAGCTTGCAGAGCAGCGTGCAAAGCGGATAAAGGAGGAAACCGACCCGGGCATATCTAGGCGCACCTTGAGGTTCCAAGAACGTACTGCGGAGAGTCAGGGTTCAACCCCGCGTCCTGCGAGTAAGGCAACGTCCAGGGGCTCCCAGAGTGGCCGAAACGGCAGCCAGAACTCGGATAATCTAGGAGCGGTCCGCGTGTTGGTGGATCCGGATTCGCTAAGGCTAGTCGACCCGAGGGGCCGCATCGAAGGGGGAAGAAAAGCACCCACCGCAGGACAGGCCACAGCGGAGGCCTTGCGGACCCCAGACAGAGATCGACCGCCCCACGGAACAGGACGCCCATACCGGGGTATTCGGCCGTGGACAGAGAGTCGGTGGGAATGGCCCTCGTGCGGGTGATGTTGAGCAGCGACATCGATGACATTGTGGACCTGAGGACTCAGCGTGGTGTTGGGGCGGACGCGATTGACAGTATGGAGTCGTTCTACGAGTTGAAGGTCAGCGCCGGCCCTGAGCCCGACAGCGTAACTTTGACGAATGCAGAAGTGCGACGGGCACTGAGTACGCCCAACTACTTCCCAATCGTTATCTCAGGAATTGAAGGTGTCGACGCAAGGCCGAAAGCCCGTGTTTTCGTTGATCCCTTGAAACAGCTCCAACTGGTGGAAAGAGCCTCCATCACGCTGTCAGGAGTTCAGAGCGCAGAGAGCCTTGTATACGACTTCGAGCCAGATGGCGACGAGTCCGCTTAGAAGGGCATAGCAGCCTCTCCATTACTCATGCCAGGCCCCGGAGTCCAAAAGCTCCAGGAAGGTGAGCGTCAGTTGGATCGATGAGTCTCCAACCCGTCAGGTCATGTAGTTGATTATGGATTTTATTCATCAGTGGGTGGACGACGAAACTTGGAACCGTCCCACAGCAGTTGCTTGACATAAAACCTCTAGGGCGCACCAGTTCCGGGATGTCGAATTCAGCAGTGGGTGTGCCCGCGGCGCAGTCCGAGAGCATGGACCTTTACCTCGTCCTCGCGCAGTTCCTCGCGTTGGTCGAGACACGGTTGAGTAGCGCCCACGCCCCGAGGGACGGGCTGCGCTCCCACGTCGTCCCACGAGTCCCTTGCGAGCTGGACGCGTTCTTTGAGCTCGTCGGGGAGGTTGCTGAGGTCGACTCTTTGGGTCACGGCGGGTAGTCCGCAGGGTTGGCTTGGGAGATGACTTCGTGGATGGCCGGGCAGGCGTCGGCGTCGTATTCTATCAATGGATCATTCGCTGCACACCTACTGGTTGACGCAGTCGTCCATCATGCTTGCGTCGCTTTTGCGGCCGGGTGTTTCCGCGGTTGGCGAGTCCGCATAGGGCCTGAACCGGCCGGGTGGTGATTGACCTGAATCGGTCGTGAACGGCAGATATGCTACGATGCCGTTGGATAAGATGAGACTATAGCAAGACAGGGAGAGCGATATGTCCTTTTTGGGAAAAGTTGGTGTGGCCGTCAGGGACTCTATAACAGGCACGTTGCGTGGAA
>DAOUHG010000157.1:0-4691 GCA_034428835.1 Dehalococcoidia bacterium
CCAACTATGAGGAGGACACAGCGCGCGGTGGATATGCCCATCGCCAGCTATTCGAGCTGGTGCAGAATGGCGCCGACTCTTTGTCCGAGTCCAGCGGTGGGCGCATCTGGATCAGGCTGACGTCGACACACCTCTACTGCGCCGACGGGGGGCAGGCTATAGATTCTGAAGGCGTAACGGCTCTCATGTTCTCCCACCTGTCTCCCAAGCGCGGGACCTCGGAGATCGGACGGTTCGGGTTGGGGTTCAAGTCGGTGCTGGGCGTTACCGACACCCCCGAGTTCTTCAGCCACTCAGGGTCGTTCCGCTTCGCCCGTGCCAGGGCAGCCGTGCGAATCCAGTCTGTTGCGCCAAATGCCCAGCGTTACCCTGCGCTGCGCCTGCCGGAAGCTATCGAGCCTTGGCCGGAGATGGAGGCCGACCCGATTCTGAGCGAGTTGATGGGTTGGGCGGTGAACATAGTCCGTCTGCCGCTGAAACCCGGAGCGCATCGATCTCTTGTGGAGCAGATCGACAAGTTTCCGCCTGAGTTCCTGCTCTTCGTCGAGCACGTCACCCAGTTGGTGCTGCAACCTGACGAGCAGGCGGCGGCTCGCACATTCAGCCTGTACAGCGAGGACGGCCTCTACATCCTCAAAGATGACGAGAGCACGGCCAACTGGCTCGTCTTCAAGACCCTGCATCAGCTCTCTGCCGACGCCAAGAACGACAGCAGAAGCCTTGATGATGCGGACGAGGTCCCGATTTCGTGGGCAGCGCCGATGGGCCGGTTGAACGACCCTGGCAGATTCTGGGCTTTCTTCCCCACGCATACGTCAAGTCTCTTGTCAGGGATTCTGAACGCACCCTGGAAGACCAATGAAGACCGGCAGAACCTGTTGCCCGGGATCTACAACGATGAGTTGATCAACGCGACTGCCACGATGGTCGCCAACGCATTGCCGCAACTCTCTACTACGAAAGATCCTGCTCGTCATCTGGATGCCTTGCCGCGCAGGGGAGAGCCGGGTGACTCGGAACACAGCAGACGACTCCGCAACCAGTTGTATTCGAATCTGCAAGGCCGCGTGGTAGTCCCTGATCAGGACTCCAGACTGCGGAGGATACGAGAGGTCTCATATCCTCCCAGAGAACTGACCGGCTCAGCACAAACAGCATCCGCTGCGCTCGAACGCTGGTCGGAGTACGACGGCCCAACGGACTGGCTCCACCACAGCGCGTTGATCCGCAACCGCCTGGCGAAGATAGACGCCCTACATTCGCATCGGGGCAAATTGGCTCCGACTTCGCTTCCGGTTCCCAGAACAACTGTCCCCGAATGGCTGGAAGCATTGGTGAAGCGGACGTCCCGTCCAGGCGAAGCGTCCATGGCTGCCATCCAGACGGCGGCCTTGATACCGGAGTCCATACGGGCGAACAACGAACTCGGCAACATCGTGCTTACTGCTGACGGAAAGTGGGTTGAGCCTGATCCGGACACAGTGTTTCTTGGAGGCGGGCACGCTTCCAGTGCGGGTAATCTGGTGAATCCGCAACTAGAAGCAGATCAGAATACGCTGGACGCATTGAGGGCGCTGGGCATCATGTCCGCGTCGGCTGAGAGTGTGTTTAGAGATATAGCATTAAATCTGCTGGATCCAAAATGCATAATCAAGCGGTTCAAAGCACATCGGCGTGAACTGATGGTATCGGATGCTTTTAGGCTCGAAGAGGTCATGACGGCCGTAAAGGCTAAGTGGGCCGAAGATTGGGGTGAGTTCTGGAGACTCAGACGCGATGTCGATCAATCGGCAGCGGCTAGGCTTATCCGAGAGTGCCATGACGACTGGCGCGACTCTCTTCAAGTACGTACGATTGCCGGGGAGTGGCGCTCGCTCTTCGAATCGCTGATTCCAGGCCGTATCGTTCCTTCAGACGGCAGTAGAGACAGCAACGTCGCCATCGACATGCGGGTTCATGAGGTGGACTTGCCGCTACTACGACAGCTTGGCGCAGCCGATGCGCCGCGTCGTGGGCACGCGTTGTCCCATTCCAAACTGTCTAAGTTCAGGGAATCATGTAGAGCCGAGTTCACTCGGCAGGATCTTCCGCGCGACCCGCGTAGAGGCATGCTGAACTTCGATACGCACACTACTACGGGACCGCTGGACGTACTCGAATCGCTCTCCGAAGAAGGCAAGGCCTTATATACGTGGCACATTCTCGATCTGCCGGATACGTACAGGCAATGGACTATGCGCCATGATACGCAAGACATCTACCCGCCCATGGACTTTGATTCACCTGCTCTGGAAGCACTTCGGCAGTATGGGCGCGTAGAGACGGACGATGGGATTCGGGATCTCTCCGACGGGCTTGGGAACCCGCCCCGGGATCCCGCTGTGCTGCGCAAGCTGCTCTCCCATCCGCAGTACGAGCTTATTTACGGTGCCTTTGGGATCGAAATAGAAGACGATACCCGATTCGACCCAATCGGTGAGGACGATCCGGTGCTGTTGATCGATGTGTGGCCTGGGTTGGAATCTCATATCCCAGGACAACAGGCGACCCTCGAGCTCGTGCGTTGTGACGGCTTTCAACAGCTAGGTGGAGGCCAGGACAGTGACGAGCCAGGTTGCATCACCAAGAACGGCTTCGTCTACGTCGCGCGGAAGGATGATGATCGAGAAGAGCTTCAAGCCGTACTCAAGGAGCTCGGACTGCATCTCACATCCGAGCATTTCGAGAAGGTTCTTCTTGGTCTGACCGGTGAGAGTGTGAGGGCCGAACGCGCCGCGGTTCGAAAGTACACGACGGACGAAGAACGGCTTCTTGCGGCGGTGGGAGAAGCCGAGTTGCTGCTACGTCTGCCCAAAGACCTAGTTGCAATGCTAGAAGATGAACATGGGGCTCTTTCGGGCATTCAGATAGCGCAGGCCGCAATCTCGACATTCCACACCAGCGCACTTCGTGAGTACCGCGATGCGCTGAGACGCCTGGACCCTCCTCGCAAATGGGCAGGGAGACCAAGGGCAGTTGAATTCGTCAGGTCGCTGGGATTCGGCGAGGAGTGGGCCGGAGATCGTAGCACCCGGCGCGACCCATACATTGAAGTAGCCGGGCCGTACACGCTTCCAGACCTCCACGATTACCAGCGCATTGTCGTCTCGAACGTGAGAAGCGTGATCCGGTCAGATGGAGTACTCGGCGAACGACGCGGCATGATCAGCATGCCCACCGGCTCGGGGAAGACACGGGTTGCCGGCCAGTCCATAGTAGAGGCCATTCGTGAGGGTGAATTCGACGGTGGTATCTTGTGGGTCGCCGACCGGGACGAGTTGTGCGAGCAGGCCGTCGAGGCTTGGCGGCAGGTCTGGGCCAGCGAGGGTACAGAGGAGACGCAGCTGCGTATTTCCAGGATGTGGGCAGGGCAAGAGAGGCCGTTGCCTACCGGAAAGCTGCACGTCATTGTCGCAACGATCCAGACCTTGTCGGCAAAGATAGGCAGACCGCAGTATGAATTCCTGGCGGACTTCAAACTCCTAGTCTTCGACGAGGCACACAGGTCGGTAGCACCCACCTTCACGTCAGTCATGCAGGACATTGGACTGACGCGCTGGAGAAGAGCACGTGAGCCGCTCCTTATCGGCCTGACGGCGACTCCGTACAGGGGACACGACGAGCGAGAAACTGAGCGTCTTGTGAGGCGATACGGGCAAAATCGGCTGGATGCGAGAGCTTTCGCAAGCGACGACCCCGAAGACGTGATCCGCGACCTGCAAGCCATGCGCGTACTTGCCCATGCCGACCATGCCACCATCGAAGGCGGCAAATTCTCACTCTCCGCCTATGAGTTGCGAGCGTCAGAAAGAGCTCCTTGGCTGCCGCAAAGCGTTCAGGATCGGATCGCCCACGACGCCGGCCGTACACGGCGTATCATTGATGCGTATGAGGAACTCATAGACCCGGACTGGCCCACGCTCATCTTTGCCACGTCGGTCGAGCATTCGAAAACCGTCGCGGCTCTGCTCTCTTCCAAGGGGATCGAAGCGTGTGCGGTCAATGCGAGTACCGATGCGTCTGCTCGTCGCCGGGTAGTCGAGGAGTTCAGGGCAGGCGAGATCAAAGCGCTGGTGAACTACGGAATCTTCCGGGAGGGCTTCGATGCACCCAAAACCAGGGCTATTGTCGTCGCGCGCCCTGTCTACAGCCCGAACCTGTACTTCCAGATGATCGGTAGGGGGCTGCGAGGCGAAAAGAACGGCGGCAGCGACCGGTGCCTCATCCTCAACGTCAGGGACAACATCGAAAACTTCGAGCGCAAGCTCGCGTTCTCGGAACTCGACTGGCTCTGGGACTCCGAGTGAATCTGCACTCTTGCGCACCAGGTTTGGAGGAATAAGTGTTCCCATGGTCGAACAGAATCCTCACGATTGCACAGGAGTCTTGAGGTCCTTCGCCGCGTGCTCGAGAACAGCTCTAACCTTCCATTCTTCCACTCCCTCGAACCAGTCCAGGAATTGTTTTATGGTGGCTCCGCTCTCGAGGTTTTCGAACAGGGCAGATACGGGCACTCTGGTCCCGGTGAAAACATCCGCCAGCACAAAGGCCTGCGGGAGTTGATTGAGGCGATCCCCGAGCAGGACTGGACGCCGATTCCCTACTGGATGGACGGCGCCGCCGATGTGGCCGAGACCACCTATACCCCCTTC
>DAOUHG010000158.1:0-2832 GCA_034428835.1 Dehalococcoidia bacterium
TGGAGGCCAATCACATGCGCACACAACTCCCGCTTGCCCTCACTTGTTGTCATAGCAACTCCTGGCAGAGGGCGACTGAGAGTGAACATCCATCGACGACACCTTTTACTGATTTGTGTCGTCACCGTCACCGTCGCCCTGTCCTCCGGCGCAGAACGGTAGCCAACGGTAATAGTCGCATACATCCCGTTCAGGAGTCGGAGTCGGCGTCGGAGTTGGCCGTGGCGTGGGGGTCGCCGTCGCTGTCGGCTGCGGTCTGGGTGTCGAGGTAGCAGTCGGCGTTGGCCGTGGCCTGCCAGTACCAGACCGTCTTTTGACGCTGATATAGATTGTGTCCACAGTGACATTGTCATGCGAGTGGACCAGATCGACCCTGCCTGTCCCGACCCCGCAGCCATAGATGGTCTGTATGAAGCTGTTCCCAGTAGGCTCGTGTGGGCTTGAGTTGCCAGAAGCTCCCGACCCGCATGAAGAGAAGAAGTCCAGACGGGAGTTCAGTCTTAGCCCGGCGTAGTTGTCGGGAGGGCTTACCGGATGCGAAATAGGCAAGGGGAAACTAGTCGTAACCTGATCGCTTACTCGCCACTTCTTGAAAACCAGAACTGGCTATTTGGCGTGGTATTCGACAGAGCTGCTTTTGAAATCCAGACACGTGACATCAGCCTGCCCGTTCGAGGTGGCCGTGAAACGGTGCCTCTCCCTATATTTCGAGGGTACTCTGGAGATGCAACGAGCACCTATAATGCCGCACTTCAAATAGTCCAAAACGTAACGAATGTCGACGATGCCAAATTCGGAGTCGGCCAACGGTCTAACCGAGTTATCTCCATCGAATCCGAAACCGGAACCATAGTCCCTAACATCTTTCAATTGTCCACCGGAGAGACATCCCTGTTGAACCTCTTTCTTTCCATTCTACGTGACTTCAATTTAAGCGGAACCATATTCTCAAGTGCCAAAGACATACGGGGCGTTGTGGTCGTGGATGAGATCGACTTACACCTACATGCGGTTCAACAGTACGAAGTACTCCCTAGAATGATACGTATGTTTCCCAAGGTTCAATTCATAACCACTACGCATTCTCCCCTATTTGTCTTGGGTATGCACAGAATCTTTGGAGAGAACGGCTTCACCCTCTATCGCTTGCCTGAGGGAGGGCAGATCAGCCCGGAGGAGTTTAGTGAATTCGGTGATGCGTACCATGCCTTTGCCGAGACACGTACATTCAATGATGATATGCGGACGCTAATTGAGGAAGCAAAGAGACCAATTGTTTTTGTCGAGGGCAAAACTGACCAAAAGTACATAGAGAGAGCTGCGCAATTGCTTATACCAATTATGAGTGATACGGCCATATTCCCACTGGCCAGACTCTCTGGATTCCCGCTTTCGCGGGAATGACGGGTGCAATGCTGTGCCACGTGATTTGCGGCGTAGTCAGAGCGAATTGGTATTACTCAGGGTGCTCTACCGATCTTTTGGCGCGAATCGTGCGCCGGAGCGTAAGGGATAGCTCCAAGTGTCTCCTATGCAAGAAAAGAAACTGGGCGACCTATTGGTGAAGACAGGTGGAATCCTAGCGATATTCGTTAGCGTCGTCTTGCTTGTTTCTTTGGTCGTTCGCCCTACCGCATCCATTAACCCTCTAAACTTGGCTACGTTGGCCATGGCCTCACTAGCTGGGGCCATGGCCCTCGCCGCGACTCGGCGTACCCTGGTGCTTGTCATTGCAAATCTCTTGATGTTAATGGCAACTGTGCCAACCATTTTTGGGTGGATATGGTTGTTGTATTCCCCCCCTCTTGTCATTCTTTTTCTAGGTTCGCTAGTCGTGGTAAAACCTGCCTCCTACTGTACGCTTAGAGATATCCTACAAAGACGGACACCGTGGATTTGACAAGCTCCATGTCTGTCCTCTGTCCCCGTTGCCATTCATGGGCGCGTGGCCGCTGCCCAAACGCCAGATGTAATTGATCAACGGAGTCGGAGTGTGGGGAAGAGGTTCAGGTGGAGCGGGCGTGGACAGGCGCACCGCTGAACACACCGCACAGACCATCCACCACCGACTGATCGCCACCATTGCGGGCCAGCGTCCTGATTACACTGGTGAACGCACTGAACGCATCCGCACCACCCTCGGTCTTGGAGCAGTGAGACACCTTACGCGCTATCACCGCCCCACGCAGCACTCGCTCTGCCCGGTTGTTCGTAGGCTCTATCCGAGCATCATCCAGAAATCGCAGCAGGTTGCCACGGTCATCGTGCCGGACGGTTTCTGAGACGATGGGTCAGCGCTCGTCTCAGCCCCTCAGTCTCCCCAGCATAGTCCACCGACTCTCCTCGGCGTTCTCGTTCCTTGGAGGGGTCCCCCAGACCATCGTGTACGACAACACCCGTCTGGCAGTTGCCAGGATACTGGGAGACGGTCGTCGCCGACGCACACGCGTGTTCACAGAGCTACAGTCCCACTACCTGTTCGAAGACAGGTTCGGACGTCCAGGCAAGGGCAACGACAAGGGCAAGGTGGAGGGTATGGTCGGATACACCAGGAGGAACTTCCTGGTGCCGATCCCATCGTTCGAGAGCGTCGACGCTCTCAATGCCCACCTCGAGGAGCGGTGCCTGGATCGGATGGAGGCGAAGCTCAGGGGACATACAGAGACGATAGGCGAGCGCATGGTGCGTGATCTCGATGCGCTTCTGCCGCTGCCGGCAGTGCCGTATGACCCGAGCGACAGGCGCCTGACCCGTGTTAGCTCGCTGTCGCTGGTCAGATACCGCACCAACGACTACTCGGCGCCTGTCGCATACGGACACAGAGAGGTGCTG
>DAOUHG010000159.1:0-4994 GCA_034428835.1 Dehalococcoidia bacterium
GAGAATGGCTCAGTCATAAGCCCTGCCGAGCATCCAAGTTCTAGCCTGCTTGCAGTTGGCGCAACCTCCGTTGATGACACAAATACCCTGTGGGATCTCAGCTCACGCGGGCCCACAACTGATGGGCGAGTTAAGCCTGACCTTGTTGGAGTTCATGGAACGTACTCTGTTCTCTATGGCGGAAATGCTGAGGGTACTAGCGTCTCAGGTCCGCAGGTTGGAGGACTGGCCGCTCTGGTACAGCAGGCATATCCTGATTACAGCTCATCGCAGGTCGCCCGGTATCTAAAAAGCCATGCGGCTTCTCGCGGAGTAGTGCCGAACAATGACTGGGGATATGGACTTGCGATGCTGCCCAATCCTGACACGGTGCCAACTCCGGAACCCACGCCGACAAGTACCCCTACACCTGAGCCAAGTGCTACTAATACGCCGACACAGACTCCCACGCCGGAAGCAACTCCTAGCGCCACGCCTGAACCGACCGCGACACCCACTCCAGAGCCCACGCCAACGCCGGTCCCAACGCCGGAGCTGGAAGAGAACTGCTTCGAGTACCTGGCGGACGTAGCAGATGAGTCCGACGGAGAGTACGAAGTCGCAGACTCATGGGTTGATGGCTGTGAATCGCTCAGGCCCGCGGAGAGCGCCGGAACACGGTACTCTCGGTATTACATGCTGAAGATTGATACTGAGTCTGACGTGACAATCTCACTGACATCTGACAAGGACGGCTATCTATACCTGTTGGACGGGTTCGGCAAGGACGGAGATGCCCTGCACTCCAATGACGATCGCTCGGACTCTCCCCTGAACACAAACCCTCTGCTCGACCTGGAAAGCCTTCCGGCCGGCTCGTACACCATTGACGCCACGACCTATGCCCCAGGCACAACCGGAGACTTTACCCTTTTGGTCACTGGCGAAGAAGTAGAGGTGGCGCCTACACCAACGCCCACCCCAGAACCCACTCCAGAACCAACTCCGGGTCCCTCGCCTGAGCCCACGCCAACACCGACGCCGACGCCCGACCCTGGCCCTCCTGATGTCGACATCCCGGACAGCGTCGAGGTTAAAACCTCCGCCGGTCCCTACCATGCATGCGTCGTCAGTAAGATTCTCTTTGTCGTGTGCCAGGGCCTAGACAGTCACGGGCAGGTATCGGGGCATCCTGTGAGCCCGGCCTTCGTCGATGTGGCAGTAGGCGAGCGGCATTCATGCGCTCTCTCGTATGACGGTCTTGTTAGGTGCTGGGGGTCCAATGAACACGGGCAATCCGATGCCCCGTCTGTTTTCGGCTACACTCGGCTGATGGCCGGGCTGAACTACACGTGTGCTTATCACGAAGAAGGCCGACTGGACTGCTGGGGGAAGTTCGGGCCGTAACAATTCACGTGTGAAGTTGAAAGAACTATGGCGCAACGATGATCGACAAGCCTTTCGCAAGCAGGAATCGAAACAGGATTAACAACATTGACCTATCAGGCGTGCCGGAGGACGCACCTGTCTTTGAAGGGACGGATGTGCCGATCGAGTACATGTTCAGATACTCGCTGGAAATGTACCCGCTCAGCTCCTTCATGGAGGACTTTCCCGAGAGGACCTATTTTAAGGGCGCTGGCATCACCATGACACCTGAAGTTCCGGAATCAAGCGCGCTGCGCCCGCCTGTGCAGGCGTCGGCGCGGATTCAAGGTATATAATCGCCCCAGAATTCATCACCCTGCGCCGGAGCACAGAGAACGACGACATAGGGAGCAGACCTCATGATTGGAGCTGGACACGCAATTCACCAAATGACCAAGAGTTGGCTCGAGAAGCGAACCCAAAGGGCTGAGGCTCGAGGCATGGCCCGGGGTATGGCCCGGATCTTGGTGACGCACGAGGTGGTTCGTGTACTCGCCAGGATTTACGAGGCGACTCCTGGAAGCAGCTACCGCGTCGAACTCGAGGGATATTTGGACAGGATGCTCGCAGCATTCTCGAATGGCGAGAAGTTTGACGAGCCGATGCCGGATTCTGGCGACCAGTCTTGAGCATCAGGCGCGATACCGCTTTGGTCAGGAAATGGATAGTAGCGGTATGGAGGATTCCGGATGGCGTCTTCAGATTACATAAAAAGGAGAGAAGAAGCGAGGAAGAAAAAGGAGGAGGCGAGGTACTTGGTCGAGGAGCAAGCCAAAGTCGCGAAGGTATGGCTGTGCTGGAATGACCGCAGAAAAGCTGCTGAAGCAAGAGGCGAGCTGTTCGACGAACCGTATCCGTATAGTGAAGAGTGGAGAAGAAGAAGAAAAGCGGCACGACAGAGCACTAGGTTGTACCGGTTGCAGCACCACTGGGTGTGGCCGCACATCATGATCCTGTTTGTGGTCTGTCTGGTGATAGACATAATCGCACTGGGGCTCGGGATCGTGTGGCTCGTGAGGTACATCTTGAGTATCGAGGGCAGCGGCATGGTGATTTCGATTGTGGCGGGGTCGCTGGTTGCGATTGTGGTCTATTGCGTCCTGTGGGCGGGCTTCAGCCTGAGGTACGAGACGGAAGACTGAACCGGAGTCGGAGAACTGACCAACGCCAGCAGCGTCAATGGGCAGAGGCTGACCTTCGGGAGGAAAATCTCATCCAGGCGCACCGGCCTTTGCTATGCTGGAGATTATGTCTAATTTTCCTGGCACAGGATGCAGGGTATGACGACGGAGTCGGACGGCGAGGCGACCAGGTGCAATGTCGGTCAGCCCCAAGGCAACGGCGAAGGAGTTGAGATGAAAACTGTCGATACATTCGAAGACCTTCGGAAGGTCCTTGAGGAGCACCCTGAATGGCTCAACCGCCTGCACAAGGAATTACTCGCGGGCGAAGCGACAATGATTCCTGATGGTGATGGCGTAACTCTAACCGAGAACTGACACATCGTCAAAAGCAAGGGAGCTGCAAGCGAAGAGCCTGTTATTAGAAACACTCGTGTCTCTGCGCGCACGATAGTTAACCTTTGGCGCATCGGTTACGCTCCTGAAGAAATCCCTGCCGCATTGCCACACTTGACCAATGCCGAGGTGTTTGATGCGTTTAGCTATTTCAGCGACCACATGGACGAAATTAACGAGCATATTATCAGCAACAGAGTGCCGCATGCGCTCATCGAAGAGAGTAGGAGACTTCATGACCGGTAGCGGTCAGAATTGGTCCTGACCGGACGAGAAAACGTAAGAGGATATCGAAATAGGCCGCACGATCCCAGCAACTTGGAGTCATGACGTGAAGAAGAAACATTACAACAACGGAGACGGAGAGTTCATTCTTGAGCCCATCTCGAAATCCCTGGTGAAGGTCACTCACCGGGACCAGACGGGTTACTTTGGGATAAACAAGAACTGGGATGTTGCCAGGCCATACACATATACCAGTCGAAAATCCTTCGGGGACAATGACGGGGTCGACGGCTTTACGGGTTGCCGCACGCCAAAAGAGGCGTTGGACTTACTCTGTCGTTCAATGTTGACTTACCAGCGCGAACAGGACTCCAAGCGCATTAACCCAGAGGGTCGGAAGGATGCAGCCCGGCAGGTCCTGCGGGAATTCCTGGAAGAGCTTCCGGATTGAATGCCAGGCCTGGCCGACCGCCGGCACTATTCCTCCTGGAGAGACCGATGGAGAATTGAGAACAATGAAACTGCTATGGGGAAACTCTGACCCCGAAGCAAATATGTTCGCGAAGACCGAGCTCGTTGGCCTGCTGGTGAGTGAAAATCCTGAAACGAGAGTGGACGTGAAGCAACGCCTCGGTATAACAGGAGAGGATGATCTGCTTCCTTTCCTGTCCGGCTGTCTCACCCACAGCTATGACAAGCTGCGGGCGGCCGCAGCCCGCGTCCTGTCGGATATGGGCGACGACAGCGTCCTGTTCAGATTCATCAACGACTTTGGGAGTTCCGACTTCGGCGTGAGATTTGACGCAGAGCGGGCAATCCTGGAATTCGACGGCCCCGAGCCACTGGTCCGCCACCTGCAGCACTTCATGCGCAACAAGCGCGAAGAGAAGCGTGGTGAGCGCATGGATGCGATCGAGGCGCTTGGCGAACTCGGCGACGAACGCGCGGTTCCCTTCCTGATTGGGGCGCTGTATGACGGAGAGAGAAACGTTCGCGCCGAGGCCGCAAGCGTTCTCGGGAGGCTCGGGAGCGAACGCGCCGTGCCCGCCCTTCTCAGACGATTGACAGGGGACTGGGCTCGAAGAGTCCAACTCAGTGCCGGATGGGCCCTTGGTGACATCGGGGGCGAAGAGGCGTTTGAAGGGTTTATACAGAAACTCCGGCGTCTGAGTCCAGATGCCTGGATCGCTGCGGTCGAGGCTCTGGGTGAAATAGGAGACCGGAGGGCTATTCCGCACCTGCTGAAATCGCTGTCCAGGTATCGGAATACAGACATTCGCTCGGCTGCATTGACGCTCGAAAAGCTGGACGACGGTAGCCTTGTGACTAGGCTGATTGACGACCTCGAGAACGGTGACGACAAAGAGCGGGAGTGTGCCGCGCTGGGTCTGAGTCTGCTGGGCGATTTACTGGCCATCGAGCCGCTTGTGCAGGCGCTGAAGGACTCCCATGGCTACGTGGCTGCCGCTGCGGCCTACTCGCTGGGCGAACTCGGAGGAGACAGGGCGCTCCAGGCGCTGATCGAGGCGTCAGCGCACGATAATCAATACGTGCGTTCCTCCGTCGTGAAATCCCTTGACCGGATGGGAGACACCCGCGCGATTGAGGCGCTTGAAAAGCTGATCGAAGACGCGCAGGGCGCACTTGACCGCCTGAGGCAGGATGAGGCAACAGGTACCGGCCATTTTAACTGTCGTTAATCAATCGGTCATGGACAACACGCCAGTTTCTAAGAATGTCCTGCCCTAGCAGAGACGGAACGCTATCGTTATATTGAGTCGGTCTTGCGATGTCTATGAACATGCGATACACCTGAAGGTTCGACTCCTCGTGGTCCCTGAATGT
>DAOUHG010000160.1:0-5297 GCA_034428835.1 Dehalococcoidia bacterium
TGGACAGGACCCGCGGTGGCGGCGGTGGCGGCACATATCGCGTTCGGGTTATGCTGACCGTATAGGTCGATTCATAATTTGTGTCCTCAGCCACAACACGCAGCTCCACCGAGGATGTTCCATATGGAATATTGATCTGGTGCCCTGCCGTGCCGGTGACCGTGTCAGACGGCGTGACATAGACCCTGGCTCCAGAGTGGGCGGTCGTCCACGATACAGTGGCTCTCGAGGTGGACGAACTAGCAGATCTATCGTAACTATATGTAGTAGAACTAAACCCAGAGGTCATAACACTGTTATTGATTGACAGCGCGCTGAGCTTAGAGCTAGTTGACACAGGGCCAGGAGGGCCAACGCGCACCTTCGTAATACACACCGTGTAAGTCGATTTATAACTCGGGATGATAATTTCGGCGTCGACCACGACATTGACACAAGACTTTCCAGCCGGGAGTAGAATCTGATGCCCCGATGAAGTAGTAGATGCGTCCGCCGGGGTGATGCTGACTGTGGCGCCACTGTGATTTGGAACGGCAGTTACTGTTACGCCAGGCACGGCGGCGGCGGCGACAGCGCTATATTCATGATTTGCCTGCGGATTATTTTGGGAGAAAATTCTCCGGTTAACTGAGAGACTGGCAAGGCTCGAGTCCGTAGACCCCCGGGTTACCGGTATGACGTATGTCTTGGACTGGCCACCCTGGGACACCTTCGCGTAAACGAAATTCGTTCCCTTACGCAAGTTAACGGATTTCTGATTGCGTGAATTCGTGTTTGAGTATCCACTGGGACTGGATGTGTAGGTGTTCGAGCGAGTGACCTGGACAGTGGCGCGGCTGCCCGACGGAGTGGCCGTTACGGTATGCCCCGCGGCGGCCTGAACAGAGACCAAAACTTGCTCACTTGAGCCGCCGATGCTGGCGTAAGTCCCACTACCGAATGTGCTTGAAACCGTGAAAGTGCTTAGCCCAAGATTGACGCTTGTCGTAGACTTTGTAATTCTCAGAGTGTAGGTCTTGGAAGTGCGACCATTTTCGGACCTGACAAGGGCCCGCACCGTGGTTGTCCCGGACGAAAGGTTGACCTGATGACCGCCAGTTCCGGAGGACACGTCTGCCGGAGTTATGGTGACGGTTGACCTGAGGTCTGCCGGAGTCGCCGTGATTGTCGTGCGCGTCACGCTGCTGGCTGCGGTCCCGGAGTAACTCCTGACCGACGGAGAGAACGACCTGCTGATACTCACATCGGATGCCGAGAAAGCGCTCAGGTCAACGCTGCTGTCGGCCCCCCTGTAAATGGAGACTCTCCCGCTAGCATCGCTATCGCAGGTGCTAGTACTTCCTGCATTGGGTAAACAGTTGTACTGCGGAGGTTCACCGACATCCACATAGAGAGTGTTCAATCCAAGGTTAACGTTGAACGCTCCGAAATCCACTTTTGTATTTCCGGACGTCGACGTAACACTGCTGGATACCCCAGCATTGTAAGTTTCACCTGCTCGCCTCACCAGAACGCGATCATCAAATTCGTTGCTTTGCCAATCGTTATTTAGGGTGTAATCACCGGCCATACTTGACCGACTGGCAGGCACTACAGTTTCGCCGTTTCTAATAGTCGCGCTATCCAACGCCATGCTGGTTATGCTTATACCGCCGAGATCTCGGAAGGGCGCTACGGGTACTGTTATTTCAACATATCCGGAGTAATCTGACGAGACATAGTTCCAATTTCTTGCAAGTACCGAAAACCTGAAAGTGCGCGCCGACGCACCTATACCGGAGATGGTCGCTCCAGTAGAGTTGCAAAACCTATAAGGATCACCCCAGGGGGGTTCTATTGTGCAACTAATACCCAGGCCCCGCGAGGGCAAATTACTTTGGCTTCCCAAACTGGGACTAATAGAGGCCCTGACCGCATAAAGGTAACCATTTGCTGGCTTGTTCCAAGTTAGTGCAATCGTGCGATTGGCATCGGTTCCAATTACTCGAGCTGTTAAACCAGTAGGAACTCCTGGTCCTCCCTGAATTTGGAAATATTCTTTTTCTGAGAAATGAACATCGTCGGCCCCTTGGGCTTTCACCCTGAACCTTCCCACACCGGTATATTGGGACCATCTGCTAAAACCTACACCAGATACGCTAGCAGATTCCCCTGATGTAGAAACGCTAGCGTTAATAGAACTTGGAGAAAAGCATCTCAGATTACGTCTGCCTCCCGAGCATAATTCTATGTCGAAGGTTGTCTGGAGGCCAGAAGCAGCAGTAATGCTTAGGGTTTTCTCCCAATTCATGCTTGCAGAACTTATACCTGTCTGCCTACCTTTCAAGAGAACTGGGGGAGAATATCTATCCTCGTCCAGATAAACTCTCAGGTTATAGTTACTTGCCGGCACCCCACCGTCATATGCCACTTCCAATGTGTATGACCCAGGGGTCAACGTGGCACGGAAATTTGCCGTGCAACTGGAATGCACTCGGCTACATTCTTGTTCATCCTTTTGCATTACAGACCCTGAAGAACCACTCCCTCGCAATAATCTGAGGATGGCGAAGCCTCCTGGATCACTGGTAGTGGCACTCATATACACGCGTTGCGTTGCGTTGACTGAAAATGTGTACCACTTCGCAACGGCGTAGGGGTCACTTGAATATGGTGATTCAGGAGGCCGACTACTTAAACAGGAATTATCCCAAGAATCCCTAGTTATACGTTTTGAAATACCGTCGTCAACCCAGCTCCCCAAATTACGGAAACAATTAGCACCCTGAGCTTCTACTGTCGACGAGCCTGAACCCGACTGATTCAACAGAAATATTAGTAGAAAGAGACTCAGGGAGAGCGCAATCGAACGGATTAGCAGGCGTCGCAAATGTAAATTTGGAGACGCCTTGTACCAAAAATGGCGCCTGGCTTTAAGGCTCGACAGCAGGAGAGATGAGGAGTGAGCACTTTTGAAGATGGCGCTCAGCCAGCGTCTTGGAATCTTTGCGACAGCGCCAAATGTCCCAAAGCAAAGGAAGAGGAGCGTTAGGGCAAGACTTGCCCCGGCAAGCATTTTACGGAAAATAAAGGTCGCAAGGAGTTGAGGAGTTTTGAGGATAGCATTGCTGAGTCCTCGGGGCCCCTGCACGTCACGCAAGTAACGCATCGTTTACTAACTGCACGAGGCAGTTTTGGGGCGAACCATCTTGTCAGTGACCGCAAAGGGGAACCGTATATCAAAACTTATTGTGCTTGACGATGGTTGTCAATACTTAATGAGACGATTTCACAGATCGAAATAGTGATGATTTATCATGAGAAATGTGAGCATGACCAAGTTCCACCGAACATACCAGCACCGCGCGTACACCAGCAGGACCGGGTATGAGCGCATTGCTGAAGTCATGCGCGAGAGCGCCAGGCTCTATAACGCTGCGCTCGAGGAGTGGCGCTGGGCGTATAAAACAGGCGTGAGTGTGTCGCTGTACAGCCAGTATCGAGAACTCACTGCGATACGTTCTGAGGACAACTTCTGGGGATCGATATCCCTTCAGGTGGCTCGTGGGCTATCGGGACACCGTTCACGAGCCAAGCAGACTAGGGGCATCGCATCAGGCGACCTGGTGCGCCTTAGCCATAGACGACACGGCGTCCTCGAGGGCTACGCGGTATTGGACAAAAAGCGGAACCGAGTAGGCATACAGCTTGACGGCAAACAGGTAAGCGTGAAGGCGGAGGTCGCCATGTTGCTGGCCAGAAACCACGGCTATCGAGTCGCAATGGAAACGAATAATTAGCAGAAAGATATTGTGCAAATCTCCCGGCGAAGTATCTATTTTTGTGCAAAGCGCCTGTGTTCCTTACACGAATGGCTATCTTCGAACGATTGAATTATACCTTTACGGACCGAACTTTCCCCAGCAGTCTAACCTGCCCTCCTGATGGTACCCACAAGTGTAGTTCAGTCCAGCCATTACTTTAATGTATCCGAAAACAGACGGGGAATTGGACTGCCCATGCTGATTGGAGCCCCAGCATTTCACTAAACCGTCATATGTCAGTCCGCAAGAGTGCCTCTCGCCGACCGCCACATCGATGAAGATCGGACTCACAGGATAGCCCGACACTTGCCCGTGACTATCTAGGCCCTGGCAGACGACAAAGAGGTTCTCACCAACGACGCAGGCATGGTAGGGACCGGCTGATGTCTTAACCTCGACAGAGTCCGGAATGTCGACATCAGGCGGACCAGGGTCGGGCGTAGGAGATGGGTCCGGTGTAGGAGTCGGTTCTGGAGTAGGCGTAGGTTCTGGAGTAGGCGTAGGTTCCGAAGTGGGAGTCGGTTCGGGCGTAGGCGTGGATACTACCTCTGCTTCTTCAAGCGTGACCACGAGAGCGAAGTCGCCGGTCGTGCCGGGCGCATACGTCGTTGCATCTATAGTGTAAGAACCGGCGGGCAACTCCTCCATGTCGAGCAGGGAGTTCGTGTCGAGTGGGGCGGCTGCGCGGTCGTCGTTGTAGTGCAGGACGTCGCCGTCTTTCCCGAATCCGGCAAGTAGGTACAGATAGCCGTCCTGGTCGGATGTCAGAGAGATAGTTACGTCAGCCTGGCCATCGAGGTTCAGCATGTAGTACCTGGAGTACCGCGTGCCGGATTGCTGAGCGGGCCGCAGCGATTCACAGCCGTCATTCCATGAACTCGCGATTTCGTACTGCCCTTCGGATTGCTCTGAGACATCTGCGAGATACTCAAGACAGTTCTCCTCAGGTTCCGGAGTCGGGTCTGGTATGGGTGTGGGTTCGGGCGTCGGTTCGGGCGTCGGTTCGGGCGTCGGTGTCTCTGTTGGGATAACCGTAGGTTCTGGCGAAGGGGTCTGAGTTGCCTCAGGCGTCACTGTCGGTTCTGGTGTGGCCGTAATTGCCGGTGTGGGCTCTGGAGTCGGCACGTTATCGGGGTTAGGCAACATTGCAAGACCATATCCCCAGTCATTATTTGGAACTGCTCCTCGAGAGGCCGCATGGGTTTTCAGATACCGCGCGACCTGTGATGAGCTGTAATGAGGATAAGCCTGCTTTACCAGAGCGGCCAGTCCTCCAACCTGCGGACCTGAGACGCTAGTACCCTCAGCATTTCCGCCATAGAGAACAGAGTACGTTCCATGAACTCCAACAAGGTCAGGCTTAATTCGCCCATCAGTTGTGGGCCCGCGTGAGCTGAGATCCCACAGGGTATTTGTGTCATCAACGGAGGTTGCGCCAACTGCAAGCAGGCTAGAACTTGGATGCTCGGCAGGGCTTATGACTGAGCCATTCTC
>DAOUHG010000161.1:0-2146 GCA_034428835.1 Dehalococcoidia bacterium
CTCCACGGGTCAGTAGGGGCGTTGGACAGGGAACCATCCGGAGCCTGGGAGCGTCTTAACATTAAAGCAGACCTCGACACTCTCACCGGAGGGCATCATGTCGCTCGCAAGTCCAAGAATCCTTCTGGCGTTCCTGTGCCTGTTGTCGCTCGCCATAGCTGCCTGCGGCAAACCCGGGCCCCAGGCTGACCCCGCTCCGAATATAGGGGCACCGACCCCTGACCCAACCGTAGCCGCCGTTCCGGTCGTCTCGGAGGCGACGCTCCCGACCCTCACACTCACCCACGAGGGCGGGACCATCGATGCCCGCCGGTTCGAGGGCTGCTGGAGGCCGGACGCGTCGTCCGATCTCCAGTGTGTCGAGACCTCGCCGCGCGGTGAGCTCGAGAACTACCTCGAGGTCGAAAGCGGTGACGTCATCGAGGTCCGGATAACGCCCGACAGCCTTCCGTCCCACCTGCTGGCCACGTTCTTCGCGCAGCCTGGCGAAATCGGAGTTGGCGACCTGCTGCGGCTTTCGACAGTCGAGCGCAGGCTCGTGATCGACATGCCGGCCGGCAGGTACAACGTCAGACTGCACGCGCAGTGGTTCGAGGGCCAGAGTGACATCCAACACAAGGTGAACTACGTGTTCGGCATCGAGATACCGGGAGAGACAGCACTGGAGTCCAGCTGCATGTCCACAGCTACGGGTGGAATTCTCGGCATCCTGCTGGAGTCCCTGGACGACCCGGACCGCACAGCGCTCGACGCCGTTAACAGCGGCGGATGCACCTTCAACAGCAGGATCGCGAACGTGGTGCTGATCCTGGAGAACGACGATGGCCGGTATGTCGAGACATTCCGACTGGAGCCGCCGTCTCTCAATGTCGCGCTTCCGCTCCCGGAGGATACCGTGTCCGAAAGTACAGGCGGACCGCTCCCTCCGGGCCTCTACTCGCGCCGGGTGGTCGCCGTCACAGTCGATGGGACGGAGAACGACATTCATCTGGACGATATTGGAGGCATAGTTAAACTCGTTAGCAGACTGCCGGACCCCGACACGCCAATCGTATTCCCTCAGCACCAGGACAGGCGACGGACATACGCCACCGCCCTGCCCGACCACATCGAGGGTTATCTACAGGCGTACAGGGGGTGCATCTACATAAGAAACGGCACCATTCCGGTGTGGCCCTCCGACTTCACCATGAGATTGGAAAACGGCCGACTCCAGGTACTGGACGAGAGCGGTAACGTCGTCGGAGTCGACGGGAAGGAGGCTGTCCTGGCCGGGTACGAGGTCAGGGCTGACGACCCCCTTGGCAGGCAGATCAGCGCCACGTTGCCGCTGGCGTGTCCCCCGGGGGACTTCTGGATCGTCGGGGACGAGATAGGCGAGATGAAGGAGAGGGCTGGGATGCGCATCGTGCCGTTGGAAGGATCGTCCCTCATCTTCCCTCGCCAGTCCCCGAGTCTCTGGAGCGACGATCTGTCGATTTCGACCGAGGGAGAACTGGTCCACCAGGGCGACTGTCTTCGTGTCAACGACGCTGAGAGGCACATGATCATCTGGCCGCCGCTGTTCACACCCCATACAGGGAACGGCGTGGTGGAGGTCAGGGATGGCGATGATGTAACCGTGGCCAGGGTCGGCGACAGGCTGGAGTTGACGGGATTCGGGACCGAGCTGATGAGACCGCATTACGCGGACAGGTGTCCCGGGCCCTACTGGACGGTGGGAAGGATTAAGGAGAGGCGGTGAACTGTACTTTGAATAGAACACCGGAGGCTGAGGGGACTTCCTGGTTTGGTCTGATGCCGGTCCTCATCGGTTTCCGTCTTCCTGCAATCGCCTGCTGAGTTTCGGCTGACCCTATCTGCCAGCTGTCTTGCGACTCATTTCCTTATCGTTTCGCGCGCCTGAGTCAGGGAGTCAATCCGACTGAGGAGGAGTCGGGCCGCCTGTGGCCATCCTTTTGACACGTAAACGTGGGAGCTCTTTGCAAGAGGCGCTCTTACCACTTGGCGGACCCGTCCGCTGGCGAACAGGGACTACTGCCCCAAGCTACGGTCCACGCCAGCGAGTTTCCGGACACGGTGACGCCGATCGGTTCCATTGACGTAGAATGGATCATGGAAGTCGGCGAACTGCCCAGTCAGGATG
>DAOUHG010000162.1:0-4003 GCA_034428835.1 Dehalococcoidia bacterium
GGGAGGCGCACATCATGTCGTCTGGATTGCCACGCGCGGTTGATGGAGGACAGCGTTGAATGGTGCTGGCACGGTGTCGCTGTTCAGGGAAAATGTCCGTTTAAGCGGCCGGCTGTAAAGGGCGGAGTAATAATTGAGATGGATCAGCGCGTTGTGCGGGACCTACTCGGTCTCGGCGAAGACGCCGTCGCATCCGTTGCCAGGCTGAGGATACTACTGGCAGCGAGCCATCCATTCATGGGCCGAAGCAACCGGAGCTCGCTTCCTCTCCATAAGACAACTGGTGTCGAACTGTCTGTCTGACATGCGGTCAACCGGCGAAACGCCGCCTGAGCCGATTGCCGATAGAAGCTACAGCGGCAGGTTCATCGTCAGGGTCCCGTCGGAGGTTCACAGGGCTCTGGCGATACGCGCCGCCGAAGAAGGCGTGAGTCTGAACAGGCTCGTGAGTGCCCGACTGGCAGCGTACGACTCCAATTGAACAGGTTCTTCTTGACATAAGGTTATAGGGCGAAACACGAGGGACTCGGGACTCCCATACGCTTTGTGGACTGCGGGCAGGTCATTTCCAATTGGCGATTGATCCACATCAAGCATTTTGGCCGGTGCGTCAATTATTCTTGCCGGTCTGATTCCTCCTCTGTCCGACGATTCTGTGCCGCATTGATCCTGTAGCTCGGCACGCAGAACAACCCAATTCAAGAAAGTGCCGTCTTTTCTTACATCCGCACCCATACCCCGCAGCTGGGCCCTCCTAAAACTGGACGAGAAAGCCCCGATTTGCAACAGTCGCTAGGGGGACTTCTCGCACATGGACAGTGACACCATGACAACCGAAATAGTGGCTCGAAGACGATGTCCGAGGGGCGGCCAGCCGAAGAAGCTCCCGGAGTACCTGGAGGCCCACTAGGTCGTGGCGATCATCAGTACCTGCCTGACCGTCGCTCCAGCACATCTCCTCGCTGTCAGCGTAGCAACCGTTTCCAGCCTGTCCGAGACACCGACGTCTACGTGCCATCCTGTCCAGAGCGCCTTCGGCGACCAATTACGATCCAGGCGACATTGGCGATGACGATGATGCCGGCGAGCACCCACAACAAGGTGCCGGCAGCCGGGTTCACTGCCAGCCCGACGCCCACCCCCAGTGTGAATGTGAAGAAAGCAATTACGAAGACCGCTGCGTGCAGAGCTACTCTCAGTATCGTCCGCGCCATCATGACTCCCCGACCAGAGGGTCGCCTTTCTTCCGTCGTTCACTCCTGGGGTGCGTGTTGGGCGGCAGCTCCATCACTCTTGATTCAGGCCTGCGGCCCGGCCAGAGCGCTGCGATACGCGATCAGGTTCTCGTGGAACCAGTCCGAAATGCGCGGCCAGTTGTCCCTGTCCATAGGATCGATGTCCTCCATTACGAGGAGCCCGAAGTGTCTGGACGGCGGGCTGCCAATCAGCCTGATTCCGAGTTCGTCTCGGAATATATCCTCATAGGGTCGCAGCCTCTGTTGCACGGCCTCGATCGACTCCCCGTTCTGGCCGACAACGTACATTCCGACCCGATTGCTTGAGGGAGCGAGGTACTGTGAGATCCACACGTCAAGCTGATCGAGCTTGTCGTAGGCGTTGCTGTTGCGAAACCCTGGCCTCAGGTCGAGATCGTCGGGGTGACGCCCGGAGTAGAAGGCCCAGAAGTCCCGGCGGAAACGCGCGACCTCGCTCAATGTCTCGGCAGAGAGAGCTCGAATACGCCTGTCCCACTCACTGGGGCGTTCGCGTATCTCGAAGACTGGCGCCATTGCTGAGTCGCCGATACGCACCACCCTCACCTGCACTGCGAAGAAGGAGAACTGATCGGACGTATGGTCGTTGAGCCATCGGAAGGCGGACAGATGGGCGGGGCTGAAATCACGCGCTATCCACACAACGGTCCGTGAGTCCAGTCCCGCAAGGTAGGTGAGGATCTGTCCCAGGTGACCATGGTCGGACCTCTCGAGCTGGTTTTCTATCAGGACCAGGCTGCCATCGGTTGCATCCCGGGCCAGCACGTCGGCCCAGAATTCCTCCACGACGACCTCTGAATCAACCAGTTCCATGGGAATGCCAATTACACTGGAGAGCTGTTCAAGGTTTCTGGCAAGCCACGGGGTGAAGTCGTTGGCCTCATGCGGCCAGGCCTCACGCAGAGGCACGTTCTCGAGGCTCCCGAAACTATCTGAATCTGTCACGGCGCACTACTTCCCAGGACTCCTGCCGGTATTCGCTGTCCCGCTGGCAAGTGAGGGTGGGGTTGCTGAGCCTCGGAGAGCGCTTTGGAATTTCCCGGGACCACTATCAACCCGACTCTACTCACACACGACCCCATCACCATCGCGGTCGTTCATGTACGGGTACGCCGGATGACCTCGACGGACAGGCGCGATACCGTGATTACGGGCCTCCGCGCAGCTGATCCGTCCGTTTCCGTTGTCGTCCCACATGGCGAGCGCATCCACGCCGGACGTCGACCCAGCCGTTGGTGTGGGTGTCAGTGTGGGCGAGGCCTGCTCGGTTGCTGAAACGACGACCATCTCGAATGAAGAACACCCAGAGAGTACGGCATCCAGGGCATCGGCTTCGACCTGGTCTATGGTCAGACCGTACTCCTGTCGTACCCGGGTCACGCGGTCCGCAAACCAACACTGGTTCAGGTCAGGGAGCCACTCTGCCGCGTCCTTGTCGCTCTTCTGGTGCCGGTTGACCCCTGGGCTCGCCAGTGTGAGGTTCAACAGGTCAGAGGCGAACCGCCTCCGCATCCCAGAGTCAGCCGCGCACAGGCCACTGTCATGGGCCTCGGATCGCGCCACCATGTGCTCGATGTCGGTCTCTCTCGTACTGGAAAACCGTCGACCCGTATAGGGCCCGTAGATGATGTCTCCCATTTCAGCGACTATTCGAGCTTCAACCGATTGGGGATACGGGTAGTCATCCGGGTCGTACGGTGAGCAGCGGTCTTCGTCATCGATTTCCAGCCCATACCACATGGCGGCAGAGACAGCTGTTTGAGGAGGCGTCGCGGTTGGTATCAGTGTGCTCATGGGTGAAGGCGTCTGGACAGGCGTAGGGGTGGCAGGTAAGGGTGTTGGAATCACAGGAACCGCAGTGGCGGTCAGTGCAGGTGCAGGCGTCACCGCCGGTGTGGCGGTCGGAGCGGGACTTGGGGAGAGTGTTGAGGTGGGCGCTACGGACTCGGTCGGCTGTGCGATGGCGGTTGCTGTCATCTCGGCGATCACAGTCGCACGAACGTCTGGTGTCCGAGTCGGCGGAACTGTCGTTGCTGCCGGTTCCGGAGTAGACCTCGCGGTTGGATCAGCAGTAGGAGGCGCGGGACTGGCGGTGGCCGGCGGCAGCTGAGCGCCACCTACAGAATCCAGTGTCTGAGGACTGGGTTCCGTGGAGCAGGCGGCGTACACGAGCATCAGGCCAATTACGGCTGCAGCCAATACGTGAGTTCTGTTCATTCTGGTGAGTTAATCCTTAGCCGCGATGCTGTTTCGGTAGTCAGGTGTGAGACCGCCCCATTTTAGGTCGACTGGATGGCTGCAATCCACCTCTTAATCAAAACCCCCCACTATCTGCCTGACGTGGTCAAGATGGATGCAGTGATCAACGGCTGGACGCAGAGTGCAGGAAGGCGGAGCCAATCTACCAGACCCATCGGGTGTTTATGAGGCCAGACTGAAACGTCATTCGACAGATTGGAGGATCAGAACAGCTATGACCGATGGAATCATAGACCCCGATGACATGGTCAAACGTTGGGGTGGAACTGATCGCCCTGCCGCCGCTCAGGAAGAGGTGCGCCAGCAGCAAACGGCTCACTTTGGCAACCTTCCCCAGACATCTCGACTTTGTACAATGGATAGCCAAAGAACCAAGGGCAGGATAAGCTCGACCAAATCACCACAAGAGGTCGAGCATGCATACCCTGCCCGAAGTGATTATATCGCTGCTGAGTCCATTTGAGCGCCTG
>DAOUHG010000163.1:0-1847 GCA_034428835.1 Dehalococcoidia bacterium
TCTGCAAGAGGTGTGACTTCGCACCTGACCGTGAAGTAGCTGTCAGTCGACTTGACCTCGACGTAGAACTGTCCTATGGCATTGCCATTGGCGATGATGTCATCGAATTCTCCCGAAGCACCGCTGAGACGCTTCCAGTAGCATGAGTCTCCGTCTTCCGATCCAGGGTTGCCGGCGTAGATGCCAGGTTGAATGTCGCTGCCCACGCGGTATGTTCCGGCATCGATGGCTTGTGCGGTGGCCTCCACTATTAGGGAGAAGGCCAAGCCTGTAATGGCTACTGCTGCTCTGAATCTCAATTGACTATAACTCCGTCTTGGGACACTACCTCCGAGGGATCGTCCCAATCTGCAGCAAGGTTGTCAGGTTTAGGGGAGGGTGTCAGCTAGGGCGAGGCGCCCACAATGGGACAAAACAGCCTCTTAGGTCTCACCTGATTCATCCTTCAGAAATTATGTCCACCTGGACGGGCAGAAGAGGCTGAAAGCGAGCTGCCGTACTGGCGGGGTTGCGGTGATCAGTGTCAACTACTTTTGCCGGTTGCGCCGCCGCTCACCTACCTTGAGCTGGTGGCGGACCCGACCTGGAGTATGGCGTCGGCGCCACGAGGGATACCCGGGAGAGTGACGAGCCGCCTACCGGCGCCTCACAAGGGCGTACACCACAATCGCGGCTACTGCGAAGACCGTTGCGGCAACTACCAGAATGATAACCCACGCCCTGCCCAGAGCCGAGTCCTGTGGTTCTTCAGGCGCTGGTCCGCCCGTCCCCCTTTGAGGAGCCCTCCCGTCCCCGAGAGCGTCGATGTCAGCCTGCGCTTCGCGGAGGAGTGCAGTTCGACTACATATGCCAGCGGTATAGCTGTCGTCTGCAAAGTTGCTGTCGTGACCATAGACGATGTACTCTTCCCCTTCGATGAATGCAAACCCACAGCTTCCGCCGGTTGGCGGTGTGGTGATGTACATGTCCTCATGGACAGTGCCCTTCCACACGGCGCTGACCTCGAATCCAACCGTGGTGCGGTCCTCAGTGCCGAAGGACGCTGCATCAGGGTCATAGGAGTGCTGGACGGAAATTACCCTTCCGGCGAAGACTGCATCGAACTTCTCCAACTCTTCGGACGGAGAACCGGGTACTGCACACTTACAGGCATGAACCTGCCCTGGGTTCCCAAGCAGCCAGAGGACACTCATCAAGAGAGCGAGGCTCACTGCGGTCACTGATATGGCCGTGAAACCAACCCCGTGTGACTTCGGAACTACTGACCTCATGACGTATTCCCTCTCTCCTGAGTGAGATCTGATCTATTCCTCATTGAATTGGGACGCTTCAAGAATCTGCATGGTTCTACAGAGAATCTGCGTTGGCCTGCGTCTGTTCTCTGCTCTTCAGATGTAGTGACGAACAGCGTCCACTATTTGTTCCATGAATCCATAATAGCCTGACCCCTGAGCCCGCTGTGTGTTGTAGCACGTTGTGATACGTTACGCTGGCGTACCGCGCCAGAACACACGACGACTCAGGGGGGGCAGCATGATCGTCGCGCTACTTGCCGAAAAGGGCGGCACCGGCAAGACCACGCTCGCGACCAACCTCGCGGGCATGCGTGCCAAGAACCGCAGGGTGCTGCTGATCGATGCCGACCGGCAGGGCAGCTCTCACTTCTGGGCACAGCAACGGGCCAGGGTGAGTGTGTTCAAGCTGGACTCCGAGACGCTGCACGGAGAGTCGTTCGCCAGACGCCTGCGGAACCTTGTGTCCCGGTATGACGACGTCATCATAGACACCGGCGCAGGCGACAACATCGAGCAGGAGGCCGCGCTTGCGGCCGCCGACTGTGCGATCGC
>DAOUHG010000164.1:0-6189 GCA_034428835.1 Dehalococcoidia bacterium
TTGACTACGCCACAAACCTACCATGACACATTCTCATGCGTAGACCCTCGTCCGTCATTCCCGCGAAAGCGGGAATCCATCGACCCGGGTGAGGGAGAATACGGTGTAATCATCCATAATTGGTATAAGCTCAGCCTGCTAAACGATAAGACCGTACTGGATGTTGACCTTGGTTTGGTCATACAAGACATGACCATCAGGCAATTGATATCGACAAGTTTCGACGAGATTGCAGACGCTGGCAAGAGATTCGAATCTGTCGCAACGTCCAAGATGATTCATGCGGCCGTCAATCTTGAATTGTTCGTTATGTGGGACACACGTATCGCATCAGCACATCGGGTCGGAGCCAATGGGGACAATTATGCCCATTTCCTGACACTCATACAGGGTCAGATTGAGGAAGCCATCGGTCAAGTGAGTATCGCGGAAAATCTTACACGCGAGGGTGCAATCACATCGCTGACACCATGTGGACACACTCTGGCTAAAGTCATAGATGAGTTCAATTACGTCTGCTTTACAGTACGGGACGACGATGTCAGGCAGCTGGCCGGTTATCCATTGCGCCAGAGGCTCTGACTCATGCAATCATCCTTCATCGCCCAAATCATATCCCCAACACGACGCAGCCGAGTAATCCACCCCTAGCCCAACCCGAAAACCCAGAAGTGGTGGACACTCCAATAGGCTTCGACGGCTCCGTACAGGATAGGTGACAGAATGACCAATAGGTTCTTACCTGGCGTTCCGGCTGCGCAAGTCGAAGCGATGCTCAACGCAGCTCGGGGCAGCGAAATAACCTCAGGGAAGTTCGATAGTCCGAAGTCTTCCTCCGCGCTTGCCGCGAACACGTTCGGGTTATTTCTGAACAGGCCTCATGATCTGCCTCCACTTCCGGGATGTGATTTCGTGACGTGGCCCGTATGTTCACTGGCTCTCGAAAGGACGGTCAACTTCCCATGGCGCGGTGGTCGTCATCCCGTTCTGGACGTTCTCATCACCACTCCATCCGCCTTGATCGGCATTGAGTCCAAGCGGTTCGAGCCTTTCCGTACGAAGAAAGCGCCCTCCATATCGGAAGCGTACTGGCGGCCGGTTTGGGGGGATCGCATGGAAGGATACCAACAGGTCAGAGACGGGCTCCATCAAGACAGTAGCCTGCACGCTCACCTCGACGCCGCACAACTCTTCAAACACGCATTCGCCCTGCGGACCCAAGTTCATCGAACCGCTGAATACGAGGGCCTGACGCCCATATTGATGTACCTGTACGCCGAGCCGGGACATTGGTCGAGAGACGGGAAACCAATCGGCGAGGACGCTAAGGCTCGACACAGGGATGAGATAGCAGACTTCGCGAAACGTGTTGAGGGGGACGAGGTGACGTTCGTATCCTGTTCGTACCACGAGTTGCTGTCTGCCTGGCAAGAGGGTGGAACGCCTGAAGTCCGCTCTCACACGGAGGCAGTCATTCAATGCTTCGCCCCGTGACAATCTACTTAACCAGCACACGAAGGGCGACTCGGCGGGAAAGGGAGGCTTATGAAGAAGGAACGTACTAGCCTGACAGACGAGCAGAAGGCCGAGCTGGCTGCGCTAGCGGAGTTGCCGGAAGATCAGATCGACACATCCGATATCCCCGAGCTGCTCGATTGGTCGCGTGCGCAGCGGGGCATGTTCTATCGGCCGGTCAAGAAGCAGATTACGCTGCGGTTGGATGCGGGCATCGTGGCATGGTTCAAGATCAAGGCCAAAGACGGACGCGGCTATCAGACAGACATCAATCGCGCTCTGCGCGAGCACATACAGAGAACTGAGAAGAACAGAGTTGGCACGTAGCTCACCAAACTCTATTGAGGAGGATGCACGATGTCAATCGAGTTCGCCGGAGCCCTACTCCCGGCGATTGTGGGGTTGGTTGCCGGGACCATCATCTTGAGGAACAGGCGGTCCCAAGAGTCTTCGGTCGTATGGGCAATCGGTGTGCTGGCCGTTACATTCGGAGCGGCGTTAGGATGTTACATGTTTATCATCCTACTGATGAACATGGATCAGTTCCTCTAGCTAACACGGCCTACGTTATCCATGTCGGCATTATCACCGCTGGATGCGTAGTCATGGTGTCGTAGCAACTCCAAGACGCTTCCGTATTCGCTCTTAATTACCTTATGCAACGCCCTTTGATCATGTCCCTGCAAGAAGTGCGAATCCTTGTTAGGCACACCGCCACATCCGCACCAGCACTTGCCTGTAGGTGGCAACTTAACATCAGATGCGACCCCATTCGTTTGATGGAGTTTAACGGCATTGAGTTTTGTCGCCAGTCGATCTTTGACAACTTCCAAATCGTACTGGGACTGGAGTCCCGTCCAGAATCTGGCAGATGTGCCGAAGAACCTTGATAGGCACAGAGCCATCTCAGCAGTGATAGATTCCTCACCGTGGACTATGGCGTGAATGCACTGTGCATCTGTGTCGATCGATTTCGCCAGTTCTTGCTGACTTATGCTTAAGGGCGCCAAGAACTCTTCCTTCAGAATCTCTCCCGGGTGTATTGGCGGCAACTTCCCGGGATCAATGTCAGACATAGGAGTCAATCTCCAAGTTTGGCCTCACCCCTCCCAGGCGTATTTGCGGGCGGCGTCTTCGTCGAGGTCGCAGCCCCAGCCGGGCTTGGTTGGGATGGTCATCCAGCCGTTTTCGATCTCGGGGAGCTCTGTGGTCAGCTCGTCGCGCCAGGCGGCGGAGTCGACGTCGCTCTCCATGATGCGGACGTTGGAGACCGCGGCCGTCAGATTCAGGCTCTGGAAGCTGGACAGGTGCGAGTTGTAGTTGTGCGGCGCGATGTTAAGCTCGTACACTTCGGCGAGATCGGCGACTTTCTTCGCCTGGGAGAATCCCTGCCACTGGACGTCGACCTTGACGGTGTCCATGGCGTGCTTTCTGAAGTACGGCTGATACTGCCGCAGCCCGAGAAGCTGCTCGCCTGAGCAGATCGGCGTCCGCTGCGCCATCTTGAGCTGCAGCAGCGCGTCGGGGTCCTGGTTGTCGATCTCCATCCAGAACAGGTCGAACGGCTCCAGCGCCCTGCCGATGGCGATGGCTCCCTCAGTCTTGAAGTTGTAGTTGATGTCCAGGCAGATATCGACGTCCGGGCCGACCGCCTCACGCATCATACCGATCTGCTCGACCGTGTGCCTGACCAAGTCCGTCGGGGCGTTCTGGTCGTTCGCTCCGGCAAACATGTTGCTGATGACCGACGGGTTCTCACCGGGGAACACGATGTTGGTCTTGAACGCGGTGTAGCCAGCGTCGACAGCCTCCCGCGCGCAGTCGGCTACGTCTTCCATGGTGCTCAGCTTGGGCACGCCCCACTGTTCGGCAGTTCTCGCCCTGTACGTGGCGAGGTGAGACCAGTACACCCGCTGCTTATCCCTGAACGGACCGCCGACCAGCCGGTACACGGGTACGCCGTGCGCCTTGCCCTTGATGTCCCACAGAGCAAGCTCGATTCCGGCGATGGCCATTGCGGTCGCGCCGCCGGACGATGAGCGCGTGTTGCGGTACATGTCCATCCACAGCTTATCGACCGGGAGCGGGTCCTTGCCTATCAGCGTCTCCCCGATGTCCTGGATCAGAGCGGGCAGGCCCCTGGCGAAAGAGCCCATGCCGTACTCGGAATAGCCGGTTATGCCCTCGTCAGTGCGGATGGCACAGTAGAGCCAGGGGTTCGCACCCAGTCCACGGACGGCGAAGTTTTCGATTGAGGTGATTTTCATGGTCTTACAAACCTCGACACTGAAACCTGATTCCTGACCCCACCCCCCTGGATTCCCGCGTGCGCGGGAATGACGGTTGGGACTAGCCGTTCCATGCGTACTTGCGGGCGGCGTCTTCTACGAGGTCACAGCCCCAGCCGGGCGCGGTGGGTACTGTCATGTAGCTGTTGATTACCTCCGGGCGCTCGGTGAACAGCTCGAATCGCCAGGGAACGCCCTCCGGGTCGCTCTCCATGATTCTGACGTTCGATACAGAGGCGCAGAGGTGGACCGACTGGAAGCTGGCAAGCTCCGACGCCGGATTGTGCGGGGCGATGTTCAACTCGTAAGTCTCAGCGACGTCGGCGACCTTCTTGGCCACGCCGAAGCCCTGCCACTGAACGTCCACCTTCACGGTGTCCATCGCCCGTAGCTCGAAGTACGGCAGGTACTCCCTGACGCTGAAATGCTGCTCTCCGGAGCAGAGCAGCGTGGAGGTCGATGCCTTGAGCTGCGCCAGCGCTTCGGGGTCTTCGTTATCGTGCTCAATCCAGAACAGGTTGTAGGGCTCGAGCGCTTTGGCGATCCTGATAGCGCCTTCGGTCTTGAAGTTGTAGTTGATGTCCAGCAGGATGTCGACCGATGGCCCGACGGCCTCGCGCATTACCGATATCTGCTTCTCCGCGTTTCGGACGGTCTCCGTGTCGGCGCGCTGGTCGTGGCTGAGTCCATCACGACTCTGGGAGATCTGGCGCGGAGGGTCGCCCGGCCACAGGATGTTGGTCTTGAAGGCGTCGTAGCCATGCTCAGGAGCCTCGAGTGCGGCAGCCGCGACCGCGGCCCAGTCCTTTAGCGGCTTGTCGGGAGCGAGCGACGGGTCGCCTGCTCGCGCGCTCGCAAGGTGGGACCAGTACACACGCTGGCTGTCACGGTAGGGTCCGCCGACGAGGTTGTTGACCGGGACTCCTAGCGCCTTGCCCTTGATGTCCCAGCAGGCGAGCTCGATACCGGCGATGCCCATCTGGGCAATGCCACCAGGCGTGGCGCGCAGGACACGGTAGAGGTCGAAGTAGAGCTTCTCGACCGCCTCGGGGTCCTTTCCGATAATCATCGGCTTGAGGTCTTCGACCAGTCCGACCAGCGAGTGTGCGGCAACGCCGGAGCCGAACTCGCCGTATCCGGTAATGCCCTCGTCGGTGCGAACGGCGGAGAAGAGCCAGGGTCGGCGTCCGCCATCGACGACGAAGATTTCTATGTCGGTGATTTTCATGTCATGTTCACTCCATCCAGTCTAGCTATCATAAGGTTGAAGTCAGCCGCCGCGTCAGGCAGCAGGGAAGATAGCATGACGCTCTCTTTGTGTTGCTAGTCAAGTGCAACAGCCCGTGCATTCTGCCATGGTCATCCTGATCGAATTTGGGCAGCATCTTGTCGAACATCGCTGCATGTCCCGACTCATATCTTCCGTATACGGCATTGGCAATCAGGTCTGCGATCTGAAGCAGTCGGCTGTTCTTTGACAGTGTAAAGAACGGTATGTCGACCAAATTCCGAATATTGCCCCACTGGGTGCCTTCCTTCGCAAACTGTCGTGCGACTGCTTCAAGCCGTTCACGATACTGTGAGTCTGCAATGACTACCAGTCCTTTATTTTGGAGATCCCGTTCTCGGTACACTCGACCAATGAACTGGTCGAATCTGGATAGAATCTGCTCCAGCGCTCGCTCGTAAGGGTCTTCAGATTCATCTAAGTGAGACTTTTCGACCACGACAGAGAAAAATGTTCCACGGATCCGCGTTGCGACATCATACAGCCGATCCAATAGCTCCAGCCTAGTGTTTCTATCCAACTGCTCGAACGGTGGGTCCATTCTTTCACCGTCTCTTGCACGAAGAGTAGCCGCATGAAAGAGTACGCTCTCATCAATAATACCGGGGAAGCATTCAGCTTGAAGACGGTCCAACTGGTCTGCTGCCCAGTAGACATTCGTCTCGTAAACTGAAACGCCCGCCAGTACAAAATGGCGGGCGCTTGAATGGGTTCCCGATTCGTCCAGATAAAGAAGGTACATAAAGCGGAGCCGAGTATCTATTAGCGGCCGGGCGAGGACTTAATCCTCAGCGAACCAAGTACGTGCGATCCTCCCAGCCCGATTAAATGGTATCTCTCCTGCCGGGCAGTGTCAATGAGATGACTCCTTAATGGGTCCCTCCCTGATCGCATCTTGCCCCAGAGCACTAGGCGCGGATGAGAAATAGGTGCTGGTCGCTCCGTCATCCAGTGCCGCTAATTTGCGGTATGACGCAGAGTGGGGTCCATGAAGTCCCTGAGCCAGTCGCCTAGAAAGTTTACCGATAGTATCAGTAACGAGAGTGTAACCCCGGGAATCGTTGCCACCCACCACGCCTTTTCCAGGACCTGCCTCCC
>DAOUHG010000165.1:0-5042 GCA_034428835.1 Dehalococcoidia bacterium
CGAGTTGCTCAGAGAGGCGATGGAACTTCGGGAGTCGGAACGTCGTGGAGAGGTGGCGGACTATGGTGGGGAGACGGAGCGACTGAGACGAGCGCTGAGCCATCATCTACGGGACCGTCCGATGCCTGCTCTCGACTCCGATCGGGGGCCTGATCGTGACAACGGGAGGCTTCAGAACGAGCTTGGTTGGCACGATGACCGTGGCAATCTGCTGAGGTTTCTGGACGGTGTTGGAATAGAGCCGACCAACAACCGGGCAGAGCGAGCGCTGCGAGGGGCGGTGATAGCGCGTAAGGTGTCTCACTGCTCGAAGACCGAGGGTGGCGCCGATGCATTCGGTGCGTTCACCAGCGTAATCAGGACCCTGGCTCGGAAGGGTGGCGGTCAGTCGGTGGTGGATGGTCTGTGCGGTGTGTTCAGCGGTGCGCCTGTCCACGCCCGCTCCACCTGAACCTCTCCCCGCGCCCCGACTCCGCTAATCAATTACGACCGAACCAAGGCTTCTAGTTCAGCACCGCTATCCAGAGTTATCGCGAAGCGTTCCTTTGCAAGCACAATACTTGGGAGTCCCGCTGCCTCAATGACAACCGTTGGGAACGGCAAAAGACGAAACACAACGTCAACAGGGGTCTCCACAGGGTGACCGTCTATTTCAGTTATATTCGTTTTGGCTAGAGTGATTGGCCAGCCCGATTCATTCTCGATTGGCAATCTCTTGCTCCACAATTGCCTTACTCATCCGGTGCTGACGAACTGAGGAGCCGGTGAGTGCCTCGTTAGCTCCGAGATCACGTTGGTGTCTAGAAGATGGCGACTCATTCGGCGTTTTCGTCATCGACGAATGGTATCTTCCGATCTGAACTGCGCTCGGAAACTTCAAGATTTGTCCCGCGCGGCACGTTTTCAACCAGCCACTGACCCAGAGGTTTTCGGGTCGGCTGCCTCTCATCCCACACATGAGCGGGCACTACGACGAAGGGATTCTGGGCGCCTATGCGCTGAGGGCCCTCTTCTTCCGAAAGACGAAGGATCTCGGACAGACGCGCCTTAGCCTCCGCCACGGTCCAGATTCGTTTCGGCTTGGAGTCAAGCACTGTTCGTCCCCCTTTCGGAAAGATGGACTAGTATATATTAGACCATCTGTCGGGGGCGCACCGAGAGCCACACCCGCAATGTCAGGGATTTGGGTGCGCCCCGACCACGCCTCCGACACAAACAGCGGTAGTCACCCTACATCATAGAGTAGCTCTGGCCTCCGTCGACCACGATGCACGACCCGGTGATGAGGTCGGCTCGGTCAGATGACAGGAACGCGCAAAGGTCGCCCACTGGTTCGGGCCATCCGAACTTTCCCATAGGGAGATTGTTTTCGATGAAGGTGCTGACGACCTCCGCGGGCTGCTCGGTCTGGAATCGCTCCCAGCCGCCTTGGGGGTGGGCGATCGAACCAGGCGCGATCGAGTTGACGGTTATGCCCGTGCCCCCGAGGGATAGTCCGGCGTGCTTGGTGGCAGCTATCAGCGCGGCCTTGGCAGACATGTACCCGATGTTACCGCCGTACTCGCGGCCCCAGATCGATGCGATATTGATGACGCGACCCCAGCCCTGGCCCTGCATGTGTTGCAAGGCATGTCTGGTCAGCTCGTAGCCGCCGAACAGGTTGAGATCAAACACGGTGCGGAAGTTGTCCAGCGGCGTCGCTGAGATGTCGGTCGAGCCTATGGAGCCGCCGGCGTTATTCACGAGAATGTCGATCGGACCCAGGCCGGATACAGTCTCATCGTGGAGCCTCTGCATGTCCGAAGAATCGATAACGTCGGCGACCACTCCGAACGCCTTGACGCCCATCGACTCCAGCTCTGCCACTGTGCCGACGATCGTGTCCTGCGTTCGTCCGCATATCGCGACGTTGACGCCTTCAGCGGCCAGTGAGACGGCACACTGGCGTCCCAGTCCGCGGCTTCCGCCGGTTACGAGCGCGTTTTTGCCTGCAATTCCAAGGTCCATTGGATGAGCCTCCGTTGTTGGGGTATTGGGGCCCGGCGGCCGGATGGCGACCTTCTACTCGGCCCTTCGCCTACTTTGGACTGCCTTTGCGCCGCTGTCAAATGCGCGCCCCCGGATCGAGGCCCGGTACAGGCTCTTGACTGCGCTGCAGCGCTTTCATAACATTCGTCAGGCGGCGTTTCCGACGCTCCCCAATTCTCCCCTGGCAGAAGAAGCGAATGTTCATAGACTTGCACACCCACTCCGTATCCTCGGACGACTCAAGAGCAAACGTAGACCAGTACGTGAAGTGGGTGGGCGTCCTGCGCAGGAGGGGCAGTCGGATAGACGGCTTCGTCCTGACCGAGCACCGCAAATTCGACTTCGACAAGAGCTACTCTGAGCTCGCCGAGGCCAACGACGTGCTCATCATGAAGGGCTCCGAGCTGGACACCAACATGGGTCACTTCCTGGTGTACGGCGTCACGGAGGCGCTAACGGACGCCATCAACTTTGGGAACGTCAACATGGACGCGCTCGAGCTTGTGGGCGCCGCAGAAGAGCATGGAGCAATAGCGCTTCCCGCGCATCCCGGTCGCTTCGGCATCGGCCTGTGCGAGTTCACAGACAACGGGCGCGACTTCGGCGCCATTCGGGCCGCAGAAGGGCTGAACGGCTCCAATCGCCCTGGAGAGCAGGAGCGCGCGGAGGAGCTGATCCGCCAGCTTGGCGTCCCGGCCACCGGCGGCAGCGACGCACATCTCGTCAGCGCCATCGGCAAGTGCATGACCAACTTTGAGAACCCGGTGCTGAGCGAGACCGACCTGGTCAGAGAGCTGAGATCGGGCGAGTTCGCTCCCGTCCTGCTGTCCGACGCGACCGCTTAGATTTAGCGTCCCTGTTCCCTTGACGGGAGAGGGACTGAGAGAGGGCTTGGACCCCATGACCACCACGGACACCGACTTAGTATTCGACCGCAGCCTCCTGGGCGTGGACCACGAGATCGGCTCCTACCCGGTCACGAAGGAGATGATCGTGAAGTTCGCCCACTCGACGGGAGAGACCAATCCCCTGTACCTCGACGATGACGCCGCCAGAGAGTCTGAGCACGGCAGTATCATCGCGCCGCCCACGTTCTGCAACATGTTCGTGTCCGGTGTCACCCGGCCCGACATCAAACTGGAGTTCGGCGATATGAGCCTGTTCGCCGGCCAGGCGATCGAGTGTGTAGGTACGGTGAAGCCCGGCGACACCCTGTTCGCCAAGACCAGGCTGAAGGACGTCTATGCCAAGACCGGTCGCTCCGGCAAAATGGTCTTCCAAGTCTGGGAGACCAGCTTCGCTAACCAGGGCGGCGAGACGGTCGCGCTGGTACAGGAGTCGTTCGTCAGGCGCAAGAGGAGGCCGAGATGAGCGACGACGGCGTTTACTACGATGACGTTGACCTTGGCGACGAGGTCGGACCGGTAGAGCGGATCGTATCCGACGATCAGGTGATCGAGTTCACCCAGGTCTGGGGACGCGAGGAGGGCCCTACGCGGTTCACCAGCCGAGAGAAGGCCCAGAGCGAAGGACTGCCCGAGGCGATCGTGCCGGGTGCTATGAACATCGCAATCATGTCCCAGCTAATCACCGCGTGGTCCCCGACAGTCCGGCTGGTCAAGCTGGACGTGGTGTTTCGCAGTCCGGTGCTGCACAACCGTCCTCTCACTCTACGCGGCATGATAACCGACAAAGACATCGTGGACGGCGAACCTCAGATCGAGTGCGACGTCACGATGGAAAACGAGGAAGGCACGCCCCACGTGATCGGCAAGGCGACGGTGTCGCTACCGGTCAGGAGTGAGTAGAGAGGAGTGAGAATCGAGAGTGGTTGAGGCCAGACTCGACCGTTGACCTCTCACTCCTATTCTCTCTTTCCCAGTCTAGTGCTCCATCACGGAGCCGCCGTTGATGTTGATCGACTGGCCGTGGATCCACGACGCGGCCTCTGTGCAGAGGTAGACGCAGAACTCGCCGGTCTCATCGTCGGTGCCGTTGCGTCCGATCGGTGTGGTCGCAGCCATCTCGACCCAGCGCGTTTCGCGGTCTATGTCGTCCATCCTGTGGGTATCGACAGCGCCCGGGCAGACGCAGTTGACGTTGATGCCCATAGGACCGAACTCGTGTGCCATCGACTGAGTCATGCCCACGATTGCGAAGTTGGCGGCGTTGTAGGCCAGGGTGTTGGCGCTTCCCCGCTTACCTGCGGTGGAGGAGATGTTGACAATCTTCCCGCCGTGGCCCTGCTCCTGAAGCGCGCCGACAAAGGCCTTGGTGCACAGGTACGTGCCCGTGATCTTGATGTCTATAACACGCTGGAAGATACCGTCGTCGAGGTCCCGGACCGGTACGCGGTCCGGGCCGCGCGCGTAGGCAGCGTTGTTGACAAGCATGTCCACGCGGCCGAACTCCTTGACGGCCTGATCGATCATGTTCTGGACGTGCTCCTTGTTGGTCACGTCCGCGACCAGAGGCAGCGCCTTGACGCCGTGCGACTCGATCTGGTCGGCGACGCTGTGAATGTCGCGCCAGTTGACGGCCTTCTCATCGTCCGGGAACGTGGAGGGGTCTCTACCCGTTCCGGTTACCACCACGTTCGCGCCCAACTTCGCAAAGCCAACCGCTGCTGCACGTCCTATGCCTCGGAGCCTGCCAGCGCCGGTGACTATCGCGACCTTACCATCAAATTCGCCCATGAGGAGCCCTCGCTTCTGATTGGGATTGGTTTCGTGGCGCAGAGTATATCGTGACAGCGTTTCCCTGTAAACGCGGGGGCTGGAGGGTTCAGGGTCAAAGGCGTCGCGTCTTGTATGCGAGTTGGCGCACGACCCCATCCTTGCGGATCATCGGACCAATGCAACATACTATGCCGCATGAGGTATAGGCACCGAGGACTGCGACGACTGGCGGAGCGAGATGACGCTAGTCGCGTACCCCCTGAGATGCTACCCCGTATCCGGCGCATTCTGGCTCAGCTCACAGTTGCACAGTCAGCCCAGGATATGGACCTACCT
>DAOUHG010000166.1:0-10127 GCA_034428835.1 Dehalococcoidia bacterium
GAGGCAGTTCAACAACCCAGTTTCGTCATTCTGGCGTAGGCTGGAACCCAGAATGGAGGCGATGTCTGCTTCCAAAGGCGCCTGGATTCCCGCTTTCGCGGGAATGACGGGAAATGTCAACACTGCCTAATAATCTGGGGCAGTTTCTGATTGGATGGCACGCTACAAACTGGCCTCGTCCTCGCTGTCGGGGCGGATGGACAGGACTCCGGTGACGTGGTCGCATGAGGTCTCCTCGATGAAGAAGGTGCGGTAGGCGTCGAATACGAGGCGGTCGAGATCGGTGGTGCTTGGCGTGAAGTCGGGAATTCTGATTACGTCGCCGGCGCGCACACGGCACAGCGGCCACTCGATGCCGTCGCCGTCCCAGACGCGGTTGACTGCCAGGGCCGCCGCAGTCGGCCTGAGATGCGAGCGCAGGTTCAGCTCGGTATCGCGACGCTGGACGGCGGTCGCGGACGTGGACTCCCCGATGTTCGAGACGTTCCGCTCGCGGCGGATGTGCCTGGCTATGCTCCTGGCGTCGATGGCCTGCGGTGTACGCATGATCACGCCGGCCCGCTCGTAAGTGACCTCCACGGCGTTGGCAAGGTCGCTCCAGTCCACGCGCAGCGGCAGATGGACGACCCCGCCCCCGTTCTCGGCCCTGACGTAGCTGTGCCAGGTGGTGCCTGATAGCGAGCGCGGCCGGTAGTGCAGCTTCCTGTCCTCCCATACGGCCACGTCCATCCCCGTATCGGAGTACGGGGCAGGCCTCGCCCCCGTTCCTGAACCGAAGGACGCCACTCCGCGCCTGCGGTCGGTGAGGACCCGCCAGATCGTCCAGTCGTCCTGGTACTCGTGGACGATGGTCGGCCCGGCTGCAACGTGTTCAACCGAGGGCGATAGCTGGCGTGCCTGGGCGTGTATGTCTCCCAGTAGATCGGCGATGATCGAGCCGCCGGTGTCGGCGCCGCTCACGTAGCTGCGGTTGCGCACCGAGTCTGTCAGGTTGGACCAGTAGCCGCGAGCGGTGAGAGACACCTGCCACCTGTCGGCCAGGGCGACGCCCTCGATTCTTCCCTCCCAGACGGTGCGGCCAGCAGACTCCTCCAGCACGAGCCGGTCCAGCAGACGATTCTGTCTCCAGTCGCGGAACTCGCTCTCGGTCGCCGCTATGGTGAGCGACAGCTCGTGGAACCCGCCGGGCAGCCGTGTGCCGTGTTCCAGCGACCGGATGCCGCTGGGGTCGAGGACGGCGACTAGGGTAGGGGCGGGTTTGAAACCCGCCCCTACGGGTGTGTACAGCTTCAGGTTTTGCGCGATTGTCCTTGGCATGGATGCACCTTTCTAGGAGTTAGTGGAGAGGAGTGAGGAGTGAGAGCCTCTCGCCCTCATCCCAGCCCTCTCCCCCGTATCAAGTACGGGGCAGGCTCTTAGGGAGAGGGGGTATGTTGGTCGGTATTCACACTTGGCTGTACACTTTTACCTACCCTTGTCAGCCCCCGTATCAAGTACGGGGCAGGCTCTTAGGGAGAGGGGGCCTGTTGATTGAGGTTCAAGTCTGAAAGTTACATCTACCTACCCCTATCAGCCCCCGGCCTACGCCGGAACGACGGGTTATACTCCCGCCACGAGTGGGGTGTAGCTGGCGTTCAGGGTGAACCTGACCGCAGAGGGATCGCCCGGTTCGTCGCGGACGACGTAGATCCGGGTGTCCTCCGTGCCCAGGCCGAACGGGCCTCCGGTGAAGTCCGCGTACCTCTGTACCACGTCTGCGGCGTCGAGCAGGTAGACTCCGGGCGTGTCGCTGAGCGTATCGATCAGAACGCGGTCGGTGGAGTCCACGCCGTCTACGATCACCGCGCCCTCGTCGATGGGCAGCAGCATCACGTAGTCCACGTCCCAGGTTACGGAGTAGAACCTGTTTACCACCGTATCGCTGAACGGCCCGGTCGGATCGAAGATACCGTGGACTCTCAGCCGGAGATCGGGGCTGGAGTAGCCTTCAGGCAGCGCCATCGGCGGGATGGACAGCTCGCCGAGGTCGATCGTCTGGAAGCTGCCCGTCTCCTCCAGGAGTACCTTGTCGGCTTGGGACGGCTCTTTACGCCTGCCGCCGAACGTCCAGCCCAGCGCGAATCCCAATGCCGATTCGGTGTCGTACCGGTCCGGCTCGAACGGGCTGGAGAACGGGTTGCCGCCGACCCGGACGCGGGCCAGCGCGCGGAACAGTCCGTGAGGCACAGATGCGCCGGGTATGCCGACCTCGACGTATCCGGCGCGAGTCAGGGACGACGCGGCCTCGTAGCTGTTCACGCGGGTCGTCCACATCATGCGGGCGACATTCGCTCCGGAGCCGCTTGCGTTGGCGTCGAAGACGTCGGCGCCATCCCAGGTCGAGCGGCCACCGACGAACGGCGCCTGCCCGGATGCAGTCGTACCGGACTCTGCCTGGAAGAACAGCTTATCCGACCTGCGCGCCCCGGAGCGTCGCGCCACCCACATCCTCGAGGGCCCGCTCCACCCTCCGGGGTCGCCGATCTTGAGCCTGAGCTTCGCGCCGTGCGTGCCACCGGCGTCGGTGACGTCCAGCCAGTTTGTCGCCGCTCCATCCTGTTCGTTGTGGGCCGTGACCTGCGCCGGCGTGACCTGTGCGAGCCTGCCGAACGGTTCGACCAGCAGCCTGAGCCTCGCGCCTGGGACGGCGTTCGCTGTCGAGAGCGCCGGCTCCTGCAGCAGACTCGGCGGCAGCACGACCTCGCCCCTGAGCACGCGGTACTCAGCCCCCTGGTCGGTGTTTTGCGCGTCGGCGTCGCCAAGCTGGCATCGCAACGATACGGGCGCGCCGTGTGCGATCGACTGGCGGCTCTCGGAGACCGAGCACAGCGATTCCAGCGTTCGTATCGCACGACGCAGTGAGGAGACGTCGTCGGCCCTCAGGTTGAGGTCTGTCTCGACGATGCGCGGGGAGTAGTGGACGCCTCGCAGCGTCCGGCCCGCCAGGACCGGCGTGGCGTTGGGCGGCTCAAGTCGCACCGGCTGGCTCGCGCGGTACGGCGGGCCAAGCAGGTCGAGTGTGGTGGCGCCGTCGGTGAGTTCTAAGGTGGCTGGCATTTTTGTAGGTTCTCCTAGCAATAGGTGATTGGTACTACACCTTCTGGATTCCCGCGTTCGCGGGAACGAGGGGTGGGTGTGCGGGAATGACGGGTAGGAATTCGGAGTTTTGCACTTCTCTCTGTTGTCAGGTGTGCTGGTTGAAGTAGTTCTCGTCGAGCCCCGTATCGGAGTACGGGGTGACGTTCTTTCGGGCGCGGTGGGGGGTGTCGGTCGTCACTCCGACGCTGTGGCGAATCATGAGCTGGGCCAGCTCTCTGCCGTCGACAAGGCGTATGTGCTTGCTGCCAGTGGAGATAGTCTCTGCGGTGCGGCGGGCGCTCTCACTGAAGTCGGAGGTGGTGATGAGGATGCCCCTGGTGGCTCCGTGCGGGTCGAGGCTGCCGGAGAAGCTCCTGATCTCGGGTTCTCCGACCTGGCTGGTCCAGCGTTTTGCCTGGACGTAGACGCTGTCGAGGCCGAGGGTGTCTTGGTCAATGATTCCGTCTATGCCTCCGTCTCCGGTGCGTCCGGTGTGTCGTCCGTGTCCGTAGCCCATCTTGTCCAGGAGGTCGAGGACGGTGTGCTCGAAGCTGCTGGGTAGGATGTGGGTTAGGGTATCGAGGAGGTCGGTGGAGAGGCCGCCGGACTCTCCAGGAGTGAGTGGAGAGGAGTGAGGAGTGAGAGGGGGCGCTTCGCGTTGAGGAGTGAGTGGAGAGGAGTGAGGAGTGAGAGTGTGGGCTGCGTCGGGGTTTGGTCCTTCGACGGGTTGAGGGATGACTGTAGACGAGGCGCTTTCTGGGTTCCGGCCCCGTATCGTGGTACGGGGTGACCCCGTATCGAGTACGGGGCAGGCTGTTCCTTCGCCGGAACGACGGATCGGGTCGGTGCAGGCTGTTCCTTCGCCGGAATGACGGTTGGGGGTGGGTCCTTCGACGGGCTGAGGACGAACGGATTTAGGGGTGCGGGCGGGTTGCGCGTCGCCTGGTGGCGGGGTTTCTGGGTTCCGGCCCCGTATCGTGGTACGGGGTGACCCCGTATCGAGTACGGGGCAGGCTGTTCCTTCGCCGGAACGACGGTTGGTGATGGTTTGAGGGGTGAGTGCCTCGGTGCGGGCGGACTTGCCGAAGCCGCGGTCGAGGAGCTCGCGGGCGGCGGCCATTCGGTGGTGGGGCATGAACGTCCTGAGCTCGCCTTCCATTACGTTGACCAGGAAGCGGGCGATGGAGCGTCCGTCGTCGGTGTCTTCCCTGATGACCCTGGCAAGCTCGGTGTCGAACTTCGTCTGGCGTGTAGCCTTGGACCCGTTGCGGCGGGCAGTGGGGGTATCGGATGTGTTGTCGGCGATGAAGTTGGGGGCGTCTTCGTTTCCGTAGGTGGCGAGAAGCCTGGCTGCCTGGAGTCTGTGGCAGATGCGGAAGTCCCTGAAGCGATCCTGCATGACGTCGACGAGGAAGTCGACGATGTCGCGTCCGTTGTCGGTCCTGAGTTTGATTATTTGGGATAGGGTCATGGGGGATCCTTGAATGGTGAATGGTGAATTTAGAATGGTGAATGTATTTGTACTTTTCACCCTCACCCCCGTATCGTGCTACGGGGCAGGCTCCAGCCCTCTCCTCCGGCCTTCGCCGGGGCAGGCTCTGAGGGAGAGGGGGCCTGTTAGTTGGTATGGACGGCTCTGGTGATGCTGCCTTCTACTCTGAGGGTGGCGGTGAAGCCGACTCGCTCTCCCGCGCGCGAAGACACCTCGTAGCGCTCGACCCAACACATGCCCGAGTACTTCACGCTGCCGTGGGACGTGCCCGCGGGGGCGTAGCTGAACTCGACCGGGGACGGGTGGCTGAGCAGCGCGGACAGAACTGCGTCCGCGCCGCTTGGGGAGTCGTCGAAGATGCCTGTAAGCGTGACGGTGGTAAGGGCGGGTTTCAAACCCGCCCCTACGATGTACACGGGCCCCTCGTCGCTAAGCGATGTGATCTCGGTCAGCGAACGCGAGCCGGGTATGCCCTCGATCTCGGTGATGTTCGCCGAGAGGTCGCGACTCGCGCCTGCGGTGTCGTCGATGTGGAACCTGGATATGCTGCTGTCGAAGAAGGCCATTGTTGAGTCCTCAGTTTTGAGTGGTCAGTTGTCAGTGGTGGTCAGCTGCCGGGAACTAATACCAATTGTGAGTGATCCGGTCATATTCCCACTGGCCGGACTCTCTGGATTCCCGCTTTCGCGGGAATGACGAGCGCAGCGCTGTGCGACGAGTGCGGCGTTGTGCGACGAGTGCGACGCTGTGCTATGTGATTTACGGCGTAGTCAGAACGAATTGGTATAACTACGCCGGGGTCAGGATAAGCTGTGGGAATCAGGTTGGGTACACGAGTGGGTACCATCGCGTTGACCCGGTACTGTGACGTGAAATCGGCTTGGTGTCCCAGAAGAGGGATCGGCTTTTCACCGACTATCCTTAAGGAGAAAATACCTGTCGAGTGACTTTCTCTCAACGTGACTTCAACTGTGTACGTGCCAGACTCAAACTCCCCAGCTATGCGCGAATCTCTGTCGTGATTCGGATACCCGTTGTCGTCCTCGGTAACAACCAAAGTGTCTTCTACCAAAGTGATGAAGCTGTCTCGTGCGAGCGAACGTGCGTCTTATACCAATTCGCTGTGACTACGCCGTAAATCACATGCCGTAGCGCCCCCTCCTCCGTCATTCCCGCGAAAGCGGGAATCCATCGACCCGGGTGAGGGAGAATACGGTGTAATCATCCATAATTGGTAAAAGGTGCTGACTACGGAGGTAGTCCACGCCCTTGAGCTCCGACGCAGGGCAACCTGGGCAGAAACGAAATTGATGAGGGATGGCGACGACAGGCACACCTACCGAACTGGTACAGCTTCGAAGCCGAACCGCCCTCCCCACAACCATCAAGCCGATGCGTATAATGTGACGCGAGACCCGTCCACCCAAGGAGGACCCATATGGCGCTCGACCTTAACCGCATCCGCTCCGACTTCCCAGCTTTGGGCGAGTCCATCTACATGAACACCGGCGGCACCGGGCCGCTGTCCAGGCAGATGGTCGACTCCATCACCGGCCAGTACCGGGCTGCGATGGAGGGTGGGCCTGACATCCCCTCGATCAAAGGCCCGATCAGCGAGGAGTTCGAGAAGGCCCGTGGGACCGTCGCCGACTTCTTCGGGGTCACTCCGGAGGAGATCGCGATGCTGCGGTCTATATCCGAGGGGCTGAGCACCGTCGCCTACGGCATGGACTGGGACCCCGGAGACGAGGTCATCGTCACCGAAGAGGAGCATCCAACCGGGATCATGGTGTGGCTCAACCTCGAGAAGGAGCGCGGCATCAAGATCAGGCGAATGCCACTGCCAGAGGACCGGTCCGAGATGCTGGCCGGGCTGGACGCGCTCATCAACGAGCGCACCAAGCTGGTCTGCATCAGCCACGTGACGACCGACACCGGAACGCGGCTGCCAGCCAGGGAGATATGCGACCTGGCCCACGCGAGAGGCGTGCCCGTCGCGTTGGATGCGGCGCAGTCCGCCGGTCAGTTCCCGGTCGACCTGCGCGACATGGACTGCGACTTCTACGCGGGCACCGGCCACAAGTGGCTCCTCGGCGGATGGGGCACGGGCTTCTTCTACGTCAGGCGCGACTGGGTCGAGAGGCTCAAGGTCTCGTGGACAGGGTCGCAGGCGGGAACGCTGGACCGCCAGACCATGGCGGACCTGGAGTTTCTCGACACGGCGCACAGGTTCGAGTTCGGCGGACGCCACACCGTCCTTTACGGCGCTATGGGCAAGGCGATCGAGTACATCGATGGGGTCGGCATTGATACCATCGAGACACGTTCGCTCCAGCTTGCAGACAGGTTGAAGGCGGGCATCGCAGAGATACCGGGCGCGACGCTCCGCAGTCCTGAGAGCCGCGAATTCTCGACCGGAATCGTGACCTTCTCGTTGGCAGGGCTGCAAGGCGACGAGCTCAACTCGCAGATGTTCGAGCGGTGGAGAATACTGGGGCGGCCAGCGCTCCAACATAGCGCGATGCGTCTGTGCTGCGCGTTCTTCACCGAAGACCGAGAGGTCGACACAATAATCGAGGCAATAAGCACCCTGGCGAACGAGAGTCGCCGGGCAGACTGAAAATCAATAGCAACAGGAGGATACAGGTGACACTGAAGATTTCGGTAATTTCAGGCAGCGGCGAAGCAGACACGGAGCTCATCGAAGAGCAGATCCAGGGCCTGGACTACGAGCTGGAGAAGTTCGAGTGTGCCAGCGACGGTGAGACCATCGAAGCTATGGCGGGCGCGGACATCGTAATCAACGCCGGTGTGCCGATCTCCCGCGAGGTTATCGAGGAGACCGAAGGCGTGCAGGCGATCATGGTCGGCAGCCACGGCTTCAACCACATCGACCACGAGGCCGCGACCGAACAGGGGATCATGGTCGTCAACTCTGCGGGCTTCTGCACCGAGGAAGTGTCGAACCACGCCATCCTGCTGCTGCTGGCCTGCGCCAAGAAGCTGGCGCAGCTCAACGATCTGGTCAAGGCTGGAAGGTGGGGCGCCGAGACGCGCGCCGCCATCATGCCGATGGTGCCGATCTACGATCAGACGCTCGGCCTGGTCGCCTTCGGCAACATCGCTCGCGCCACAGCGCGCAAGGCCCAGGCGTTCGGCATGGAGGTCATCGCGTACGACCCATACTGTCCGCCCTGGATCGCGAGAGAGTACAGGGTCAAACTGGTCGGGAGCCTCGAGGAGCTGGCGGCGGAGTCCGACTTCGTATCGGTCCACACCCCTCTGAACAACGAGACCCAAGGGCTGCTGAGCGAGAGCTTCTTCAAGGCGATGAAGCCGACAGCTTACATCGTGAACACCTGCCGCGGCCCCGTGATCGATGAGACCGCATTGATCGCCGCGCTCCAGAGCGGCGAGATCGCCGGCGCAGGCCTCGACGTGTTCGAGGAAGAGCCGACCCCGGCAGACAACCCGCTGCTAAAGATGGACAACGTCGTGGTGTCGCCGCACTCGGCTGGCACATCGAACATGTCAAGGATCATGTCCGGCGTCCAGGTCGGCCAGGAGACCTCACGACTGCTGAACGGCACGTTCCCGATGTCCGTGGTCAACCCGGAAGTACGACACGCCATCGAAGGCCGCCCAGCTGCGACCAACGTGTAGCTGAACGGGTTTCGGCGTCAATTAAGGCCAGAGGGTGATGGGGTAGAAATCCCATCACCCTCTTCTATTAGCATGGGGTACAATCTAATACCAATGCGCTGTGACTGCGCCGCAAATCATATACCGCAGTGTTCCCATCCGTCATTCCCGCGAAAGCGGGAATCCATCAGAGAATACGGCAGCATCACACAAAAATAGTATAATGTGAGAAAAGGCCCATGTCTCTAATTATCGAAACGATAGACGACTTCATTCGCGCACTGCGCGAAAACGAGGAGTTCAAAGCTGCAGCAAGGCGTGAGCTCTTGACGCAGGACCTGTTGGCATTGCCGAAGGAGTTCAGCAAATTCAAGACCAGCACCGAGGAACGCTTTGATGCCATCGACAAACGCTTTGATGCCGTCGACGAGCGTTTCGATGGTATCGACCGACGTCTCGACGGCATGGACCAACGCTTCGACGGCATGGACCAACGCTTCGACCGTGTCGAGGAGGACATACGAAATCTGACAACTAGCGTGAATGACTTACGAGGTTCTGCCCTCGAATTGAAGATGTCCACGAGGCTGCGCCAGAGACTTGCCGCAACGCTTGAACTAACTCATCCGCGGACACTCTGGTTGGCGGAGCACTACGTCCAGCCACCCGGCAGGGCGGAAGAGTTCTCCATGAGGATGGAGCATGCTGCCGACATCGGGGAGATCACGGAAGGGGAAGCCGGTCGGCTAATCGATACGGACATGGTCATGCGGGCCATAGATGCGGCTGGCGAGAGGGTTCATGTCGCCGTGGAGGCGTCCGGCGTCATTGGCAGCAGAGACATCAGTCGCGCTCGTCAGTCTGCCGACATACTGAAGAAGATGTTAGGTGAGGACGCCGTCGCAGCCGTGTACGGCTTCAGCATCGAGACAGAGCAGGTGGAACAGGCCAGGGCGACGGATGACCTGGCAGAAGTCCACGTGTTCCTGGAAACCGAGAGCCTCTAGCAACAAACATCTACACGCTAGAGCGAGTTCCACTCCTCCCGTGAAACCCCCACATCACGTACGATCTTCCTGATTAGCCCGACTCCTACGTCTCTACTCCCATGTGTTGGTAGTGAGACCGAGTGCCCCGTGTGTCTATGAACCATGTGCATGTGTCGACCTCCAGGCACCGGCCCAATGTATCCGAGAGCACGCAAACGCCGAATGACCTCTCGCGATCTAAGCGGAGTCAGACGAGACAACTGCGGTCCTTATGTCAACCCCCGGGAAATTCGGAATCTCCCATCCCATCTGCAAAGCTATGAGGACATTACCTTCTATGGCGTCCATCAAGTTGGTTCGAGCTTCCTCATGGGAATCGCCCTGGGAGTAGAATCCGACGGCGCCTGGGACGCTGGCAACAATCACACCATCTTCATCCCGCTCGTACTCGGCACAGGCGAGAGCGGCCTTCAGGTAGTCCTCCATAGAGAACGTGGTCAACTTGATTGGAGAATCAGGAATGTCCCGCCATTGCTTGACGCGGTGAGTTCTCGTGTACTCGATATAGAAGGCATGCTCTTCCTTGTGGTTATGTATGAGCTTTTGGGTCGCCGCAAGTCCTGTGAAAAGAGATTCCCCTTGTGTGCCCAGCTCGGTGGTCATATCTACGGAGTCAACGTCGCCATGCGGCAAAGCATCCATCTTCTCATCCAGTTTCCGGTTTCTGGCAGTCATGTCCCACGTCCTAGTCGATCTTCTAATACCAATTCGTTCTGACTACGCCGTAAATAACATAGCACAGCGTCGCACTCGTCATTCCCGCGAAAGCGGGAATCCAGAGAGTCCGGCCAGTGGGAATATGACCGGATCACTCACAATTGGTATAA
>DAOUHG010000167.1:0-60675 GCA_034428835.1 Dehalococcoidia bacterium
GTCTCGGAGTGCGAGCCTTGCGAGCTGCGGCGCGCCGATCCTTGCCAGACGCCGGCGCTTTCCCGTCAGTGACCAGCTTGCGGTTGTCAGCCGCAAACTGGCGAGCGTTCGCGAGTGTCACTGTGGGAAAAGACCCCAGCCCGATGTCTCGCCTTTTCCCACTCATGGGGTCCACGATGCGCTGAACCCAGGACTGAGTACCAGCTTTCGAGACGTTCAGGTACAGGCCCTCACCGTCGCCAAAGCGTCCAGGTTCGTTCAGCGCCTTGATACGTGAAACGGATAACCTTGCCCTTTTTCCCACTCCTTTTACCACTTGCCGATTGGGTCCGAGTGGTATTCTATGCTACTGAGTGGGACTTAACAATGGAACAGGCAAGCGGAATTAGCTTTGCGTGTGTGGGAAAAGGTGGCGATTGGGGCGGGATGGGTAGGAAGGGGTGGTGCGCTTGGCGGGACTCGAACCCACGGCCTCAGCCTCCGCAGGGCTGCGCTCTATCCAACTGAGCTACAAGCGCACTATAGAATGGTTTCCTGGCCAATTGAGTTGATGGTGCCGAAGGAGGGAGTCGAACCCACACACCCGTAAGGATACTACGTCCTGAACGTAGCGCGTCTACCGTTCCGCCACTTCGGCCCATGTTGTGAAGTGTACCCCGTGAACTGTCTGATGTCTGCGGAGCCTGCGATGCCGGGTTCCAGACATGCTGCTTGTGGTGGGCGATCGAGGATTTGAACCTCGGACCTCTCGCGTGTGAGGCGAGCGCTCTAACCACTGAGCTAATCGCCCAGATCGGCACGGCGTTCAACTGTAAAGTACGTGTCGGCCACAGGCGGTGTTCCCGCCTTCAACCAATTGGTGGCAACGACAGGGTTCGAACCTGTGACCTAGCGCTTATGAAGCGCCCGCTCTACCGCTGAGCTACGTTGCCACTCGGGTCACACCCTCGGCAAAATGATAGAGTATCGCCGAAGAGAGTGTCAAACTTGCAGGGGGCCAGAAATGGGGTATCAGGAGTCACGATACGTGTGCCAGAATCGCGAGCCGATAGGTCACTGACTCAACCCATCTGAGGTCTATCTGCCAATATAATGGCCTCAATTACGAGAGGGGGTTCGCCATGAACATCGGTATATCTACTTTTCCTACAGACTACTCCGTTGATATTGCAATTCTAGCCCGAAGGGCGGAGGAGATGGGCTTCGAGTCCCTATGGGTACCAGAACACCCTATCATTCCGGTCACGACTTCCAGCCCCTGGCCTGGATCTCCTGACGGCGTGATTCCCAAGGTGTATGCGGATATAGTCGACCCGTTTGTCGCCTTGGGCAGAGCGTCCGCCGTGACTACGACAATCAAGCTCGGAACCGGCATTTGCCTGGTGCCGGAGCGTAATCCTTTGCTGCTGGCAAAGGAGGTGGCAACTCTGGACATGTACTCTGGCGGACGGTTCCTGTTCGGGATCGGGGCTGGCTGGCTCAAAGAAGAGACCGAGATCATGGGCGGCGACTTCCCACATCGTTGGACTCAGACGCGGGAGGCAATCCTGGCGATGAAGTCGCTGTGGACAGACGTCAAGAGCGAGTATCACGGCGAGTATTACGATTTCCCGCCCGTGTACTCGTTCCCGCGATCGGCCCAGCGCCCACACCCTCCAGTTTTGCTTGGTGGTATGGCACGCAACGTCTTCCGCAGGATCGTCCAGTGGGGCGACGGGTGGATGCCAAACCGCGTCACGCCGGATGACATCAGCGCAGGAAGGCAGACGCTGAACGAGTTGGCGGCCGAGGCAGGGCGCGACCCGGCTTCAATATCCGTTTCCGTCTTCGGCCAACCTGCGGATAGGTCTCTTTTGGGCGAGCTGTTCGACGCGGGCGCCGACCGCGTGATGATCCGGGTCGAGACCGCCGACGAAGAAGCGACAAACGCACAGCTCGATCAAATAGCGGAGGCCGTCCTGTCCTAATCTGCGAACTTGGGCATCACCTTTTGCCCGAATAGCTTGATGGACTTCCGAACCGCTTGGCTGTCCATCTCGCCGATGTTGAGCTTCATCATCAGGTTGCGGACGCCCAGATCGCGCAGAGCCGCGATCTCGTCCGCGACCTGATCTGGCGTACCTACAATACATGCCTTCTCGAAGTCTTCACCCGCAGGAAGAGGCTTGGTAGGATCAAGCGGAGGAAATCCCTCCGGGTTATGGATCTCTCTTGCCTCACGGAAGTGCTTTCGCTCCCTACTGAAGCCCGGCTCGCACAACTCTCTGGCCTGCTCATAAGTCTCAGCGACGAATACGTTCTTGGAGAACCAGCATTGATCGAGGGCCGACTCCACCTCGCTCTCGCTGAAACCGGCTCCGGCCATCTCACGCCCGAACAGGTCGATTCGTGACCTGATATCGTCGTCCTCCTGGACACCGATAAGCACCGGTCTACCTATACGCGCCATCAGCAGTGTTGAACGCTCGCTGATGCAGGCGCGCACCAATGCAGGGTGCGGCTTCTGGTAGGGCTTGGGCCTGAGCATTGGGAATGAGACGTCCCAGAATCGGCCCTTATGTTGGATGTCCTCACCGGTCCACGCCTTGACCATAAGCTCCTCGGCCTCGGTCAGTCGCTCGACCCCCTCTTCCATCGATATGCCGAACCCAAGGTATTCGTAGGTGTTGAAGGCCGATCCTCTGCCAACCCCTACGATCAGACGGCCGTGACTCAGATTGTCGAGCAGCGCTGTCTGCGCAGCGAGCCGAACGGGATGATGAAACGCCATCTCGACTACCGCGAAGCCGATTTTTATCCGGCTGGTCCTTGATGCGACAGCCGCCCCGAAGACAACTGGGTCTACATAGGCGCAAGCGCCGTCAAAGTGGTGCTCTGTCAGCCAAGCCGCCTCGAACCCAAGCGAGTCCTGAAGCTCTATCTCAGCCAGTGTGCTATCGATAATGGCGCCGTCACTTTCGGGACTGTGACTCACCGGAAAGACGAAGGAACCGAACCGCATTGACTTCTCCCGGGCTTCAACTGTGTGCAACCCAGTATATACCAGCGTCCAGACCGCAGGTTGCCCTAGTGTCCAACCCGATATACACTGGGGCCACTCGGTCAGGTCAATAGTAGGGGAGTCCTAACATGGCCCAACAGATAGATGTCGATGAACTGAGACACAAGTCCACGAGATACCTGTGGATGCACAACCGGGACTGGATAACGATGGCCGAAGAGGGCGAGCCAATGATCGCCGTTGAAGGCGAAGGGGTTCGCATAATAGACGCGGAGGGCCGCAGCTACATTGACGTGAATGGCGGGTACAACTCAGTTAACGTTGGTTACGGTCGACAGGAGATCGCCGAAGCCGCATTCGAGCAGATGAGCCGAATATCCTATTTCCCCTACGGCACAACGACCGAGCCAACCGCTTTGCTAGCCCAGAAGCTCGCCCAGATTACACCCGGCTCGCTCAGCAGGGTCTTCCCTGTTTCCGGCGGGTCTGAAGCTAACGAGACCGCGCTCAAGATCGCGCTTGCCTATCACAAGAGGCGAGGAGACACTCGCCGATACAAGGTAATCAGCCGAATGGGCTCCTACCATGGCACTACTGCCGGCGTCCTTTGGCTCGGGGGAACCGCTGAGACACAGCGGGACGATTTCGAACCTAGCAGGCCTGGAATGGTCTATGCGCCACAGCCGTCCGCGTACCACTCGCCAATACCTGGCGAGACGGCATCGGAGTGCGCGGTGAGGTGCGCTCAGGCCATCGAGGACCTGATCAAGTTCGAGGGGCCGGAGACGGTCGCCGCGGTTATCGGCGAGCCGGTTGCCATCCCACTTGGGGCAGTCGTCCCCGGAGACGAGTACTGGCCTATGCTACGTGAGATCTGCGATCGATATGGTGTGTTGCTGATCGCCGACGAAGTGATAAATGGGTTCGGCCGCACAGGTAAAATGTTTGCGATCGAACACTGGGGAATCGTCCCTGACATCATGAGCGTGGCCAAGGGGATCGTCAGCTCCTACCTGCCAATGGCAGCAACAATCGCGACTGAGGAAGTCGCAGGTGTATTCGCGGGAGAGGAAGAATACCTCCGCCACGTACTGACCGCGAGCGGGCACCCCGTTTCGGCCGCTGCCTCCCTCAAGAACATCGAGATCATCGAGAATGAAGGGATGGTGGAGAACTCCGCGGCTGTCGGAGCCTACTGCAAAGAGCAACTTGAGGCGATGATGGGAGACCATCCTTCGATTGGCGACGTCAGGGGCCTGGGTCTGCTTATGGCGATAGAGCTTGTTAAGGACCGCGAGACGAAGGCGCCGTTCGGCCCAGAGGACCGGGTGGCTGACCGACTGAATGAGAGTTTCAAGAAGAACGGGCTAATCCTGCGGGCGGCCGGTCCGATCATACATATCGGTCCTCCAATCTGTATTACCAAGTCAGAAATCGATGAGATAGTTCACGCGATAGACCTCAGCCTGTGGGAGCTTGAGGGTGATTTAGGGATGGCCCAATATGCCTGATGACACTACAGCCGCCATGAGCAGGGGAACGAAAGCAAGACAGGCCGCGCTGGACCATCTCTGGATGCACAACCGGAGCTGGGCCTCTGACGCGGAATCCGGCAGGCCTCCCATAATCACCAGCGGCAACGGAATCCATGTGACCGACGCTGAAGGTCGCGAGTGGATCGACGTAAACGGCGGGTACATGTGCGTCAACATTGGTTACGGCCGTACCGAGTTGGCCGACGCCATGAGAGAGCAGATGTCCAAGCTGATCTACTTCCCGCAGGGCTCTACGACTGAGCCGCTCGTGAATCTCGCCGCCAAACTAGCGGAGATCGCACCGGGAAACCTGACGCGGTCCTGGCCAGTCACGGGAGGCTCGGAGGCGAACGAGACCGCCATCAAGATCGCGCGAGCGTATCACAGGCGTCGAGGGGAGTCAGGACGGTACAAGATCATCAGCCGTGTCGGCTCCTACCACGGGGCGTTGGGCGCAACAATGTGGCTTGGGGGTGACGGCGGTCGGGAAGACTACGAGCCCGCGTTTCCGGGCATGCTGTATGCGCCTCAGCCCGACTCGTACAACTCGCCTATTCCCGGTGAGACTGACTCCGAGTGCGCCACTCGATGCGCCCAGGCGGTAGAGGACCTGATAAAGTTCCACGGCGCCTCCAGCGTCGCAGCCGTGGTCGCCGAGCCGGTTTCCTCCTCGATGGGAGCGGCCGTACCGGGCGACGAGTACTGGCCAATGCTCCGGCAGATATGCGACAGGTACGGGGTCATATTGATCGCGGACGAGGTGATCACCGGGTTCGGGCGAACCGGTTCCATGTTTGCGATGGAGCACTGGAACGTTACGCCTGACATTATGACGATGGCTAAGGGGATCACGTCCAGCTATGTACCGCTTGCGAACGCGATCGTCACCGACGAGGTGGCCGATGTGTTCGCCGGATCCGACAACATCTTCAAGCAGGCACTGACCTTCGGTGGGCATCCGGTTACCGCCGCCGTGGCGCTCAAGAACATCGAGATCATGGAGACCGAGGGCCTGGTGGACAACTCGGCCTCGGTAGGTGCGCACATCGTGGACCGACTGAACGATCTGGCCAATGAACATCCAATGATCGGCAACGTGCGAGGGCGCGGGCTGCTTATGGGCGTCGAGCTAGTGGCGGACCGCGACACCAAAACTCGGTTCCCCAAAGATGTCCAGCTTGGCAACCGTCTGTCGGACGCATTCGAGTCCGAGAACCTGATTCTGAGATGCGGTGATGAGAGAATCGGAATAGGTCCGTCGCTCTGCATCACGCACGAAGAGGCGGATGAGCTAGTAAACAGGTTGGATCGGGCTATCACTAAGGTGGAGCGCGGTCTGCCGAGTTAGGGCTGGGAACTGCCTCCAACTTCACTTGCTGAGGGCGATCTGAAATCGGGTCGCCCTCGTAATGTCTGTTAGTAGCCATGTGAATTTGATATAATAAAAACTGTGCGCGTTACCCGACGACGCCATCCTCTGATGTCCTCCGCACCGCCTCGATCACTCCTGGCGATGTAACGCGCCCGAAAATGCCTGCACGGACATGCTAAGAAGCAAAACATAGAGGTAAAGGGATGCCTGCATACGCGGTTCTGGGCGCCCAATGGGGCGACGAGGGTAAGGGCAAGATAGTAGATGTGCTTGCACGGGACGCGCATATAGTCGCCCGATTCGCCGGTGGAAATAACGCCGGCCATACTGTCGTGAACGACCAGGGCAAGTTCAGCTTTCACCTGATTCCCTGCGGAGTGTTCTGGCCTGAGGCGCTCAATGTGATTGGGAATGGTGTGGTCGTCGACCCCGATGTCCTACTAAAAGAGATAGACGACCTCAAGTCGCGTGGGATCGACATCAGCCATCGCATCGTCGTGAGCGAGCGCGCTCACTTGATAATGCCGTACCACGTAGTTCTCGACGAGCTCGCCGAGAAGGCGCGCGGAAGCGCCAGGATCGGCACGACGGGGAAGGGCATAGGTCCCGCGTACGCGGACAAGGCGGCTCGTACGGGATTACGAGCTGCTGACCTCCTCGATATCGAGGCCCTGATCCCCAGGCTGGAGAACATTCTACAGTACACCAACGCGGTGATCACAAAGGTCCATGGTGGCGAGCCGCTGTCGTTCGACGAGGTGTTCGACAAGTGTCGAGACTGGAGCGTACGGCTTGCTCAGTACATCGGTCCGGCTGAGAAGATCATCAACCAGGCGCTGTCAGCAGGGGAGAACGTGCTCCTCGAAGGCGCACAGGGAGTACTTCTCGATCTGGACCATGGCACCTACCCGTTCGTTACGTCATCCAACCCGACCATCGGCGGAGCATCCGTCGGCGTCGGTGTGAGTCCAACGCACATAGTGGGCATTACCGGTGTCTTCAAGGCGTACACGACTCGAGTCGGAGCCGGACCGTTGCCAACTGAGTTGAATGACAGCACAGGGGAGACGATCAGGAACCTGGCACAGGAGTTCGGTACGACTACAGGCAGGCCCCGTCGTGTGGGCTGGTTTGACGCGGTCGCTGCCAAGTACAGCACGCTCATCAACGGATACACGTCAGCAGTGCTGACCAGACTCGACGTACTCGATGGATTCAAGACTGTCAAGATCTGCACCCAATACATCAACGAAGACGGTGACGTTACCGACGACTTCCCCGGTGGGGTCGCCGCGCTCGAAAAGGCGCGCCCGGTGTTCGAGGAGATGCAGGGCTGGGATCGGCCAACCGCAAGTGTCCGTCGCTATGAGGACCTGCCCAGGGCGGCCCGTGACTATGTCGAGCGAATCCAAGAGCTTATAGGCTGCCCCATCGACGTTATCTCGACCGGACCGCATAGGGACGAGACAGTGATGGTCAGACAGATGATGCACGTCTGACTGTTGACGTTTCAGCCGATGTGTCCGACTTCAGGTGTTTACAGAAGATGTCCTAGCGGGGTCTCTGAAGTCAATGGATACTCTTCGCAACTGATGCCAATGCGCAGACGTGACATCAGCGACGCGGTGATGCTTGCCCAAAGTCATTCTCCCCCCAGCATACGGCGGATCCGTCGGCGCGAAGGCCACAAGTATGATCGTCGCCGCTGCTGATCGACACGAATGTCTCGTCCGTGGGGGGCGATGACTGGCCATGATGATCCAGCCCCCAGCACACGGCGGATCCATCGGCGCGAAGGGCGCAAGTATGCTTCTCACCGCTGCTGATCGAAGTGAAAGATTCCCCATGTGGCGGCCACGACTGTCCAGAGCTCCGCCCCCAGCATACAGGGGTACCGTCCAAACGGAGGCCGCAAGCATGAACCTCACCGACACTGATTGATGAGAAAAGCTCCCCATGTGGCGGCGATGATTGTCCAAAGTCGTCTCTGCCCCAACATCTGACAGTGCCATCGGAGAGGAGGCCGCAGGTATGGAACTCGCCGGCGCTGATTGATGAGAAAACCTCCTCAAGTGGCGGCGATGACTGTCCAAAGTCGTTGTTACCCCAGCATCTGACAGTGCCATCGGAGCGAATGCCGCAAGTGTGCCACGAGCCGCAGGCGACGGAGACGAACCTATCCTTCCGTGGGGATGATTGTCTGTCTTCATTGCTGCCCCTGCACACGACAGTACCGTCTGGACGGACGCCGCATGCGTGCCACAAGCCGGTACTGATAGTGGTCAATCGATCGTCGAACACATTACCTGTCCACGAATCGGGCCCCCAGCATGTGGCCACGCCGTCCGCGTCGAGCGCGCATGTGTGGGCCCTGCCTGCACTGATCGAGACGAGTCCAACAGGAGACTGCATTATCTGATTGTAGGTCAGATTTACACCTGATGGCGGCGAAGCCTGTCCGTACCTGTTCCAGCCCCAGCAGGCTGCCGTACCATCACTTCGTAGGGCACAGGCGTGTTGGGATGAAGAGCTGATGGACTTGAACTGTTCACCTTCCGGCGTTGGCAGCAATCCAGACTGGTACTCTGTCCAGCATACCGCGCTTCCACCCGCCCTAAGGGCACAATGAGGATCTCCTGATCCGAGTGATGCGAACTGCTCCCGTTCAGGCGGCAACTGAGGAATGAAGTCTCGTACCCCAATGCCGAGGCAACTGAAAGAGCCTCCCGGCTTGGGGATGCATACGCTGCGACCGCCGTCGCCCCAACACACGATCGAGCCATCCTCACGCAAGCCGCAACTGTGCTCCTCACCAGCATTGATAGCCACGAATCGTTCGCCAGACGGCACTGACAACAATCCGTTCCAGTCGGCTCCCCAGCACAGGGCAGTTCCGTCCTCGCGCAGTCCACATGAGTGATTCGTACCAGCGTCGATCGACAAGAATGTCTCACCAGCTGGGGGGGATGCCTTTCCGTGTTGATTGCTACCCCAACAGACAGGAGTACCGTTCCTCCTGAGCCCGCAGGAGTGCACCCAACCTGTGCTGATTGAAGTAAGTCTTTCATCGGCCGGCGGCGTCTGACCGTAGTAACCGGCTGTCACGCCAACGAAGTTGCCCTGGTCTCCTCCATCTTGGCCACGAGACTCAAGCGATGACTGGTTCTGGTCGTCAGGAGTGCAGTAGATGCCGTCGTCTGTAGGGAAGCAAGTGTGCTCTCCTTCGTCTTTGAAGTCCCAGCACACAGGCGCTCCATCTTCACGAAGAGCGCATACATGCCCACCGATACTGATAGATGCGAACGGACCACTGGGTGCCACCCACCCACCTCCCTCCACGCTTCTTCCCCCCCAGCACAGCGGAGTACCGTCTGACAGCAGGCCGCAAGTGCGATGCCCATCGGCGATGATCGACTTGAACCGATATGGTGGCGGAGGCGTCACTTGCGCGGCGACTATGAGAGTGAAGGTCCCAGGCAATCCACGATTCTTAGTGATGGCCTCCACTGTGTAATCTCCAGGAGCCAGCGGAACATGGGCCCAGAGAAGCCGCCCGTCATCGGGCACGCCAAGTCCCCCAATCAGGTATCCGGAAGCACTTGGATCCACCACAGTAGTGTCGCCGGAGCCATCGACCTTCACCAGATCAATCGCTATGTCATCGGCAGACAGCAACTCGAAACGTACAAACGCCCAACCGTTCAGTGAGAACCGGAATGGCTGGGCGTATCCTTCCATTCGGCGGTCCGGCCCGCACTCTGCGGCCCAGTATCCAGAGTATCTGACGTACCCCGATACAACTCCAAGCTGCTCAGCGTCACAGCTCTGAAAGAAGTCCGAACCCCATCTCACCGCGTCGGGGAACGTGAAGGCGATGTCGTACCGACCGTCTCGCGCTTCGACCCTGTACGCGTCGCAATTCTCATCTTCGCCCAGTCGCCACTCCATGCGGTATTCGAGCAACTGGTAGGTTTGGTCGTCGATGATGAGGACGATCTCCACGCTCTCGGCGGGCGAGTGCTGGATTACCCGAGTCATGTCCAGCTCGAACCGGAGAGTGGTCATGCCGCCCGTGTCGGTGGAGACCTCGGCATCCGCCCATTCGGCGTAGTACAGAATGCTTTCCAGCATGTGGTGGGGGTCGGACAGGTCCCAACGCCAGCCGGGAACGGAGTCTGAGAACCCTTGGCGGCTGACCGGCTCCCATCCTGAGCGTGACCGATGCCAGTATTCGGACTCGTCAGCATAAGGATGAAGCGCGTAGAAGTGGTCCTCACCATCGTCGATTCTCACCCATCCGAAGTATGGGCTGCGATGTGTCAGGCTGCCTACATCGTAATCTGCCCACCCAAACTCTTCAGAGCAGTCAGGATATGAGGATCGGAGACTGAAGCGCGCGGTAGGGGTCTCCTGGAGTTCTCTGTACGCATTCGATACGAGTCTCCATGACTTCAACGGCGAGTCCATGTTCTGAGGGTCTATCAGCTCATTGCTGAAAACGATCTGTCGCTCAATCTCGTCCAGGTTCATACCCGGCTTTACCAGCTCATGCCCGTGCAGTCGCAGCAACGCTTCATCCATGGGAGTCAAATCTGCCCTATGGTGCACCTCTGCGGTCATTATGCTGAACATCTCAGTTCGATGAAGCATCCCAGCGAGGGCGTGTATCGCCTCATGAATCATCGCCGATCTGAATCGCGTTCTGTGCCAGTGGTCAAATTCTCCCAACTCATTCCCTTGGTCGGGCCACAGATTGTAGACTATGATCTGGCTACCGCGCACTTGGCTGGACGGTAGATCGACATCATTATCGGCGCAGCCGAAGGCCTCAGGGGAAGAGCAGTACACACGCAAGAGTTCCGCTTCGGGAATAGAGATGCCAACGTAGGCTGAAATATCTGCACGGGATTGGACTTCGACCCACTCGAACTGGAGATTCACCATGGGAGACAGTTCAACAAGAGCATCCTTGAATTCTGCGGTGAAGCTGTCAGGTCCATTTAGCCACACCTTCACCGGCGATTGCCGGTCCCACTTCTGAACAATCTCCCATGGCCACGCCGCACATCCGACTCCTTTTTCCCAGCGAGCTATCGTGGTGTTTACATTGGACGTATCGCTGAAGCAATCCCATACCTCTCGATCCACGCCGACGATCTGTTTCGGCACATTGACCTGCAAACTCCCAGCCTGCTCTCCGCCGTAGTCGATCTCCAATGAGACCTCGCCAGGCGGAAAGCGCATGGTCAACGTCTCGGTTACAGGTCCGTATCCATCGGGAAGTGAAACACTGGTCTCCTCGCCGCAGTCCTTAATGACCTCGCCATCTTGGCTGCATGCGATAGTCAATCCAACGTCGCGATCCAGCCGCAGGTCACCCTCGTTGCGCAGTGACGCGGCAATCTCGACATCGGCAGTCCCGTCAGACCAGTAGCCGACCACTGTCGCCTCGGCATCCAGCGCAAGTTTCACTACTGGTACTGGCGTCGACGTGTCAGTGGCCATGGGTGTCGGTTCTGGAGCAGGTATGCTGGTCTGGGTAACCGTTGGCGCCTGTGTTGCAGTTGAGCTAGACGTATAGGTTGCAGCAACTGTGGGTGTCGATTCTGGAGCAGGTACGCTGGTCCAGGTAGCCGTTGGCGCCTGTGTTGCAGTTGGGGCGGGAGTATTATAGGTTGGTGCCGCGGTGGGTGTGGGCTGCGGAGTGGCCGTGTTGTTAGGCCTAAGTGTCGGTGCCTGTGTCTCAGTTGGGACAGGAGTAAGTGTTTCAGCAGTGGTAGGCTCAGGTGTAGGACTGTTGGTGTGTACCACTACACTAGCCAGCGAGGCGTCGGGCGTGGACAAAGGCTGTGACTGGTCACCACATGCAGTAAGCAACGTGGTGGTAGTTGCGCATAGAAGCGCAATCCATGCAACACCTTGAACAGTCCTGCGCGCGCGCAGGGCAGAACGCGGATCGAAGATCACGGGACAGCCCCGATTAAGTTTGAGGCAGGTCGGCGACTACGCGCCGTTCACTGGCAGGTCAATGTCGTACTGATCCATCAGTGGGTCGAACTTGCTAGTGAAAGCGTCGTCGGCTTCCCACAGTGGCAGCCTGGGCTTGCCGATGTCGAAGCCCGCGCGATTGACCGCGTACTTGATCGGGACCGGGTTTGTGACCCAGAAGATTGCCTTGAACAGCGGCAGGAGGCGCCTGTGCTCAGCCGCCGCCGCTTCTATGTCGCCTTCAAGGATCCTGCCCATCATCTCCTTGATCTGCAGGCCGACGATATGGGCAGCGACGCTCACGATTCCGTAGCCGCCGGTGCACATTATCGAGAACGTCTCGTCATCGTTACCCGACCACACTCTGAAGCCGTCCGGGGCACCGTCGATAATCCTTGTGATCTGCACAGGGTCGCTGGACGCCTCTTTCACCCCGACTATGTTGTCGATCTCGGCCAGCCTGAGTGTTGTGGCTTCGTCCATGTTTAGCGACGTGCGTGAGGGAACGTTGTACAGGATACCTGGTAGGGAAGTGGCCTCAGCAATCGCTTTGAAGTGCTGGTACAGGCCCTCCATGCTCGGCTTGTTGTAAGCGGGAACTGTGAGAAGCAGACCATCGGCGCCGACTTTCTCGGCCTCAACGGACAACTCAACCGACTTGCGGTGGTTGTTGTCGGTGGTGCCGGCTATCACAGCGGCTTCCTCACCGACTTCTTCCTTGACCTCGGCAAACAGCCGGATCTTCTCGTCGTCGCTCATCGACGGCGACTCGCCTGTTGTGCCGCCGATCACAAGGCCGTCGGAGCCCGAGTCCAACAGAGCGCGCGCCAACTTGCGCGCCTTTGTGTAGTCGATCTCTCCCTCTTCGTCAAAGGGAGTCACCATAGCGGTCAGCAGCCGTCCGATCTCAGCCATTTCCAACCTCCGGAACCTGAGTCTGAGTCCCTCATCGCCTCAGCAGCAGGTCACGCTCCATCATCTCCTCGGCAATCTGAATGGAGTTCAGAGCGGCACCTTTTCTGAGGTTGTCGCACGATAGCCACATCGCGATACCGTTATCGAGGGCGAGATCGGCGCGTATGCGTCCGACGAATACATCGTCCTCCCCCTCAGCTTCGATTGGCATAGGATACACGTTGGACTGGGGATCGTCCACCACGCGCAGACCGGCTGCCCCCTCCAGGATTTCGCGAACCTCGCTGGGACTGATAGGGTCGGTGAACTCGATGTTAACCGCCTCGCTATGGCTGACCACCACCGGCACACGCACACATGTTGCCGAGACCTTGATCTCGGGAGCGTGCAGGATTTTACGAGTCTCATTTTGCATCTTCATTTCCTCGTTCGTGTAGCCGTTGTCCCAGAACGGCTCCACATGAGGGATGACGCTGAAGGCTATTGGATGCGGGTATACGTCAGGTATGGCTTCATCTCCGTTGAGGACTGCGCGAGACTGTACTCTGAGCTCCTCAGCGGCTGCGGCTCCGGTGCCAGTTACGGACTGGTACGTTGAGGCAACGACGCGCCTGACCGCGTTGCTCTCGTGCAGGGGCTTGAGCGCCATGACCAATGGGGTCGTAGTGCAGTTGGGAATTGCGACTATGCCATGGTGCCTGTCGAGGTCGTCGCCGTTAACTTCGGGCACTACCAGGGGAACTTCAGGATCCATCCTGAAGGCGGAACTGTCGTCGATAGCCACAGCTCCGTTCCGGGCAGCCAAGGGCGCCAGATCGCGGCTTACCGCTGTGGATGCAGCAATGAACGCGAAGTCGACCTCGCTGAGCAACTCTGGGGTAGCCAGCTCTACCGCGATTTCTTCGTTTCTAACCCTGAGCTTCTTACCTACAGAGCGCTCGGAGGCGCAGAGTCGAATCGTTGCGGCAGGAAAGTCGCGCTCCTCAATTATCCTCAGGAAGACCTGACCCACGGCACCTGTGGCTCCAACTATCGCAATGCTACATTCGTTCAATTGTCAGTCCTCGTTGGCAAGTCTTGAAGTGATAGTAGCAATTCTAAGTTGGCACCCGACAGTTCACGGTTTTCCAAGCAACAGACATCGGAAATTCGCGTGAAGCGGCTGATCCTCTAGCGCAGGTCTACCTAGGCCAGTCCCATGAGCTTTTCGAGACCCACAGTCAAGCCCGTGCGATTCACAACTTCGCGGATCGCCATCGTTACGCCTGGCATGAAGCTCTCACGGCTGATCGAGTCGTGCCTGATGGTGAGTGTCTGTCCCAGTCCGCCGAACACTAGCTCGTGATGGGCAACGCGGCCCGGCATACGGGCGCTGTGTACGCTGATCCCCTCGTAGTCTCCCCCACGGGGACCCTCTATAAGCTCCCTTTCAGCCCGGACGTTAACGAAGTCGCCGGACTTTCCCTCGACCGCCGCGCGCGCGATTGCGAGAGCTGTACCAGAGGGAGCATCTATCTTGGCCTCGTGGTGCATTTCGGTAAGGTCCGCATAGTCGAAGAACCTGGACGCCTCTTTCGCGAGGTGAATCATCAACACGGCGCCCATCGCGAAGTTCGGTGCGATAATAATACCGACTCCATGTTCGTTCGCAAGGCCATCGGCTTCCTGATAGTTGCCTTCGCTCAGGCCGGTACTTCCCACCACGACGTTGACTTGGTGTGCCGATGCGATTCGTATTGCTGACATCGCTCCATCCGAGTTGGAGAAGTCCACTACGACATCGGCGTCAGCCAGTATCTGGGCGAGGTCATTGGACAGCGGGACTTGCCCAGAGCCGTCAGGCAGAGTCAAGGTTCCGGGGTCAGCAGCCAGATCGGCTGCGCCTACGGGACACATGCCTTCGGCGCCAGTGACGGCGTGAAGTACCTCCTGTCCCATCTTGCCGAGAGCGCCATGTACGACGACGTTAATGTTAGACATGTGACACCTCCCTCGAAACTCGATAACGGCAAAGACGGCCCACTGGGGGCCGTCCTTGACGATTCGCTAATTGACTCTAGTAGCGGTCCCTGCGACCGCGGCCTTCGCCCCGATCGCGGTCACGGTCTCCGCCACCGAAACCTCCACGAGGCTGTGACCGTTGACTAGACCTGTTGCTGTCATCGTCGCTCCGCCTGCGGTCGCGGTCGCGATCTCGGCCTTGGTCGCGGCCAGCTGACCCTGGCCCGCCACCGTCGTAGTCGCGGCTCCGTCCGCGTGGCCTGCCGCCACCGAAGTCCCGATCACGGTCGCTGTTGCGCGGCGGCCCCCCGCGGCCAGGTCCATCCCTCCTAGGGCCCCTGTCTCCCCTGTCTCCTCTGTCTCCTCTGTCTCCACCGAAACCGCCGCCACCGCGTCTCTGTCCACCTCCTCCGCCACCACGTCCGGCCCTCTGCCGCCTCAGTGCGGCTTCGACGGGATCGCCTCCGTCTTCGTCGGCATCACTCAGCAGTGCACGGCGGGACAACCTTACGCGCCCGGTCTGATCAACGTCAGTTACCAGTACGGTGACCTGATCGCCAACAGTGACCTCGTCCTCGACAGTGGGAACACGGTAGTTGGCAAGTTCACTGATGTGGACCATCCCGTCCTTGCCCGGCAGCAGTTCTATGAATGCGCCGAAGTCCGTAGTCCGCACGACCTTGCCAGTGTAGATCTCCCCAATCTCTATTTCCTTGGTCAGATCCCTGATCATCTGTTTCGCCCGCTCGGACGCATTTCCGTCGCTCGACCCAATGATGATCGTACCGTCGTCCTGGATATCGATCGTGGCCCCTGTCTCGTCGACAATGCCGCGGATCATCTTCCCACCGGGGCCGATCACGGCGCCAATCTTGTCGACCGCTATCTGTATGGACTCCATCCTCGGCGCGTATTTGCTCATCTCGCTGCGATACGCGGGTATCGTGCCTTCGATGTGTTCGAGGATCTCCTCTCTGGCGTCCCGGGCTTGATGCAGGGCGTCGTATATCACATCGTAGCTTATACTCTTGACCTTCATGTCGAGCTGGATGGCAGTAATTCCATTTACTGTTCCGGCGACCTTGAAGTCCATGTCGCCCATGTGGTCTTCTTTGCCCTGGATATCGGTGAGTGTGACGTACTGTCCTCCCTCACCGGTTACCAGACCTATTGAGATTCCCGCGACCGGCGTCTTAATGGGCACTCCCGCGTCCATCAGAGCCAATGTGCAGGCGCATACGGTTGCCATGGATGTCGAGCCGTTGGAGCTTAGACACTCGCCAACCAATCGGATCGTGTAAGGAAAGTCCTCTTTATCCGGTAGCACGGCTGAAAGGGCCCGCTCAGCAAGAGCACCGTGCCCGATCTCCCGCCGGCCGGTGGAGCGCATCGGCCTTGCCTCACCAGTAGAAAACGGCGGGAAGTTGTAGTGAAGCATGAACCGCTTCTCGTCTTCCGGGCTCATATTGTCAATCTTCTGGGCGTCTCCAACGGAGCCTAGCGTGCACACACCGAGTACCTGCGTCTCGCCCCTGGTGAACAGACCCGTGCCGTGCGTGCGAGGGAACAGACCCACTTCACTCGACAAAGGCCTAATCTCCTTCAGACTGCGGCCGTCCGGTCGTTCGCCCGTTTCGAGAACCCTACGCTTGAAGGCGGCTTCAAATGCCTCTTCAAAAGCGGTCGCTACCATTGAGTCGTCGTGCTCTTCGCCGTATTTTTCGAAGATGGCAGCTTTGATCTCTGCCACCTTGGCGTCGCTCTCGTCATCGTCCAACGCGAGCGCCTCAGCGAGATCGGAGACAGTCTCTTCGCAGATCGCAACAGTCAGATCTTCGTTGTACGAGCGCGGGACATACGTCATCGACGGCTTTCCGAACTCTTTGGCGAGCTCCTCCTGGAGCTCAATTATCTGGAGGTTGACTTCCTGCGCACGCTCTATGGCCTCGAGAACCACGTCCTCGGATACCTCACTTGCGCCGGCCTCCATCATGATCACACCGGAGCGCGAGCCGGCGACCATCAGATCGAGCTGGCTTTGCTCCAGTTGCTCGTATGAGGGATTGACCACAAATTCACGGTCGATGTAGCCCATCCGGGTAGCGGAGATCGGGCCCTCGAAGGGTATGTCCGAGATGGTCAGTGCTGCCGACGCACCAATAATGGTGGCCATGTCGTATGGATTGGTAGTGTCGGACGAAAGGGGTGTGACGATTACCTGGACTTCGTTACGGAAGTCTTTCGGGAATAGGGGTCTGATAGGTCTGTCCGTTAGACGCGCGATAAGGATCGAGTGCGTTGAGGGCCTGCCCTCGCGCTTGAAGAAGCTTCCGGGGATTTTGCCTCTAGCGTAGAGTCGCTCTTCTACATCTACGGTCAGTGGGAAAAAGTTAATGCCTTCCCGGGGCGTCGATGTCGTCGCGGTAACTAGCAGTACGTTGTCGTGGTATTTGACGAGTACCGAACCATTGGCCTGCTGCGCCAGTTTTCCGCACTCGAATGAAAGTACTCCATCACCAATTTCACGTTCAAAAAGGGTCGTCATGTGGCGTAGCGCCTCCTAGTATGGGGTAAGCCCAAGGAAGAAGAAAAGCACCCTTAGTCGGGTGCTGTGAGGGGAATTAGCCTCTGAGGCCGAGCCTCGAAATTAGCGATCTGTAGCGCGAAACATCCTCACGATTTAGGTATCGGAGAAGTCTACGCCGTCGGCCCACCATCTTGAGAAGTCCACGCCTAGTGGACTCGTCGTGCTTATTCTCTCTCAGATGCTGCGTCAGCCTGTTTATGCGGGCCGTCAACACCGCCACCTGTACATCGGTAGAGCCAGTGTCGTTTTCGTTTGTTCTATACTCAGCGACTAGTGTCTGCTTTTCAGCCGCGTCCAATCCCGTCTCCTGGGTTCCTCTATTCTCTGTTCATCTCTCTTCTTCGGGCTTAATTCTAGCACGCGGGGAAACTCGACATCAAATATCGAGGGCATTTCCTAGCTTTCCACCTTGCTGAGGAACTCGGTGACCGCCCGCTCGAACCCAGAGGGATTATCGCCCATGACCAAGTGTCCGGCCTTTTCCACGGTTGCCATCCGTCCATTGGGTATGCGCTTGTGCATTCCGTCGGCGGTATCCAATGCAATGATGTCGCTATGCGCGCCTCGGACGACCAGTGTAGGACATGTGAGACTCTCCATGTACCCCCACAGCCTCTGGGTCATCTCTGGATCCTGCTGGAAACGGCGCCCGCCAGGCTGCCTGAAGCGCCTGTCGTACTTCCAAGTCCACTTGCCAGTGGGGAGTTGCTTGAGGTTGTGCATGATAGACCCACGCACCTGTACGGGATCTCTGAGTGGGTTGTAGGCCAAGACTCGCTGTACGAAGTCTTCAACCGAGTCTAGCTCGTCCTCCTGCTGCACAAAGTTCCTGATCTTCTGCGAACCGGTCCGCATGTTCTGTGGTCCCGCGTCGACCACGACCAGGGCTCGAACGTCGTCCGGATGCGTCGCTGCATAGGTGAATGAGTTGCGCCCCCCCATTGACAACCCCATCAGGACGAAGTCTCTCAGGCCGATTGCTGAGACTACTGCTGCGATGTCTCCCTGCTGCGCTTCAGGAGAATAGTCGCCGTCCTCTGCCCAGTCACTGTCGCCGTGTCCACGCTGGTCAAGGGCAACAACGTGGTACCGATCACAGAATGCCAGCGCGACAAAATCCCAGGAGTGGCATGTCTGCGCGAACCCATGAAGGAGGAGCATACCGGGAGCACCAGCGTTGCCCCAATCCAGGCAGTGGAATCTCATTCCGTTGGCTTCCACGAACCGATCTTCAGGGACAGCCTCACGCTCAAAGGTCACTCCCTGAGCGCGAGCGGCTTCGTGGAGCGATAGTCCCTGACTTTGTGGAGTCGTTGTCACGTCGGGTTCCTCCGTCCTACCGATGGTCTCATTCTTGTTGCAGCCCGACCGTCGGTCTTCGCATGTGCCACTCAGTAGCCCTTTCAAATGCATTAGCGGCACGCAGCACAACCGAGTCTTCCCACATTCGACCTGCTAGCTGCATTCCGATGGGCATACCATCTGAGGTGAATCCGCACGGTACAGAGATCGTCGGCTGCCCGGTAAGGTTGAAGGGCCGTGTCAGACGCGACATCAGCGACAGCGCGTTTTCGGTCTGACCTCCGACTTCCACGAACTCCTGATCGATGCGCGGCGCGCCTACTGCCGCTGTGGGAGCCAGAAGCAGGTCGTAGGTGTTCATCGCGTCGGCAAGTTGGGCGTTGTACGCAGCCCTGGCACGCTGGGCCTTGATGTAGTCCACTGCCGGTGTCATAGCGCCTAGATACAGTCGTGCGCGAACGTCTGCGCCAATATCTTCAGGGCGCTCCCGGATGTGCCTAAACAGCGTCTCCGCCGCTTCTGTCACCAGTATCGTGCCCGAAATGGCCAGACAGTGGTTAAGCGCTGGAATCGAACAGCTTTCCACCACAGCTCCCAATTTAGCCAGGACTCCTGCAGCCTCGCAGATGGCAGCCGAGACTTCTTCATCGATGACGTCGTAGAAAAAGTCGTCAGGAATGCCGATTCTCAGTCCTGCGACGCCATGGTCAATTCCCTCCATGAAATCCTGGACAGGAAAATTAGCAGAAGAAGGGTCCCGCGAGTCGTGTCCGGCAAGTGCGTTCATGACGATAGCCGAGTCCAAGACAGACCTCGTCATCGGGCCGACGGTGTCGAGACTCCATGAGAGAGGATGAACCCCGTACCTGGAGATCAGGCCGAAGGTTGGCTTCATGCCTACAATGCCGCAGAGCCCGCTCGGAATTCGTATCGACCCGCCCGTGTCACTCCCCAAGGCGGCCATACACTGACCGGCTGAGACCGCTGAGCCTGAGCCTCCGCTTGAACCCCCGGTTATCCTTGAGATGTCCCAAGGATTGTGCGCCGGCCCATCGTGCGGGTTGACACTCGTCGCACCGAGCGCGAATTCGTGCATCTGGAGCTTGCCCATCAGAACTGCACCTGCATCGTCGAAGCGTTCGGCGACCGCGGAGTCGTAGTCGGGCACGAAACCGCGCAGGATCCTGGACCCTACAGTTGCGGGAATACCCTTGACGTAGTAGAGGTCTTTCAGGCCGATAGGTATGCCATGCAGCGGACCTCGATACGTTCCGCCTGATATCTCACGCTCAGCAGCGGCGGCCACTTCGAGCGCCTGTTCCGAGAGCAGAGTGATGAACGAGTTGAGCGCAGGTTCGGTGGCCTCAATGCGGTCCAGGTGGGCCCGAGTGAGCTCCACGGGCGAAAGTTCACCTGATTTGATGAGCCGAGCAGTCTCGGCTATGGTTCCAAAGCAGCGGTCGTCCTGGTTCATTAGCCGCACCGACCATGCTCGAACTTTACTGCCGGCTCGTAGCTGCGCGGGCAGAGTTCATGAAGCCCGTCTATGTCATCGAGTCCGGACGTCACCCTATCCAACAGTGCGCCGGCATCAACGACGGACAGGTCCAGTCCCAACACACTGGCCCGCATCTGGAGCCATTCCGGGGTAAGTTTGCGTGAGGAATCTGCCATAGGTACTCTTTCCGCAGAATTGGGAGTCGGTTTCCGTGCGTCTCTCGTCGAGGCCGCAATACTTACTACACGGATCGCAGGTTCGTGTCAACTTCGGGACGCGGTTCGCATCCGCCCGGTGTCAACTTGATGCGACTCAGCCTCTCGTTCACTCTGCATGAGGATGGAGCCCAGATTACGCACTTGCCGATTAATGAGCGCGGGACCGAGTGAGAACGCTGCCACCAGCGCTCCTCCAATCGCGATCGCGACGGGCACGCCGACGAACGTAGCTATTGCCCCAGCCTGCATCCCGCCGAGAGGCATAATGCTCCAAGTCATCCCGTAGAAACCCATCACACGGCCACGCATCCTGTCGGGCACCAGGAGTTGTAGCGAACTCATGATAGAGATCATGTAGGTCGAGCTAGAAATGCCCATCACAAACATGAGGGCCAATGCTAACGGATAAGATCCTACAAACCTTGATGTGAGCGCGAACGCCACGATCGAAAGCCCGAACGCAACTCCACCACCGATTATCAGCAGTCCTTTCCTGTGGAAGTTGCCCGCAGAGCTCAGCAGCATGGTCACACCAAGCGCACCGACTCCGCCAACCGTCATGAGAAGGCCCTGGCCGCGCGCACCGACCTTCAGGATGTCTACTGCAAACGCCGGCATCATCGTGATGTATGCCATACCGAAGAAGCTGTTAAAGAAAGTCATTGCGATAAGGAAGGAGAATATGGAGCTGCCCCCGATGAACTTCAGTCCCTCCCAAAGTGCGCCAATGGCACCGCCTGTCGAACCCGCCTCGATCCTCGGCACACGGAGAGCCAGAATGACAATGGCCATCACGACGAACCCAGCCCCAGCCACGAACATGGCGGTGGCGGTCCCTATCAGCCCGATGATGATTCCCGCCACTGCCGGGGCCACGATTCGGGTGCCCTGCCATATTGCGGAGTTCAAAGCCACAGCGCTCATGATGACCCTGCGGTCAATGAGGTGAGGGTAGAGGGCCTGACGAGCGGGCTGGTCGAATGCATTCACCGCGCCTGCCGCGAAGGCAAGCGCCAGGATGTGCTCAACCCGCACCAATTCGAACAGGGTAAGGAAAGCCAGAGTGAAGACTATCGCGGCTGTGAGGACTTGCGTGAAGAAGATGAGCTTGCGCTTGTCGAGCCTGTCAGCGAACACGCCGCCGAACAAGTTCAATGCAATGGACGGCAACGCGCTGGCAACGGCAACATATCCCAGGTACAGGGGCGAACCGGTCAACTCGAACGTAAGCCAACCCTGGGCGAAGATGAGCATCTGGAAGCCGCAAACGGATGCCAAGGTACCGAACCAGTACGCTCGGTACTGCGGGTATCGCATTGCAGGGGGCACAGAAAGAAGCCTGCCCAAAAACGAGCCGGCTGGGCCATCCGTATGTTCCGAGTCCGCCATAGGGACCCTATCTCTCACTCCTCACCCCGCTATCCTCGCTCCGCCACCCCGATCAGTCGAGAAGAGGAATCCTGCCCCATGTCACGCTGTCTGGATCCTCCGATAGAGACTTCTCTCGGATCGTCTCGCGGATCGCCAGAAGAGTAGCGTTGACTTCGTTTGTCACGTACACCCAGTCGGGCTCTTCCGGGAACCAGTAGGGAGAGGTGATTCGTACCACCTTGCCTTCAGAGGCGTTCAGGTAGATGCCGAACTTTTCTACGTGTTGCAGCAACTCTAGCTCCTTTGCCGCGCAAACAGTAGCACACGCCAGCGGGCGCGGCAATCATTCACTCCACAGTAACGGTCTTTGCAAGGTTTCTTGGCTGGTCAATGTCACAGCCTCTTCGGACGCCCATGTGGTAGGCGATCAACTGCATTGGCACCGAAATCAGGAACGGGCTGATGATTTCCGAGGCTCTCGGGATCGGGATCACGTCATCGGCCAGATTGGCGGTCTCAGTGTCGCCCTCAGATGCCACGGCGATAATATTTCCTCCGCGGGCCTGTACTTCGCTGATATTTGACTGCATTTTGTCCCAAAGAGAGTCTCTGGGAGCGATTGCAACGACCGGCATGTCCTCATCTATCAGCGAAATCGGACCATGCTTCATCTCGCCTGCGGGATACCCCTCGGCATGAATGTAGCTGATCTCCTTGAGCTTGAGCGCGCCCTCCATCGCTAGAGGGAATCCGACGCCCCGGCCCAGGAAGAGGAAGTCGGACCGCCGGCCGTACTTCCGCGCGATGTCCCGGTAAATGCTTTCGTCAGTAAGCATCGAGCCTATTGTGTCCGGAAGCCGGGCAATTTCGGAAACGATAGCTTGTCGGCGTTCGTCTCCTACCAGTCCCCGGCGGATCCCAAACTCCAACGAGAGCAGAAGTAGAGATACAAGGGAAGACGTGAATGTCTTCGAGGCGGCCACGCCAATTTCGAGTCCGGCGCGAAGCAGCAAAGTGTAGTCCGCGATCCGTGTGGTCTGAGTTCCGGGGTAGTTGCAGAGGGTGATCTGAGGGGCTCCTAGGCCCCTCGCAAGTTCCATCGCGGCCAGCGTGTCCACGGTCTCGCCGGACTGGCAGACGGAGACGACGAGAGTTCGCGAGTCCAGCACCGGAGAGCGATACCTGAATTCCGACGAATTGTCGTACTCACAGGGGATCCTCGCCAGCGTTTCCATCCAGTGTCTTCCCAACATCGCCGCGTGCAGGCTTGTGCCCATGCCGAGAAACACCACACGGTCAATCGACTCGACCAGTTTGTCGCTGAGGTTGAGTTCAGAGAGGTTTACGGAGAGATCGTCGAACGACACGCGGCCGCCAAGGGCGTTGGCAATGGCATCCGGTTGCTCGTGGATCTCCTTGTGCATAAAGTGCTGATGCTCGCCCTTTGCCGCTGAGAGTGCATCGTAGGAAATGTGTGTGGCGCGCTTTTCAAGTGGCTTGCCGTCAACAGATGTGAACGCCATGCTATTGCCATTCAATACGACCATCTCGCCGGCGCTCAGATATATGACGCTGCGGGTATGAGGAAGCAGTGCCGGAAGGTCGGACGACAGAAAGACGCCATCATCACTCTGTCCGGCAACGATCCCTCCAGCATTGCCCAGCCGCAATCCGACGATCTTGCCAGGGTCGCGGGTCGAGAAGGCGACGACCGCGTTCGCTCCCCTGATACGCTGTGCTACGTTGACGACTGCTTCGTCCAGACTGAGACCCTGGGCGAGGCGGTCTTCAATTATGTGAGGGATGCACTCTGAGTCTGTCTGTGACTTGAACACATGCCCATTCGCGACCAACTCTCGCCTGAGGGTCTGGTAATTCTCCACAATTCCATTGTGGACGACGACGACCTGGCCTGAACAGTCAGCATGCGGATGGGCATTCTGATCTGTGGGTCCCCCGTGGGTTGCCCACCTGGTATGGCCGATGCCCAGGCTGCCTTCCGGCATCGCTCCGTTGAGCGACTCCTTCAGGTTCGAGAGCTTGCCTGACCGCTTGTGCAATCTCGGAACTCCGTCTGTGCCCACGACCGCGATTCCGGCGCTGTCGTAGCCCCGGTATTCAAGAGTGCCCAGGCCTTCAATCAGGACTTTTGCAGCCTGAAGGCGGCCAGCGTAGCCGATTATCCCACACATGACCCCACCAACCGATACCGATTCGAGTGAGTGGGTGTACTGAGCATGACTGCGCCCCCAGGGGTCCTGGAGATCAACGGTCCACACCTGCGGGAACATGTGCCTCGGGCCGGCTCCTTGCATAGACGCCGTGGTAAGACACAGGGAGAAGGTCGCAGATGCGATGCATCATGTCTGTCGTCATCGACTGCAACAACTCTCGGCTTGGGCGGCCTTCGATGCTGGGAAGTGAGAAGGGCTGTCCGATGTTGACTCGGATCTTCCCTGTAGGGTTAATCACTCTAAAGAATGGCTGCATCCGTTCCGTGCCGGTTATACCGACGGGAAGCACGGGGGCGCCGGACTTGAGTATGAGGGACACGGCTCCAGCCTTGGCCTCGTTGAGACTTGCCGTCTGACTCCGGGTACCCTCGGGGACGACTACCAATGCGGAGTCCTGCTGAAGCTGGCGCAGTGCCCATCGGAACGCTTTAGCGTCCACACCGACGCGATCAATCGGGAAAGCTCCGTAATTACGTAGGTACCACCTGCCCACAGGTCCGACGGCCCTGAAGAGACTGTCCTTTGCCAAATACTTCAATCGCCTGGGAACACTGGCTGCCAGGAATGAAGGGTCGAGATTGCTCAGGTGATTGGAGACTACCACCAGTGGGCCCATGGGAGGAACGTTTTCGGTGCCTGTAACTTTGTAGTCTGAAAAGGTGTGCAGAGTACATCTCTGAAGGATGTTCGTGACGTCGTAAACCGTTTCCACTATAGTCGCTCCACCAGGCTCACTACGCGTTCGACGACTTCTTGCAAAGCCAGACCGTCTGTATGTATGACCTCCGCGTCGTCTGCGACGCGGAGGGGTGCGTTGTCTCTCTGCGAGTCTATCTTGTCTCTCCTCTCCGTGTCGGCCAATACCTGATCAGGATTAGCGGTAACTCCGGCTGCAATTAACTCAGCGTAGCGCCTCTCGGCGCGTACATGCGAGGAAGCGTCCAAATACACCTTGGTACTCGCATCCGCCAAGACGACCGTACCGATGTCGCGCCCGACCATCACGGTAGGGCCGGCCTCGGCTATCCTGCGTTGATGGGGCGTTAGCGCCCGCCTGACACCCCTAACTGCCGAGACTGCCGAAACGTTTCGGTCAACATCGGCATCCCTCAGGCGACCAGTGACGTCCGTGCCATCCACGATCAGGCGATCACCCCTGTCCGAGGGCAGAAGAGCAATTCGCATCGACTCTGTCATTTGGGTCAGTCTGGATGTGTCAGATATATCTATTCCAGCCTCAACTGCCTGCAATGTGGCAGCGCGGTACAACAGACCGGTATCCAAGAACGCGTAGCTGAGCCTTGTGGCCACACATGTCCCAACGGTTGTCTTACCGGAGGCGACAGGCCCATCGATCGCGACCGCTTCGATCACCAATGCGTTCACAGTCCTCCAGCAGTGATTTCACCCTGATTATATGTTCGAGATTTGATGCAGGCAAGCCGCCGGTGCCGGGATCACTACTGGTGGTCGACGAACTTCCGTCTCACCTGTTCTTCGAAGTCGGTTTCCCACCTCACTATGCGGCCCTGAGAGAGCAGCGTCTCGTTGGAGGCCTGTCGTGATGCCCTCGGATTTACGGGACTGGTGCCTATCACACCTGAGCCTCTCATTTCAGCGATGCGCACATCCTCGAGTCCAAGAAGATCGGAGAGGATGGAGCGGTTGTGTTCTCCAAGGGTCGGAGCGGCAGACCTGATCTCGCCTGGAGTCTCGCCGAATTTCCACGGTCGGCTGGCATAGGGCAGGGGAGGCATTCCAGATGATTCGGTGTGACTGACGACTTCATAGAACCCACGAGCGTTCAGGTGTTCATTGAAAAGGAGCGCCTTGCCGTCCAATACAGCGCCAGCCGGGACACCGGACGCCTGCAGCGCGCCCTGTAACTCATCTGCGGACCAACTGCTCGTGACTTCGGAGATCAGTGTGTCAATGAGGTCGTGGTTTCTGAACCTTGAAAGACCATCGGTAAATCGGGTGTCGCTCACCCACTTGGGTCGTTCCAGTACTCCGCACAGGGCAGTCCACTCACTGTCTGATCTCACACTCAGGGAGATCCAGGAATCTTCACCTGTGCATGTATAGGTGCCCTGTGGTGCCCACCTGTCGTCCCGGTTACCTGATGTGCCAGTGACACGTCCGTTGAACGCGTAATCCATTAGGGGCTCGGGCACGGTAGCAGTGAGGGTCTGGGCCTGGGAGACGTCGATAAACTGGCCCTGCCCGGTTGCGGCCCTGTGCATGAGAGCCGCCATGATAGCGAAGACGGTGTGCTCGCCTGCGGTGTAGTCCGCGTAGGGCAACTCTGGAATCGAGGGTGGACCGTCGATATACCCGGTAACGGCAGCGAGACCGCACGCTGCCTCGGTGCCATAGCCTATTGCTCCGAAACCGCTCCACGGGCCGGTGTGGCCGTAGCCTGTAGATGAGACCATGATGATGTCGGGTTTCACCTTCCGCAGGTCGTCGTATTCCAAGCCAAAATTGCTTATCACGCGGGGCGTGAAGTTTTCGACGAACACGTCGCTCACGGCTATCAGTTCGATCAGTGTTTCAATCCCTGAGGATTGGGCGAGGTCCAGAGTCAGGCTCTGCTTGCCCCTGTTCTGCTCGTAGAAGTTGACAGCGCGGTTCCAGAATTCGCCAGATCCGTCGTTCTTATAGAATCCAGCGACACGGTAGCCGTCCATGCGCGTACAGGATTCAATGCGGACCACCTCGGCACCCATGTCGCCTATCATTTTGGTGGCGAACGGTATCGCGATGAGCTGGCCCATTTCAACGATTCGCAGGCCGCCCAGGGCTTTGGGTGACGTCATGACTACACCACCCCCGCAGCTACGAGTTGGCCCAGTTCTTCTTTCGACAAGCCCAGTTGATTCACGTAGACCTCGATGTTGTGCTGGCCCAGCGTTGGCGCTGACCCATCAACCGACCAAGGTGTTTTTGACATACCGAACGGCGCGCCTGGATAGTTGGCTTTGCCCGCGACCGGATGGTCGACATCCACGAAGTACTCCCGGTGTCTGTACTGCGGATTCTCGTGAAGCTCGGCGGCGTCCTGGACTATGCCATAGATCAGGCCTCTACGACGATTGGCTCGGTAGAACAGGTCCTCTTTGCCGTACTGCGCGAACGCGTCACGCAGAATCCTGTCGAGATCCGCGGCGTTCTCCATGCGGCCCTCCGCGGTTGAGAATCGTTCGTGGGCGAGCTCCTCGGACTCAAGAAATTCGACCGTTGCATCCCAGTCCACGCCACCGAACGCAATCGGGACGATGTATCCGTCGTTGGTGGCCACGGGTGACCGCGGCAACTCGCCAGCTTCGCCAGGCCGCCGCCACTTGACGGCGCCGGTATACGCGAATGATGACGTAGTATCTCGCAATCCGGTCGCAATGCACTCCTGGATGGATATGTCGACCCACTGACCAGTGCCGGTCATGGCTCGATGATAATGTGCAATTAGCGCGGCTGAGGCTGCGTCCGTGCCGGCTTTGAATTGCGCCTGGTTGAATCCGTGCTTGAGCGGTTCGCGATCGTTGTCTCCGAAGATGTACTGAATGCCGCTGAGAGCGTACTCAACTATGTCGGTCGCCTCGTAGTCCCGATATGGGCCAGTTTGCCCGAAGTTCGAGATTGAGACCATTACGAGGGATGAGTTAGTGGCACTTAGGTTCTCATAGGTGAGGCCGAGGGCTGGCAACGCGCGGGGCCGAAAGTTCTCGACAATTAGATCAACTTCTTCGGCCAACTGTCTGAGTATCTTCTGACCGGTGACGGATTTCAAGTTGAGCGTGATTGAACGCTTATTGGTGTTCAGGTACAGAAAGGGGAGTCCCTTGTCGGGATGGGGGTCGTCGCCCGCGAACGGCCCCATGCTGCGCGCAGGATCACCTGAACCGGGTCGCTCTACCTTCAAGACCTCTGCACCGAAATCGGCGAGCAGCTTCGTGCAGTAGGGACCTGCGACATGGTGAGTCAGGTCCAATACTTTGATACCGCTCAGGGCTCCGGCCAACGCCTCCTCCTATCTGCCCGATCTGTATGCCGCAGTGCAGAATTATACAGGTTCGAGGATTGGCCACATAGTGTGACCAGGGCCTCGGTTCACTGTACGGTTCAGTGCCGACGGGCTACTCAATTTGCCCAGCATCTACTGCGACCGTATAATCGGGCTGCCTCGGAACTTTGTATAGAAAAATCTAAGGAACAGGAGCCAAGATGGGAGCACAGGTAATCATCTACGGACCGAACGATTCACAGCTGGCCGACTTTCAGAGGGTTGCGCCTGAGGGTGTCGAAGTGGGATGGGTGGACTCCACTCAATCGCTCGACGACCAGGCCGCGGAGCTGCAGGACGCGCAGGTTGCCATTGTGGCCGGGACACCCGTAACGGTGGAAGTCGCGAGTCGAGCACCGAACCTGAAGCTTGTGCAGACCACGAGCGCCGGCACCGATATGCTGGACAAGACGGCTCTGGGTGAGATGGGCATCCGCGTGTCGAACAACGGCGGGGGCAACGCGGTGGCAGTCGCCGAGCACACAATTGCCCTCCTTGTCAGCACCATACGAAAGATGCAGTTGCAATTCAATGCCGTCAAGGCGGGCGAGTGGGCCGCGGACATCAGGCAGGCGTGGTTCTCCCAGGCCAACGAGATCCAGGGCAAGACCGTCGGAATTGTCGGACTAGGCCGAATCGGCTCCAGAGTGGCAAGAAGGCTCCAGGGGTGGGAGTGCGACATCATCTACACTGACGTCGTCGATCCAGAACCCGGCATCGAAGAGGAACTCAACCTGAGGCGAGTATCGCTCGACGAGCTGCTGCAGGAGTCGGACATCATTACGCTGCACGTTCCGCTCGGCGGGCCGACGTACCACATGATCAGCGACCGAGAATTCGACTTGATGAAGCCGACTGCGGTTTTCATCAACGCTTGTCGTGGGCCTGTCGTGGACGAGGCCGCTCTGATCCGGGCGCTAGAAGCCGGAAAGATCGCTCAGGCAGGGCTGGATGTACTCGAAGAGGAGCCAACACCTGTCGACAACCCGCTGCTCAAGATGGACAACGTTCTGGTCACGCCTCACCTTGCGTCATTTACGCAAGAATCAGGTGAGAAGAGCCGCACTTTCGCAGCATACAACGCGGCCAGGGTCATCCGGGACGAGGATCCTGAGTCGGTAGTGTTGCCGGACTAAGGCCACGTCAACTGACAGAATAAGTGGGCAATTCCTCGTTGCCCACTTTATGCTCTAGGTCCGGGGAACGGGTACTCGATCTCGGCTCACTCCCACTCTGTCCAGCAGACCGAAGGGAGTTGAATCGAGCAGGGACACGGCATCCTCATGATCGAGACCCGATCCTCGGGCGACCTTCATTGCAAATTCGCGGCTGAGGAGGTCTTCAGGGGCGTGGGCGTCGGAGTCGAGAAGCATACTCGCCCCGGCGGCTCGGGCAGTCTTAACTACGTGCCCATTGGCCATTCCATGGCCCTTACGTCCCGATACTTCCAGGAAGACACCGTTGTGGGCTGCTATCCTGGCCTCCTCCAACGTGATCAGACCTGGATGAGCGAGGATGTCCACTTGCCCGCTGGAAACAGCGGCCAAATTGGTCCCCTCTACGACGGGCTCGGTTATCGTCTCACCATGAACGTTAACCACCGCCGCGCCCAGGCTTCTACACTCGCGCGCCAGTCTATCGATGTCTTCACTAGGCGTGTGCGTGATCTCGACGCCGGGCAGGGCCAAGATGTCCCAGCGGGAGCTGGCCATCTCACAGTCGGCAATCAGAGTCTTGAGGATGAATTCCATGTTTCCCGGGCCCACGTGGTCCGTGATCGCCATGACACGATATCCGGCGTGAATAGCGCGACGTATAAGCTCAATGGGTGAGAGAACACCGTCGCTCAGAAACGTGTGCGTGTGAAAGTCGAACATGGTTGGGAGCGCTAGTTTGCCTGTAGCGTTTCGGCCAGGTAACGCATTTTCGGCCCCGTCTTGCCCATGTAGAACGGCGGCGGGGTCGGCGGGTGATTGACCTTCAGACAAACGAACACCGGGCCCTGCTGCGCAACGATCTGAGGCAGCTCACTAGCCAGATCCTCAAGGTCGCTGAATTCGTAGGTGTGTTGGAATCCGGCATCTCGGGCCATCGCAGCGAAGTCGAACTTGCCGGAACCTGGTATTGGTTGACCGCCAGTGGTGAAGTACACGCCGTCTTCGAAGACGAAGTGAACGAGGTTCGACGGAGCGGTCTCGGCGATTGTAACGAGTGTGCCGAGGTTCATCAGGAGCGCGCCATCGCCGTCGAGACAGAGAACCTTCTTGTCCGGCTGAGCCAGTGCGATCCCCAGTGCGACTGACGAGGCCTTGCCCATCGCGCCGAAGACAGGGAGGTCAAGATCGGGCTTTTCAGAGACCGATTCCCAGTACCTGTTGGGAGTCATGGTGCCTACGACAATGGCGTCACCCCTAACGTCGCTTATTGCCTTTGCTGCGTCCAGTGAGGAGATCATGGTCCTGCCGCTCCTTGGCTGACATGTCTGGCACGCAATTGTAGCCAGTGAACTTCAGCAGCACAACCACAGGAAACGTGTGCGCTATCCCCGATACTGGAACTCTTCCGGGAGTTGAGACGTGATGTTCAGCGCCATGAGCGTGCGCTGAGCAACGAATTCAGCTACGTCTTCAAGGCTTTGTTGACGGAGGTAGAATGCGGGTTCAGGGGGGATAATAGTTGCTCCTAGGGTGGCCAGTTTCGTGAGATTCTCCAGATGGATCACGCTGAGGGGAGACTCTCTGGGCACAATCACGAGGGGGCGGCGTTCCTTGATTGTCACGTCTGCTGCCCGGCGGATCAAGTTGTCAGACAAACCGTGGGCTACCGCGGCAACGGTCGCCATGCTGCACGGCGCAATCGCCATTCCCAAGACTGGAAATGTGCCGCTCGCGACGGGCGCCGCTAACTCCTGTGGAGCATAGTATTCGAATATGCCCGAGTCTGACCATCTCTCGATTGCCGCGCCGAACGACTCGTCTGCCTCTTGCTTCCACACGATCCTCGCTGCTGCCGAAGCCGATGCAATCACAGGGACCCGCTCCAGCAACAGGGCGTCAATGGTGTGGTGCGCAACTATCGAACCGCTCGCGCCGGTGATTCCGACAACCACTGGCAAATCGCGCGGCTCCAAGCGTTCTGCGTTAAGCGAATTCATCCGACGTACACGGCGCAGACTGTCCCAACCAACATAGTGGTCGACACGTAGGCATTTATCCGTCCGAACGCTACGCCCAAACGTGACAGGTCAGTCGGTGAGACGAGAATGTACTTGTACACGAGAATTCCGGACGCAACCACGCACGACAAGAAGTAGGGCCACGAAAGACTCATCCAAAGGCCCAAAACAACGAGGCAAACGACGGCAGATACGTCCAATGTTCTAGCGATCGCAAATGCCTTGACGATCCCGAAGCGGGAAGCTACAGAGTGCAGGCCGTTCTGGCGATGGAACTCGACGTCCTGGGTGTGATAGATGATGTCAAAGCTCCCTGCCCACAGTGCTACAGCAAACGACAACAGCACGGGCTCGAGGGTCAGGCTGCCGGTCACTCCAATCCAAGCAGCTGACGGAGATATGGCAAGCGCCCACCCCAGCAGCAGGTTTGCTGCCCAAGTAAACCGCTTAGTGTACGGGTAGAGAGTGAGATAAGCCGCCGCAACCGGGGCCAGAACGAGGGCCAGAGTATTGAGCTGCCAGGCGGCGAAGAGGAAGATGCAAAAGGAAACCAGCGCCAGGGCGGTCATCTCACGGGCACTCAGCAGACCTTGCGGAATGTGTCGCATTGCCGCCCTGGGATTCATAGCGTCGATGTGCCTGTCTATTACCCGGTTCGCTGACATACCGACGGTGCGCGCGGTCACCATCGCCAGGGTAATCCATCCGAACGTGGCCCAACCGGGAAAGCCGTCCGCGTCCGCGGCCAGGGTCATTCCGATGTAGGCAAACGGCAGAGCGAATATGCTCTCGTGGAATTTGATGGCGTCAAAGAACAGGGGGGCCCTGCGCCGTATAGCCGATGTGTTTGCCGCCGTGTTCAGAACCCGTACTCCTGCCACCTACTGTCAACGAGTAGCTTGATTTCCTTGCTCATGACGATGTCCGGGGGCCAATCTCGACTTCTGCCCTCGCCTGCAAATTTAGCGGTCGCGTCCACACCGACCTTGCTCCCGAATTTCGGCGTTGGCGTTGCATGATCCAGGTCGTCTAACGGGCCGGTAGCGAATACGAAGTCAGTGGCAGGATCGATGTTGTTGGTTACTCTCCAGGCCACTTCGGATAGATTTTGCACATCGACGAAGTGGTCGACAACTACGATGGTCTTCACCAGCATCATCAGGCCGAGCCCCCATAGCGCGTGCATTACCTTTCGCGCATGTCCGGGATACTCCTTGCGAATCGACACGATGACGAGATTGTGGAAGATTCCCTCGGCTGGCATATTTACGTCCGTGATCTCAGGTAGTGCCACCTGCATAATCGGCAGCATGATGCGCTCAGCCGCTTTTCCCATGAAGAAGTCTTCTGTCGGGGGGCGACCCACCATTGTCGTGGGATAGATTGGGTCGCGACGATGTGTCATTGCGGTTACGTGGAACACAGGATACGGTTCGGGCGGCGAGTAGTATCCGGTGTGGTCTCCGAATGGGCCTTCATCCCGCATCTCGCCAGGTACGACGTAGCCTTCCAGGATGTACTCAGCGTGGGCTGGTACCTCCAGGTCGACTGTCTTGCACCGGACTACCTCGACCGGCTCTCCTCGAATAATGCCGGAGGCGGCCAACTCGTCCATGTCCGGGGGTAGAGGCATGGCGCCGGTCCACATTGTGGTCGGATCGGCTCCAAGCGCGACCGCAACCTCCAGTCGTTCCATACCCTGCTCACGCGCACGCCTGTCGTGCCTCGCTCCGACCTTGTGTGTCTGCCAGTGCATGCCCGTGGTGTTCCGGTCGAACACCTGCATTCGGTAGGTGCCCACGTTGCGCCTGCCCGACTCGGGATCGCGGCTGATCACCAGCGGCAATGTGATGTAGGGACCGGCATCGCCAGGCCAACAGGTGATAATCGGCATTTTGTACAAGTCAACGTCGTCGCCAGTCAGTACTACTTCCTGACATGGCGCTCTGCGTACGGTTCGAGGCTGTGATCTCGCCATGCCGACGATGTCGCCCAATGCCCGGAGCCTGCCACCAATGCCGGTCGGAGGGGTCTGCACCATGCTAATGAGGCTTCTGACGCGCTCTTCCAGATCTTCGATGTGATCGACTCCCAGAGCCAGCGCCACCCGTCGATGGGTGCCGAAGGTGTTGATGAGAAGAGGAGCGTCGTGGCCATTGACATTAGAGAAGAGCAGGGCAGGGCCCCCAGTCTTCACCATGCGGTCGGTAATTTCAGTGACTTCCAACTCCGCGTCAACCGCTGCGTCTATTCGCATCAACTCACCGGACCGCTCCAGCAGCTCAATGAATTCCCGCAGATCCTTGAAACTCATGACGACTCCGGCCAGTATGCCGCCGCTCTAATCTGGGTAGACGAAATGTCTTCTCGAAACATCGACTCTGGAATCGCAGTGAACATGTCCATGAGATCGGGGGGCACTTCGGCGTCATCGAGGGTCCTAAAACTGTCACGCTCAACTCTTCCCGCCACCAGGAACGAGCAGCCCAGTGAGCGCATCTCAAGAAACGCAGACATCATCTGGACCGGACTCTCCCCGTAGTACTTGGGATCTACGAGGCGGACGAGCGTGTCGAATCCGATTACAAATGTACACCCGGGTAGTAGTCGAGCCTTCTCAAAGAACACCGGCACGCGCGTGGCGATCGCGCTCCCATGTCCCTGGAACTGGTTGATGCGACGCCTGACCTCAGACAGTTCGAGTTCAGGTTTATCGACGTTCTTGATAGACAGCTCGAATGCCACAGGGGATCCCAGCAGATCGGACGCCACCCGTGCCAGGCGGTTATGGCCGCTGTGCCTGGGGTTAAAAGAGCCCGGAACGATTCCACCGCTGAAACGCGCATCGGCATACTGTCGGCCCTCTGAATCGATGAAGACATGGCCGACGTGTCCTGTCGCCAGAGCATCAAGGGGGTCGTCGAGGCAATGTGAATCTGTCTGAACGGCCTCATGGGGCGACAGCTTCAAGTTAAGCAGTTGTTGGATGCCTAGGGTCTCTGCTATGGAGTTCAAGATCAGCCTGCTGACCACGGCGTCTTCCTGATCCCGACTTCTGAGGCCTTTGACGAAGGTGAGCGATGCCGACCTCCGGCTAGTTGGGCCATAAACGCTGACATGGCATCTGTGATCTCCACGCTTGGGTCGATCGGTGGCGATGGTCGCCGTGCAGGCTATTCCGAAGACCGGTTCCCGATCTTCGCGGAGTTTCACAGCACGGAAGTACGCGGCTCTGGCGAGAGCCAGGGCGGCATCGGTGGATACGTACTGCCCAGGTTCCCGGCCTAGATAATCTACGATTGCTGACGAAGCGTACGGAACCTGGATATCCAAGACAGTTCTCGATGCTCCTGCAACACCGAGAATTGCGTTAATTGCCTGCGACCCGGCGCCCGCTATCACCAGCGAGGTCATGCCTGCAGTGCGATGAATGGACTCGACAAGTTTGAGTGACTCTGGATCCATGAGCCTTCCTGACACTTAACGTTACTATAAGCTGACCGCAAAGGCCGCGCAATTCCGCCTGCGAACGGCGGGCCATGGTGGTGAACACGGGGAGTCTGGCTTGTCGCTCCGAATACCCGTGCGCTAGTATTCGGACGGTGTGCCCCACGCTTCGGTCAAGGGGCCGCATACGTCCAATGCGAGATAGCCATTTGTACGACGTACTTATAGTCGGGGCCGGGCCAGCCGGTAATGCCGCCGCGCTCGATCTTGCCAAACACGGTGTAAAGACCGCCGTAATTGACTACCGAGAGCGGATTGGCGACAAGCTCTGTACTGGCGTCATTGGGATTGAATGCGCCCGCCGGTTTCCCGTGTCGCCGCGCCATGTGAGGCGGGAGGTCAGCTCGGCGCTTATCCACTCGCCCTCCGGCCGTTGCTACAGGGTCGAGCGGGGCGGCACTCAAGCATTGATCGTTGACCGTGTCGCATACGTCGGCGAAGTGGCTGCCAACGCGTCGGCGCGCGGCGCACAGTATCACATTGGCTACAGGGCTACGGCGGTTGACAGAACGCGCCACGGGATTAGCGTGTCAACTCGGCGAGGGACAACTGTGGAGCGTTTCGAAGGCCGCCTGCTGCTGATCGCGACGGGGTTTAGATCGCCGGTGACCCGTATGGCCGGGCTGCGTGACAGGCGAGAGCAGGACTATATCTACGGTCAGCAGGTAGCCGTGGAAACCAACGGCGTTGACGGGGTGGAGGTCTTCATCGGCGGTGGAAAGGCACCTGAGTCCATAGGTTGGCTTGTCCCAATCTCCCGATCACATGGGCTCGTAGGAACAATCTCGCGTCAAAGGCGTCCCGTTTGTCTAGACTCTCTCCTCGACCGGCTGCGCCGCCAAGGCAAGATAGAGGCGGGCACGCACGAGTTCAGTCGCTGGGGAATCCCTGTCAGACCCTTGGCGGTCACTTCTGCGGACCGACTTATGGTCCTGGGTGACGCGGCCGGATTCACAAAGCCGACCACAGGCGGGGGTATCTACTACGGTATGATATCCGGCCTGATTGCGGCCGAGACGGCCCGTGAGGTCATTGACTCGGGAGACCTGTCGGCCCACGCATTACAGAAATACGAACAGCGCTGGAAGCGCGAATTCGGCCGGGAACTCGAAGTAGGGTACCACGCCCGCAGACTGTTCGAATCGATGAGCGATGCGCAAAAGGAGGAGCTAATGGACGTGTTCCTGTCGGACGACGTGCTGGCAGAGATTATGGCCGCTCCTGGATTCTCGTTCGATTGGCATAGCAGAACGATCATCGGGACGGTAGGACATCGCCGCCTGGCTCGCATGATCCTGGGTCTTGGCCCGGCATTAACGCCCCTTATCACGCGCTTGGTGAGGTCGGCGGCCGTAGGCTGACTCAGGAGACCTAAGTCCGGAACATCTCCGAGAGGATGCCCATTCTGACGTACAGTGCATTCTCAGCCTGCCTGTAGAATGCGAGCCTCGAATCGCTGACGTCAATCATGAAGTCGCCGCTGCGCTGCATAGGGTCCATGACTATCGCGTGCTGCCTAAGCGAATCCATGAACTCCCTGTCAATGACGAGCCTGCCTCGTCCCCTGGACTTGAGCAGCTTCATGTGGGCGGCCGTCCTGGGTCCGTTCAGATAAATTGCATCCACTTCGCTCAATACGCCCAGACCGTCGCTGCTGCTGAACCGTACACCTCTTTCCGTGCAGTACTCAACGACATCGGCCGGAGCCTGGCCGCTGAACGGAACCAGCACGACGTCAACGTTTTCGAAAAGGGCGAGCCCCTTCAGCAAGGCGGAGACGTTCCGATGTTCGAGCCGACCGACGATCGCAACCGTGCGCCTGTCGATACCGCCAAGTTCGCGCTGAATTGTGTACAGATCGGCCAGTGCCTGAGTTGGGTGATCGTCGACGCTCCCGCCGTTTACAACGCGCATCGCGTCCACGGAAGCGGCACGCTCGGTCACATGTGGGTCTCCGCTCCGTACGACGACGACGTCCATCTTAAGGCTTGCGAGGATACTCGTGATGTCGTCGACGAATCTGGAACTGTGGACGGGGAAGAACTGAGACGCGTCCTCGGTATGGTACGCCTGACCTCCCAGCAGTCCGACCGCTCTCTCGAACGAGGTACGCGTGAGGAAGCTAGGCTCGTAGAATAGGCAGTACAAGGCCTTACCCCTCATGGAGGCCGGTACATCGTCGCCTGCTCTGAGCTCATCGCAAAGGGGGAACAACACTCCTTCCACCCATTCGCGGGTGAGGTGAGTGGTGTTAGTCAGGTGTCTTAGATGCTGCATCCTGGCACTTTAGACCTTCTGGTAAATGTTCGATTTCAAGCGGTGATTGTACATGAGGTAAACGCGTCGCGACCATTCGAAGTTTGACACCCGCAGTCCCCGATGCTAGATTTATCGAGGTGATTAGCAGTCATGTAACGGCACTGCTAACGATGCAGACTAACGGGAGGCGGGAACTTGCCGAGGTACGACTATCGCTGCACGTCATGCGGTCACCAGTTCGAGTTGCGCCAGAGCTTTGACTCCGATCCGGTACAGGACTGTGTCAAATGCGGCGCCAAGTCCAACCGCAAGATTCACGCTCCTCCGGTGATCTTCAAGGGGAGCGGCTGGTACGTTACGGACTACGGAAAAGGCCGAGGGAACAACGGGCTTAACCCAGACCGGCCTGAGTCGAAGTCGTCCGACAGTGAGTCGTCCGAAGGCGGCCAGTCTGAGAGTTCAGCCAAGTCGAGTGAGACCAAGTCAGAGACCAAGTCGGCGTCCGCTTCCAGCAGCAGCGAATAGCCAATGCGCGCGCTGATCCAGCGTGTCACGCGGGCATCCGTCACAGTGGACGGTGAGGTCCTGGGTCAGATCGGCCCAGGACTCGTTGTTTTTCTGGGCGTGGCCCAGACAGACGGACAGGACGAAATTGACTACATCGTCTCCAAAGTCGTCAACCTGCGAATCTTCTCCGACAGCGAAGGGCGATTCAATCTCTCGGCGTTGAATGTAGATGCTCAGCTACTCGCAGTCAGTCAGTTCACGCTATACGGCGATACGAGACGCGGACGAAGGCCGAGCTTCAGCAGGGCAGCTGCACCCGAAGAGGCGGCTAGTCTGTTCGCCGTTACGCTGGATGCATTTCGGGGGACTGGGCTGACAGTCGAGACCGGTCGCTTCCAGGCTTACATGAATGTGAGCCTCCACAATGACGGCCCCGTCACGATCATGCTGGATTCCGACGACCGAAACCGACCGCGTCGAGGCTGAAGTCAGATACTCATTCACTGTCGACCACAGTCAGACCCATCGCTTTGGCCCTGTCCAGGAGCGCCTGGGCTCTTTTGACTACAGGCACGTCAATGACTTTTCCATCGAGAGAAGTGGACCCACGTCCCATAGCCACCGCCTCTTCAAAAGCCTCGATCTCCCTCCGCGCCTGGGCCACCTCGTCCTCCGAGGGAGAGTATACTCCGTTGATTATGTCCAACTGCGCTGGATGGATGGCGAATCGGCCCTTGAATCCGATCGCGCGGGACATCTCGGAGTTTGCCTTGAGAGCTACAGGATCACGAAAAGCGAAGAATGGGGTGTCTAGGGCCAATACACCCGCCGCGCGCGCGGCCACGGCAATTGCTCCACGCGCGTAAGCAAGCTCTGAGTCCCCGTCGGTTCGCTTAATCTCCATGTCGTTGGTGAAGTCTTCAGCCCCAAGTGCGACTGCTACGATCCGGTCAGAAGACTTGCAGATGTCGTACGCATTGACGATAGCCTCTGCGGATTCGATCCACGGCACAAGTCGGATGGCTCCACTCTCGACCCCGGCCTCTGATTCCGCACGGTCTAGTACGCTGGCTACTTCTGCGACGATTTCGGGGTTGTCCATCTTGCCGACCGATACGCCGTAGACGTGCGGACCAGTCACCGCTGAGAGGTCATCCTCCAGAAGACCCGTGTCCAGGGAGTTGACCCGTGGTATGACCGGCACTCCGGTGGCAGCCAACTCGGGGATGTATGCCGCAGTCACACCTCGGGCGTTCGCCTTCTCGTCCCAAGGGACAGAGTCTTCCATGTCAGGGACGAAGGCGTCCGGTCTGAGACCGATTGCCCGGTCCAGCATCCGCGGTATGTTACCCGGCACGAACAGCAGGCTGCGCAAAATAGTCATCATTCCTCGATGTCAGGGCGGCGCACCTAGGGGACTTCGACCGTGTCGGAAGTCTATAACCTCAGTGGGCCGGCGAAAGATTCCAGATGTACAAGATCGTGGTCCCGACTAGCTCGGGTCTCCACTTAATGCACGTTCACTCTTCACAGGTGGGAGGCGATAAACTCGTTCATTCTTTGCCGGGCCGTCTCAGCCAGCTTAGTAGGGTGCCCATCGAATCCGTGGGGACCGCCGGGATACACCCTGAGCTCGCTCTCATTGCCAGCAGCCATCCACCGCTGGTGCATGAACAGAGTGTCATCCAAGAGCGGGTCAAGTGTGCCGACAGTAAAGAGGGCAGGGGGAAGATCATGAAGATCCGCGTACAGGGGAGACACGTCAGGATCGCGGCGTATCCCAGCGGGCACGAAGTGATCGTAGAACCAGTCCATGATCGGCGTACTAAGCACGAGGGGGCGCTCGCCCCAGTTTTTCTGTGAGGGAGTCATGGCCAGATCGTATACACCATAGACGAGATTGGCACCCGAGAATCCAGTGTAACCGTGTCTGTCGCGCATTCGCAGTATGGTGGTGGCCGAGAGGTGTCCTCCCGCCGACTCTCCCCCAATTACGATGCTGTCTACACCAAACTCGGACTTCGCGTGTTCGACCACCCATACAGCAGCGGCCTCGCAGTCGTCCAGCGGTGCGGGGTAGGGATGCTCGGGAGCAAGCCTGTAGTCCACGCTGACGACAGCGGCAGAGCAAGTCTGGGCAATATTCTCGTTGCGGGGATCCTGAAGATGCGCTCTACCCAGAACCCAGCCACCTCCGTGGATGTGCAAATACACTCCTCGCGGTTGCTCCGGCACGAACGTTCGCAGCGTAATCGGCCCGTGCGGTCCCTGGATAACTCGCTCGTCTGCCATGTCCGACAGTACCACAGGTCCTGCAATCCCTCTGCCCTCCTCGCGGGCGCTCCTTGTCTCTTCGACGGGAACCTCGTTTGCCGCAGGAGCCTGCGCCAACAACTCTGCCAGCTCAGCGTTGAAATTCGCTGTCTCCGGGTCAATGGCATCAGGTTTGAAAAGAGTGTGATCGACCATGTGTGGTACTCCTAGTAGGCTGGCGCATAGGTTAACACAGAGGGACAAAAGACAGGGCGCCCCCGTGAACTGTGGTGTTCGGATATAATGGGTGGTGCCTTGCCTGTATCACGGCGCAGGCTAATCCACGCTGCAAGATGGGGGTGGTGAGAGACATGTTTAAGTCCGTTGCCAAGCTGTTCGGCGGCTCCGACGAAAAGGTGATCGCCAAGCTCCAACCAGAGGTTGATAGGATCAACAGCCACGAGCGCGAATTCGAGCGGCTGAACGAGGATGCACTGAGCGAGAAGACGGACGAGTTCCGCCAGCGGGCTGCGGGAGAGGAAAGCCTCGACGAAATTCTTCCAGAAGCGTACGCCGCGGTGCGAGAGGCGGCGAAGCGTGCGCTTGACCAGCGCCATTACGATGTACAGCTAATCGGCGGAATCGTCCTGCACCAGGGCAAGATCGCTGAAATGAGAACTGGGGAAGGCAAGACGCTGGTTGCGACGCTCCCGGCCTATCTCAACTCGCTAACGGGCAAGGGCGTTCATGTCGTGACAGTGAACGACTACCTCGCCCGTCGTGACGCTCATTGGATGGGGACGGTTTACGCGAGGCTCGGAGTCACGATTGGAGCGTTGCAGAACCAGAAGGCGCTGGTGTACGACCCCGAATACACAGAAGGCGAAAAGGGGTTCGAACATATGAGGTCGGCAACCAGGCACGAGGCCTACAGAGCCGACATCACCTATGGCACCAACAACGAGTTCGGGTTCGACTACCTCCGCGACAACATGGTGACGAACCGCGACGAACGGGTGCAACGCGAGCTTGGGTATGCGATTGTCGATGAGGTGGACAATATTCTCGTAGACGAGGCTCGAACACCCCTAATAATCAGCGGCCCAGCCGATATGTCACAGCGTGACTACGTGCGGTACGCCCGCGTAGCACCTACTCTGCGAACCGAGCAGGACTACACTGTCGATGAGAAGCATCGCACCGTTGCTCTGACCCAAGACGGTATCTCCAAACTTGAGCGTACTCTTAACATCAACAACCTGTACGGGCCGGAGAACTTCGGTGTAGTCCACCATATGGAGAACGCGCTGAAGGCTCAGATCATCTTTCAGCGCGACCGAGACTACGTAGTGCAGGACCGGCAGGTCGTCATCGTAGATGAGTTCACGGGGAGACTGATGGTGGGACGTCGCTACTCGGACGGCCTTCACCAGGCCATCGAGGCCAAGGAAGGTGTGAAGATCAGGCCGGAGTCGATCACCTACGCGACAATCACCCTTCAGAACTACTTCAGGCTCTACGCCAAGCTTTCCGGTATGACGGGAACTGCCGCGACAGAGGCGGAAGAGTTCGACAAGATATACAAATTGGATGTCGTCAGCATCCCAACTAACCGACCAATGGTGAGGGATGATAACGGCGACCTGGTTTTTAGAGACCAGAAGGCGAAATACAGGGCTGTCGTCGTCGAGATCGAACGCCGTCACGACGCCGGCCAGCCTGTCCTGGTCGGCACTGCGGACATCGACAAGTCCGAGCTGCTCAGCGAAATGCTTCAGCGGAAGGGGGTTCGGCATGAAGTTCTCAATGCCAAGCAGCACGAGAAGGAGGCGTCGATAGTTGCCCAGGCGGGCAAGCCCGGCGCAGTTACCGTCGCGACAAATATGGCGGGCCGTGGCACGGATATTGTGCTGGGGGGAAGCGCCGACATCAACGGTTCGGGATCACGCCAGTGGGAGGCCGATCACCAGAGAGTTCTCGACGTCGGAGGACTGCATATCATTGGCACGGAACGGCATGAAGCGCGGCGCATCGATAACCAGCTCAGGGGACGCGCCGGACGGCAGGGAGACCCGGGAACCACACAGTTCTACGTTGCACTCGATGACGAGCTAGTGCGTAGATTCGGTGGAGACAGAATCCGGTCAGTGATGGACTGGGCCGGCCTCGACGAGGACATCCCAATAGATAACGGTATGATTAACAAGTCGATCGAAAACGCGCAGGTCAAAGTTGAGGCCTTCCACTTCGATATGCGCAAGCATCTCGTAGATTTCGACGACGTGGTCAACACACACCGGGAGGTCATTTACGGAGAGCGCGACAAGATCCTATCGGGCGCAGATCTCAAGGCAAACATTCAAAAGATGCTGGCCGACCAGATCGGCGAAATCGTTGCAGGCACTCTCGGTGACAGCCGGCCGACCGACTGGGACATCGACTCGTTCCTAGCTGAAGTCGGCACCGTACTTCCTCCTCCTGAAGAGTTCTTTGATGACGACTACCTGCTAGGAATGGACGTGGACGCCGTCGAGTCCAGTCTGCTCGAACATGCCGAACAGACCTATGACGAGATGGAAGCTGCACTCACTGCTGAGGTAATGCGCGACCTCGAACGTCACTTGCTATTGCGCTCGATCGACACCAACTGGATCCAACACCTAACCACCATGGAGAACCTTCGTCAGGGTATCGGGCTTCATGCCTACGGCCAGCGCGATCCCCTGGTCATGTACCGGAAGGAGGGAATGGACCAATTCCAGTTGCTGGAGCAAAAGATCCAAAGCGACGTTGCGCATTCCATATTCCGCGTTCAGGTCACGATGGGTCAGTCCTTTGCCAACGGAAGCCGATCGAGACGGCAGAGACCTGCTCCCCAGCCGATTCGAGCCACAGCACCAAGCGCAGGGGGTGGTCGCAAGGTTGGCCGGAACCAGCCATGCCCATGCGGCAGTGGCAAGAAGTACAAGCGCTGTTGCGCGGCGTGACGAGTGTCCGGTTGGCAATCTTGTATTCCGGGGCTTCCCAGGCGACACATAAGTAATGAGCAACACCGGCAACGCCATGACGAATTCAGAGATCGCCGAAGCATTTGAGACCATCGTCAGTCTTCTTCAGATGAAGAGTGAGAAGGGATTCACTGTTCGGGCCTATCAGCGGGCCGCACGAACCATCGAGCGCCTTCCCCGAGACTTGGACGCCATGATCGGGGACGGAGAAGACCTGACCGACATACCTGGCATCGGGAAGGCAATCTCGGCCAAAATCTCCGAATTGGTCACGACCGGGGAGATGAGTTATCTGGAACGGCTCAAGGGGGAGTTCCCGGAGGGAATTCTCGACCTTGTCGAGATACCTGGACTTGGACCGAAGACGGTAGTGCGAGTCTGGAAAGAACTGGACGTCACGTCAGTGGAAGAGCTGTCGGCCGCGATTGAAGACGGCAGGGTCGCGTCACTCCCCAGAATGGGCTCCAAGAGCGCGCAAAACATACTCAGGGCAATCCAGTTCGCACGCTCAAAGAGTGACCGCATTCCGATAGCCCGCGCAATCGAGGCCGCCCAGCGGATTACGGCATACCTGGAAGCCACCTGTCCGGACATCTCGAAACTAGTGGTGTGCGGTAGCCTACGCAGGTTCGAAGAGACCGTCGGCGACCTGGACCTCGTTTGCGTAACCGACGACCCGCAGGCGGCCCTTGAGGCCCTGGCGACGGTGGGGACTGTCGATGAAGTTCTTGGACGTGGTGACAGGAAGGCGTCTGTGATCCTGACTTCCGGTATCCAGGTTGACCTTCGGGTTGCTGAGGCGCAGAACCTAGGCGCGATGCTCCAGTACTTCACGGGAAACCTACACCACAACGTGCTGCTCAGGGAGGTCGCCACTGGGCTCGGACTGTCGCTGAACGAATACGGGCTGACCGACCTCGAAACCGGCGCGCTTGAGACCTTTGAGAATGAAGAGTCTCTTTACGCAAGGCTCGGCCTTCAGTTCGTACGTCCTGAGCTCAGGCAGGGTGGCTCCGAAATCCAAGAAGCCAGAAAGGGAATCCTCGCTGAACTAGTTCAGGTTTCGGACATCAGGGGCGACCTACACTCCCATACTGACTGGAGCGACGGGCGCGACTCAATGGAGCAAATGGTCCGCGCCGCACGTGATCGCGGACTCGAATACATTGCTGTCACGGACCATTCCGTAGGGCGGGGGATCGCCAACGGCCTCAGCATTGAACGTCTCGAGAGGCACGGTGAGAGGCTCAGGCAGGTCGCTTCAGACGTTGGCAGGATACATGTATTGCACGGTACTGAAATGGATATCCGGGCAGATGGAACACTCGACTATCCTGACGACGTTTTGGCCGGACTTGACTGGATTGTAGCCTCGGTACACAGCGCGATGACACAGGACTCGGACACAATGACCCGGCGGATTATCTCCGCTATGAAGAACCCACATGTCTCAGCGATCGGCCACCTGTCCACGAGACTGATAGGCGAGCGGAGACCAGTCGATGCAGACTATGAGGCAATCTTCCGGGCCGCCGCCGATACAGGAACGGCACTGGAGATCAACGGCTCGCTGGAACGCCTGGACCTCAAGGACACACACATACGGCGTGCCCGCGAGGTTGGTGCGCCACTCGTAATCGACACCGACGCTCACACAGTCGAGTCTCTAGGAAACTTGGAGTACGGAGCCCGCTTGGCCAGACGAGGGGGGTGTGAGCCGCGCCACATCGTAAACTGCATGGAGGCCAACCAGTTCTTTCCGTGGCTGAAACTGGACAAGGCGGCTCGAAGTAAGGCATTATCGACGTATGGGCGAGTGTAATTCCAACACGGAGCCTTCGGACGCGGATGCGATATCCCATCTGAAGGCGAAGCTCGAACAAGGGGTGAATTGGCCAACAGCCCTGCTCGAGGCGATGGCGTTGTGGACGGCGCCAGAAGAGACGTTTCTGGACACCAGACTCGTCTATCTCATCGGTTCCGAGGCGTTCGACTGGCTGACTCTGGCCAATCGTCTTTGCTTTGAAGTGAGAGAATTGATTCCACGTGACGAGCTGGAGTCCCTGCTTTTCTTTGGACGCTTTCCTTCAACTTTTGACGAAGCGAAGTTCAAGGAAATTCTCGGGGCGGACAAATACAGCGCCTACCTGAACTATTTTTACGGTGTTGAGGTGGAATTCGCGCTCCAGAACGCTGTGGAAGACGAAGTTGGCAAGCGATTCTACGCGAGCGGACGGCAGTACGCCGCAGATCACGCTGACGCGACATTCCAGAGGATCTACCGCTCAAGCTACGAAGACCTTCTGACGGCATTCCGAGACAATGAAGGCATCTCCCAAAGGCCAGTAACGACGCTGACTGAAATCAAGGAGTTCACGTACTGGCTGTTCAAGCGCAGGCTCAGAGTGTCTGACAAGGCCAAACTCGCCTCCGATACGCGCAAGGGCATTTCCGCACTAGACTCCGCCATACACATCCCGGAAGAGATTGGCGCGTTCGCATGAATGTTGTCAGAGGGCATCAGGCTCCGGGAGTTCGAGAAAATACAGCCCTGGGCTGCCCGCAGGCGCTCATCCGAAAGCGAAGGGCTGCGTAGGGAATCTGACGTGCGGAGCGGCAGGTTAGTCACCTGAACATATCGCGGGAGCGTTCACGGACCAACTGCCAGCTGTCGCCTTGATTACCTTGGTACGGGTACCCTCGGATCACTGACACGGGCACACCTATCGCCTTGAACTGCACGAGTTCGGCTGCTGCTGCCAGCTCATCCGCGACGGCAATCGTCGTTACGTGCATCTCCCGTCCCTGTGCGTCCGGCATCCCCCTATAATCCATCATCGGATCCATTCCAGCTACACCGACAGCGAAGTTCACGTGCCCCTCACGCCATGCGCGTCCGAACGTGTCGGAAATTATGACAGGCGTTTCCACACCCGAGGCGCTTTGTATGTCGGAGAGGATCCGGCGGGCCGAACCATCGGGATCGACCGGCAACAGACAGACAACGTCGTCTCCAGGAATGTTGGACTGATCGATGCCTGCATTTGCGCACACGAACCCGTGATGAGTCTCAGAGATGATGACACCGCGGTCAGGATCCATCCTGACGACCGACTTGCTCTCCTGCAAGACCAGCTCGACCAGCCTGGGGTCTCTGCCAGCGAGTCTGGCGAAATTGAGAGCGAAGTCTGATGGCTCCACAGTTGACAGCTTTACCAGGCGACCCTCAGCCTTGGACACGATCTTCTGGGTAACGACAACGACGTCACCGGTCTCTAGGGAAGTGCCTTGAACGGCCGCAGCCTCGACTATGGTTGAGCCCAGCCTGTCGCCCGGCTGAATCTCAGGGATTCCCGTGACGCCGATTATCTGTATGGAGTTGATCGACTGTGCCATAGTCCTATGCACCTGTACGGAATAGTATCCCGGTCTACTAAAGTGAGCCGTCACCGTGCGTGTGACGCCGCGAAGATCTACAGAGGTCTCCAGTCAGCGGAGTTCAACGGTAGAGTAAAGCACCCGTTATTGATACAACAGAGCCGTTCGTCGGGTCGGCAGGGCACTGGTCGTACCCGATGTGTATCCCCCGCGAACCGTCCAGCAGCCTTAGCATCAAGTAGATTGGGGGTAGGCCGCATAACTTCCGCCGATCAGACTCATTGCGCGAGATTTCCAGAAAGCCCCTGGCATCTCCCGAGCAGATTGCGGAGATCGACTGGGTATCCTCGGACCTGATTTTGGCCTTCGCCATTTCGTCAAGTGGATGAGGATCTCCGAATGCGGGACCGACGTGTGCGAGATCGCCCGCGGCGATGATGAGAGTCCTACGTTGGGAGATCACGCTCTCCAACACTTGAAGCGTCGCCGGAATGTGAGGCACATCATCAGGGTCGGCTCCACTGCTCGTGAACTCATGGAAGGAGCCGCACAGGATAGGCACAAGTCTCAAGTCGCGCCCGCGGGCAAAGTGATGCAGCCAAACGGCGGCGAGCTCGATGGAGTGCTCCGTTCTGTGGTGCAACTCTTCTTCGAACGCCGCGTTTCCTATTGCCTTCGCGAGCCTATTCACGATGTCTTTCTCGGTCTCAAGGGTGCCGTATGGCGTGGCGTAGTTCTGTACAGTGGGCGTAAGTTGTCCCAAGCCCCCGTAGTGGTCGGTCCCCAGAATCACCACAAGCTCTATCTCAGACAGATCAGACTCGATGTCACGCCAAAGCCCAGCGTATGTGGCATGGCCACGGCTGTAATCTATGTGTGGACACAACATCCCGGCCAGGTCACCGCCCGGACGTGTGACGGAACCATTCGGACTCACCTCGTGACACCAGCCATCTATGGCGGCCTCAAGGGCTGTGACGGACTCAGGATATACCGCCCCGACATGGGACGGCGGCCGGTGGTCCGCCTCTCTAAACCTAATAATGGCCTGCCTGCGGGCACGACGAAACTCACCGTTTCCGATCAGCAGGGCCTGGTCGAGCTGACCGACCATTGATTTCAAGTCCTGGTCGGATACCCTCAGTCCGAAGCGTAGGGCGAGAGCAGACCGGATCTCGGGCAGAGTCCTCGATCCATCCAAGAGCGTCACCACCGGGGCGACCGTTTCAGGAATCATGACAGTAAGATCGGACATCGACAAGTGATCCCGTAGGTGAAGAAACCGCTGGCCGAGATGCTCGACCCACATTGGCTCTACAAGACGAAGAGCCGGTCTCTCGGGGATGTTTGAATAGTCTTCGGTGGTCATAATCCAGGTGACGAACCCGATTGAAATTGGGCCGGGACGCGACGGTCAGTGAGTTCGTACGATCCCCTGGCAGACGCTGGGGTATGCTAACACAGCTTGGCCGGCGTCTGGAAACTCAGAGCCATGGGCCAGCACGGACTTGGTCTGGAATCCAGGCGCCACAGATTACGGACTCTGTCCAGTCACCCGACCAATAGCAGGGCAAACAGAAGAGGAAATCAGAAGTGGGGCGAAACCGAGCGATTCAGGCCCCCAGTGTGTATTGAATCCAGGCCAAAGCGCTGTGCTACAATTTCAAGGCTTCGCGATCCTATGACTCAGCCCTCAGGGAGGCAACGCAATGCCGGTTGCTGAAGACCTTAAGGTGTTCACGGGCAACGCACATCCGCAGTTGGCCCGCGACATTTGCTCCTACCTGGGGATTCAGTCGGGGTATATCGACGTCTTCAAGTTCAAGAACGACAATACGTTCGTGAAGATATTGGAAAACGTTCGCGAGCGCGACGTATTCATCGTTCAGCCCTTCAGCGAGCCGGTGAACGACCACATCATGGAGTTCATGATCATGCTGGACGCCTTTAAGCGAGCTTCTGCAGGTCGTATCACCGCCGTGCTCCCGTACTATGCCTACGGCCGTAGCGACAAGAAGGACCAGCCCAGGGTGCCAATTACTGCTCGCCTGATAGCATCCATGATCGAAGTCGCGGGGGCAGACAGGGTCCTGACGCTGGACCTCCACGCCGGTCAGATCCAAGGGTTCTTTGGCATCCCCGTCGATGAGCTAACCGCAATTCCGATGTTGGCGCGCCAGTTCGGCAACGGGAACGAGGTAGTCGTGGCGGCGACGGACGTTGGCGGCGCACAACGCGCCCGCGAGACTGCCGACATCCTGGGTGCGGACATTGCCATCGTACAGAAACGACGCCTGGGCAACACCGATCAGGTAGTCGCTGACCAGGTTATCGGCGATGTCGCGGGAAAGAAGGCAGTCATAGTCGACGACGAAATCACGACCGGTGGGACAGTCGTCGCTGCAGCAAACGCGCTGGTTGCTCATGGCGCCAACGAGGTCTACTGCGCCGTTACTCACGGTGTGCTTTGCGACCAAGCTCCTCGACTAGTTCAGGACAGTCCGGTCATCGAAATGGCGGTCACTGATTCGCTACCGATCGGACCGGAGAAACTGGGAGACAAGACACGTGTCATTTCGGTTGCCTCAATACTCGGAGAGGCAATCCATCGCATACATAGCGGACTATCTGTCGGCGCAATGTTCGAAGGTGCATTGCCGGTCGCCAGCTTGTGAATTCGTTCGCAAGGATGGTACAATCGCGACATGGAAAAAGAACAAATTATCGCCGATCTAAGTACTGGAATTTACGCAGATATCCAGAATCTGCAGGAAATGGCAAAAGATGTTTTGCTACTGCTGATTCACCGATGGCCCACCGATCGACTGCCCAAGCCCACCAAGCTGAATCTATATGTAAGGGCAGACCATGCACACCTGTGGCAGGTATGGGCCAGCGACGCATTTAGAGATATTACGGTCACCGTGAAGGGCGTTCAGCACTATAGTCTCGCAGCAACGAAGAACGCAGCCGACATGGCCATTGCCGTGGATGCGATTAGCGATTTTAATCATAATCGCGTAAGCCACGTGGCAGTCGTGAGCGATGACAGTGACTTCATCTCCCTTTACGCCAAGCTCGCGGAGGAAGTAATAACCCTTCAAACTCTCTCGCCTGGTGATCCCGTCCCATTCCTCTGGGTACTCACAGATCGAGTAGATACGAAGTCCTCGCTCCTCCAGGAGTTCTTTCCTGAGAGGTACGTCCACGTCGTCGACAGGTACGCCGTTTGGGACGATGATGAGTACGAGTTTGACGATGTGGAGGAAGACCTCGAAGAGGATGCGGTAGCAGAGATTGACTCTGACGGTGGAGATCAGTCAGAGGAAGACGACCGATCGACCAATGACGATCGACCAAGGCCGAGCGTTCACCGTGACCTGCCCGTTATCGAACGCATAGCTCTTCAGCTAATCCGTGACATGCCGGTTGGCAAGTTCAAGAGCACTGACTGCCAGCAGATCATCCGCTCGAACTTCCCAGGCCACCAACTAGCTGGGGCAGACGGCCCTGCATTTGGCATCATCTTCAGGCGGGACCTGCTTCCCCATATGGGGAAGCGAGGGGTCCTGGAGCTTGGGAACCAGAGGCCAAGACAGTACGAGATGACCCTCGAGGCAAAGAAGTCGCTCGCCAGATTCTGAGCCAGTCTGAAGGCTGCCGCTAACTATTCTCAAGCTTGGCAGGGGCTTGCTGTCCACCTGGAAGGGTGGCGTGCTTGAGCCTAATCCTGTGTTCGCAGCCTCTCGGCAAAGACCATGTAGCCGATCGCGACTGCAAGCCCCACTATTCCCATCGCGGCTAGCGCCAACCTTACAGACGTAACGCCCGCGAACCATCCCACAAAAAGACTGGACCCCACCACGAACCCTTGGCCCAATCTTTGCAGGCTGGTGATCCGTCCTCTGAGTTCGTCTGGTGTGAGGGTCTGCGTCAGTGTGCCATTTGTTGTCCTGAATGCGGTCTGGCTGGCGGCGAAGAGGGCAATCACAAACAGCGCGACTGGTAGCCACGCGGCCTGAATTAGCACCAACGCCAGGATGGAACTGGCAGCTGCAGTAACGAGGCAAACCACGCCGCGCCTGATAAAGAACCCAAATGAGGCGATGGTGAGGGCCATCAGGAACCCACCGAAGCCGTTGACGGCGAGCATATATCCGCCCACATCCGCGCCCCGCTTCAAGATTTCATCAGTAAACAGCGGGAGAAGGAACATGACTGGCTGGAGAACCACGTTGGGTACAATCGTCAGGGTGATCAGTAGGAAGAGCACTCGATTTCCCGACCAGATGTATCTGAAACCTTCCGCCAGGTCCTGAACAAACCCTGCCGTCCCAGAACCGGTACGCGAACGTCGAGATTCGGCGAACGGAGTCCGCATTGGGAGGAACGCCAGTATCATTCCTACGTAGAGTAGCGACTCGATGGTGAAGTTCCAAAAGAAGCCATATGAACTAACAAGAATTCCGCCGACGAACGGGCCGACGGCCCTGGTGCCCGGTATCGTTAGTACATTTGTAGCGTAGGCATTGCCGAGCATGTGCCTCGGCACCGTGTTGGCGATCAGCGCCTGGCGCATCGGTTGCGTGATAGATAGGAATGCGCCGCTTACGATGGCATAGGCGAACACATGCCAGACCTCGATTGAGTCAGATTCTACAACCCAAGCAAAGCCAAACGCGAAAACAGCCATGATCGCCTGGAGGGACACGATTAGCTTCCGCCTATCGACGCGGTCTCCAATGACACCGCCCAGCGGTCCGACGATCAGGCCGGGCAGGGTGCTTATGCCGCCGATGCCGACAACCAAGAGCGCTGAGCCCTCGGTGCCCTTGGTGAGGTCGCGGACCAGCCATCCGAGGGTGAGGAGCTGCAACCAGTGGGCCGTGTTGGCGAAGAAGTTGCCTACCCACAGAAACCGGTAGTCCCGATATGCCATCCACGCATCTAACGTTTGGGGTCTGGGTATCCAACGTAGTCCGGCTATCGATGTACTCCAAGGGTAGGATACCCGCAATCATACACGAAACGGCAGCGAGTACCTTAGGATGCTACAATCGCGTTCCGGAGTCGTCTCACCACGAAGACACGGGCAGGGGGGCTGGAACACAGCCAGTCCAGAAAGGAGATTCCCAATGCTGCGCCGGGACGCACAATGGCCGAATTTCAGCGAGCGCGACCTCGACTTCGTAGTCGAGAACGTCGCGCCGGGTTCGGCGGATCCGTCATATCTCAAGAGGCTCATCTCAGAAGACCCTCAGTTCCGCGCCGCGATGGTGGGAGACGAGTCTCTGCTGCAACGAGTCCAGAGCGATGACGAGATTTTCCTATACATCTCTCCTGCGCTATATTTCGAGATTCTGCTTCGGAATTCGCATCGGGAGCTCGAGACCGCAGCCTATACGGAGGAGCGGGAAGGCCGAATGTCGATTCCAGTTTTTGACACTCCCGACGTACTGGAGTTTATGGAGAGTCAGGGGGTAGTGGAGTACCTCGCGTCGATGATGGCCTCGTTCACACGAATCAACAGCTACGTGGTGCCGGTCCGTGTGAGGAGGGGAATACGCAGGCGAGTGAAGTACAGTGACATGGATGTAGACAGCCTGGTGAGGTTTGCGGCCAAAGCAGAACCTGAGCAGAAGTTCGGCTACTACAAGCGCATCGCGGACGTCTGCCTGTTCCTGTCAGGTGTTTTCCCAGATAGCGTCCGAAACAGGGCGGGGGCCACCGGCGCTCATCCGGCTCCTCGAACCTGGAGGATGCGGCGCACCTTGGAGGAGTATGAGCGCGAGGGCCGTATCTTTTATGGGCTTGCAGAAGTGCATCCAGCCGCCCGTGCGTTAGAGTTGACTCAGGTATTCGGAGCGCTGAAAGAGAATTTCAACTCCGCCCGTAAGCCGCTATCTTTTGTGGCAACCCGTTTCCTGCACGCTAAGAAGCAGCAGATGTTCGGGGTCGCCTCTACAACATAGCGCTGGTGCCCAGGAAGGGACTCGAACCCCCACACCCTTACGGGTAGCGGATTTTAAGTCCGCCGCGTCTGCCATTTCGCCACCTGGGCTATCCACTTCTATTGAAGTCTACACGAACTTTCAGACTGGCGGCCTGAGTCTATTCTATTGGCCAAGAGGCGGGACGGCATTGCAGTAAGACATCCTTCGGGACAACCGGAATAACCTACTATCCGGGGAAAGGCCCCGGGAACCGCTTGCCCATTCATCCCAACAAACTGGCTTCTTACTTCAGTTAGGCGACTCGAATTGTCACAGGAAGAGAGGAGCGAATACCAGTGCAACGATGCTCATCAGCTTGATCAGAATGTTCAGAGACGGCCCGGACGTGTCCTTGAACGGGTCTCCGACGGTGTCGCCAACGACCGCGGCTGCGTGAGGGTCAGAACCCTTGCCGCCATGAGCCCCAGCTTCGATGTATTTCTTCGCGTTGTCCCAGGCGCCGCCCGCGTTAGCCATCATGATAGCAAGCAGGAAGCCAGAGGAGATCGCGCCGATCAGCAAACCGCCTAATGCCTCGGCCCCGAGAATTGCTCCAATGGCGACCGGAGCCACGATAGCCAGAACGCCCGGGAGAACCATTTGCTTCATCGCTCCCTGGGTGCTGATATCCACGGCGCGGGTATAGTCGGCATCAGCAGTTCCTTCCAGTAGTCCCGGAATCTCGCGGAATTGGCGTCTAACCTCCTGCACCATAGCGTTGGCCGCGCGGGCTACTGCCTGCATGGTCAGCGCGGCGAACAGGAAGGGAAGGAGAGCGCCAATGAGGAGACCCATCAGGACGTTTATGTCACGCAGATCAAACGCTTCGACGTCTGTTACCTCTGAGTACGCTGCCATCAGTGCGAGAGCCGTGAGAACGGCCGAGCCAATCGCAAAGCCCTTGCCCGTGGCCGCCGTGGTGTTCCCAAGTGAGTCCAGCGCGTCTGTGCGCTCGCGTACTATGGGATCGAGCCCCGCCTGCTCGGCGATTCCCCCCGCATTGTCGGCGACTGGGCCGTATGCGTCGGTGGCAAGTGTGATCCCAAGAGTCGAAAGCATTCCAACAGCAGCAAGCGCGACGCCGTAGGTCCCAGCGAGGTCGTTGGCGAGCCACATCGCCACGACAATGACAACCGCCGGTACCAACGTGCTCACCATTCCAAGACCAAGTCCAGAAATGATCACTGTCGCAGGACCCGTCTGAGCCTGATCTGCTATGTCACGTGTGAATTTGTACTCGTAGCTCGTGTACACCTCTGACGATGTACCGATGATCTGGCCGGCTACCAGTCCTGTAAGCACAACCCAGAATAGCTTGAAGTCCATATCCAAGAGCACTAGGGCGACGCCTGTAGCAATCAGCACCAGCACTCCCGCACCGAAGATCCCAAACCTAAGGGACCAAAGAAGGTTGCCCATACTTGCGCCTTCACGCGTCCGCACGAAGAACGTGCCGATGATCGACGCGACTATCCCTATCGCTGCGATGAGCATAGGCAGAACGAAGATGTTGGAGTCGAAGTCGCCGGGGTTGGACATTCCAAGGGCCGCCGCACCAACCGCGCCGAGCGCGATGGTCGCGATAATCGAACCAGTGTAGCTCTCGAATAGGTCGGCACCCATTCCGGCGACGTCACCGACATTGTCGCCTACGTTGTCGGCCACCGTGGCCGGGTTTCGCGGGTCATCTTCATTAAGCCCCAGTTCGACTTTACCAACAAGGTCGGCACCCACGTCAGCTGCCTTCGTGTATATGCCTCCTCCGACCCTGGCGAACAGCGCAATTGACGAAGCGCCGAACCCAAAGCCGGCGACAACCTTGATGTCCTGGAAGATCAGATACACGACAGTGATGCCAATTAGTCCGATGCCGACAACACTGACGCCCATGACAGTACCGGAGTTGAATGCGACTCGCAGCGCAGAATTCAGTCCAGTCTGGGCCTGTACGGTCGTACGAGTGTTCGCGCGGACCGCGATGCTCATTCCTATGAAACCCGCAAGCCCCGAACCGATGGCTCCGACCAGATATGAGATGGCGGTGCCTGGAATTGGGTCGCCGTCGCCTTCCACCTTGTTCAGGATGTCATAGTCGACAAAGACCCATATTATGGCAAAGACGACGACCACGAAGACCGCCAGCAATCTGTACTCCCGAGACAGGAACGCCATCGAACCCTCACGGATAGCGTTTCCAATGAACCTAACCCGTTCGTTGCCTTCGTCGGATTGCATGACCTTCCAGGCCAGGTACGCCGCAAAAGCCAGCGCAACGACACCGGCAACTATTGCCAAGCGTAAGATTTCCAAGAGATGGCCTCCGCAAAAAAGCCCCCCCGGTAAACGGAGAGGCCTTGATTGATTAGGCGTTCATGTCGCGCCAAAAGCTAGCATAGAGAATAGATTCTGGTCAAGACCGTGATGAGTCGATCTTCTGATTCAGCTCCTCAAGCTGACCCTCCAGTCTTCTCTGGCGAAGGGCGACCGTAATGTCGCCGCGTGTTCGCTCGATCACTCCACGCATGACGTCAGTCGTCCGCCTCAGTCCACGGGTCACACCATCGGGGTAGTCAAGAGTAACCAGCACCGCGTAAATCTCGTCCATAATTTCCAGGAACGATTCGCACCGAGAAAACTCGTCGCCGCGGAGTAGATCGAGAACCAAGCGCCTCATCTCTCCAATGGCCTCGGCAATTCCATTCATGTAAACGGCAGCACTAACATTGAGTTCAGACATAGTGAGAAGTCTCGATCCCTCAGCAAAAGCCAGCGTGGCGTGCGCTTCAACATACTCCTTGAGCGAGTCCTCCACGTAACCGCCGTAGTAGACTGACGGGTGTGCCTGTCGCTCGCTCTCGAGAATGGACCTCAGTTCGGTCGCGCTGCCAATCAGCCGGTGAGCCTCCTCGAAGTCTCCCCGGTGGGTCGCCCGAATGGAGTTGGCTGAGAATCGGACAATCTGACGTGAATGCGTCAACGCCTTTTCCCGGGCTTCGTGTGTGCCGCTGAGGGTCCGGTCCGCCTCCTCACCCGCTCTGCGGACAGCGGCGACCAGCTCGGAGGTCGGCACTTCTGCCATCGAATCGGACATACTGTTTATCCGGTTATCTCGCTGCTGACTCATACAGATGTACCAACTCCTCTGTCGCCGCTTTCGGATCGTCAGCAAACGTAATAGCGCTTACGACGCACACTGAGTCGGCGCCCGCCCTAACAACATCCTGAATGTTGGAGCGATTAATGCCCCCGATCGCGACTATAGGTTGTTTGACGGCGTTCTTTACACGCGAAATCATTTCGGGTCCTAGCGCGTTGCGTCCTGACTTCCCCATTGTAGTAGTGGAATAGATCGCACCTACTGCCATGTAGTCGACGGAGTCCTGCTGCGACTGCAGCGCCTCTTCCAAGGTCCCATTCGAGTTTCCAATCAACTGATTTGGGCTCAGAATCTGCCGGGCGTCTCCTACTGGGAGATCCGTCTGACCAACGTGAAGCACACCAGCATCGACGGCGTGGGCCAGGTCAGCATGATCGTTCATCACGAACAGCGCATCGTGCGCGTCGCAGAGCGCCTTCAACTCTCGGGCTAAGTCCAGCATCGGGCCCTTGTCGCTGAGCTTGTCGCGTAGCTGCACGACCCTGGCACCACCCGCCAGGGACTGGGCTGCAACTTCGGTTACCGGTCTCCCCCGCGTCGCCTCCGGGTCTACAATGATGTAGATACCTTTGAGGCGGTTGGAGATTTCAGTACGGGCATCGAATCCTACTTCAAGCATCGCCCGACCCAGGGTGTACCTTGCGCTCACGAGTAAGGACTCGTCAACAGGCAAGTCTTGATTGACTGAGACCCCGGCCAGCGTTTCAACGGCCACTTTCATCGAATCAATGACTTGAAGCGTAAGGGACGCAGCCATCTTTCCGTGTTGGAGCTTGTCGCTCCCCGCCGTATCGGTGTCGGCTTGAACATCGATTGACTTCCGCAGCCCCTCAATTCCAGCGCGGAGATCGGAACGGGTGCTCAGATAAGCTTCCAGCAGCTGCGATCCTTCGATCAGGACTTGGATCTGCGTTTTGACGTATAGGTTCAATGGTGCTTCCTCTGCCTTGTCCGACTGGCATTTGACGTCGGCGGGATTTTAGCACACTGCGGACGTGCAATCCGTTAGTTCGCGACTTACAATACTCCAACATCAGCTTTGGAGGATCAAGTTCAGTTGTCGCACTATAACGTCGCTGTCATTCGGGGTGATGGCATTGGCATAGAAGTAATCGAAGAGGGAATCAAGGTACTCAATGCAGTCGGTCGTGAGTATGGGATCGACTGGACGTGGAGCGAGCATCCGTGGGGCAGTGAATTCTATAGAGAACATGGGGTCGTCATGCCGTCTGACGCGCTCGACACTCTTACCGAGTCGGACGTGATATTCCTCGGGGCAGTGGGACATCCTGACTTCCAGGACCACATCACGCTCGGCGGACTGCTACTGCCTATCCGTAGGACATTTGACCAGTACGTATGCGAGCGGCCCAGTGTGCTGTATGACGGGATCAATTCACCGATAAAGGGTTACGAGGCCGGGGACATAGATATGGTGGTCGTCCGGGAGAACACCGAAGGGGAGTATGCCGACGTAGGCGGTTTCGTCTATCTGGACTTTCCCGAGGAACTTGGAATCCAGTCCCGCTGTGTTCACTCGGAAAGGCTGCGAGAGGATAATTCGACACGCGTTCGAGGTCGCCCGGAGGAGGAACAAGGCAAGACACGTTACATCCATCACTAAGTCCAACGCCTTGGGCTATGGGATGCTGGTATGGGACAGGGCATTTGAACGCGTCGCTACAGACTATCCCGATGTTGAGACTAATTCGCTACTCGTGGATGCGGCCTGTATGGACTTCATACGGAGGCCTGAGTCGTTTGACGTCGTGGTGGGAAGCAACCTGTTCGGAGACATTCTCACAGACATTGGAGCGATTATTACCGGCAGCATGGGCCTCGCGCCAAGTGGCAACATAGACCCGGAGCGGAGATATCCGTCGATGTTCGAGCCTGTTCACGGCTCGGCTCCCGACATAATGGGTCAGGGGATAGCGAATCCCTTGGCGGCCATTCTTTCTGGTGCGATGATGCTCCGACACCTCGGCGAGGACGCGGCCGCCGACTCAGTGGAGAGCGCCACGCTAAGTGTCGTTGCGCTTGGTGAGACACTTACACCGGACCTCGGCGGCAGCTCCAGTACTGAAGACGTGGGCGACGCCGTCGTTGCCGCACTGACCTAGCATATGACACAAAGGAGGCTCGACATGACGCTCATCAAGGGTGGCCAAGTGGTCACGCCGTCTGGAGTAGGGGAGTTTGACATTTGGATATCCGGGGAGACCATCCAGATGGTCTCCGAACCTGGAATGGTCCCGTCTGGAGATGAGCACGTCATCGACGCCACGGGTAAACTTGTCGTTCCCGGAGGTATCGAGCCGCACGCCCACATAGGGGGACCTCGCCAGCCCGAACGCTCCGCAGCCGAACCGGTCTCGAAAGCCGCGATCTGGGGGGGTACCACTACCGTGCTGGACTTCGCCACGCAGGTCCCAGGGCACGACCTGCGACATGCCCTCGGTGAGGCAGCAGAGCGATGGGAGGGCAATGCGTATACGGACTACTCATACCACCCAATCTTCACCAGCGGAGCTGACCGGGCGTCGATCAATCAGATTCCCGAGCTGGTAGCGGAAGGCTTCCCAAGCTTCAAGATATTCACCACCTCAATCCGCCCGCCCAGCCCCCAGATGCAGAACAACAAGACCGACTTTGGGCGGCTGACCAGCATCATGGAGAAAGTTTCTGAGGCTGGAGGCATTCTGCTCGTCCACTCAGAGGACGACGACATGGTCCACTACAACTACGACAACGCCCAGGACGACGGTCTATGGGACTGGTGGAACATGCATCACATCCACTCGAACCTGTCTGAGGACGTCTCCTTCAGGAGAGTCATCCGTCTTGCCAGCAAAACGGGATGCCCTGTTTACTTCGTCCACGTCAGCGCTCAAGAGGGGGTAGAGGCAGTTGGGCAAGCACGGATGCTTGGTCTCCCGATATATGGCGAGACGCTCCACAACTACGCTTGCTTCAGCGCCCAGAATTACCGCGAAGACAACGGCATGAAGTATCACACATACCCCTCGCTCAAGGCTGAGGAGGACAGAAGCGCACTGTGGCAGGGGCTACTGGACGGTCGCCTGTCCACTGTGGCGACAGACCTGGTATCGACCACGTGGGAGGAGAAGACTCGCTTCAAGACGGTGGCGGACGTCACTGGTGGTCACAACGGCATTGAGACCAGAATGGGTATCGCCTACTCCGTTGGTGTCGTCGATCTTGGCATGAGTCTGGAACGGTTCGTCGACATCACCTCAGCAAACGCCGCCAAGATATTTGGTATGTACCCGAAGAAAGGGGCGATCGCCGCAGGCTCAGACGCGGACATCTGCATAATCGACCCGACCTTCGACAGACAGCTGACGCTGGATGACCTGCACCTGGAGGACTACTCCATCTGGGAAGGCTGGCCCGTACACGGATGGCCTGAGACGGTAATCCTCAGGGGCAACGTGATGATAGACAGGGGCACGTTGCAAGGAACGCCAGACATCGGCCGGCTGCTGTCACGGTCTGTACCCGCCCACGTACGGGAGAAGCCAGTCTGCTGACTCAGATCGCCTAACGCGAGTTACTCGGCAAGAAGGAAGTCGAAGTCGCAGCCGGTGTCTGCCTGCAAGACATGACGAGAGTACATGGAAACGTAACCTCGCTTGTGTACTGGGCGAATAGGTGGCGATTCGAACAGTCGTCGCTTGATTTGGCGGTCATCCACCAACAGGTCGAGGCGTCGGTTCGGAACGTCCAGCCTGATCCGGTCACCGTTCCGTACGGCGGCCAGTGGACCGCCGGCTGCCGACTCCGGTGTAACGTGAACGACAACCGTGCCGAAGGCAGTTCCGCTCATCCTGGCATCACTGAGACGCACCATATCCCGGATGCCCGAGGCAAGTATCTTCTTCGGGAGAGGCAAGAAGCCCCACTCAGGCATTCCTGGGCCGCCAATAGGCCCGCTCGACCGCATTACCAGCACGTCGACGGAGGTCACATCCAGATCTGGATCGTCGATCCGAGCAAACAGGTCGTCGTGGTCCTCGAATACGATAGCGCGGCCCTCGTGGGTCATGAGAGACTCAGACGCCGCAGTGGGCTTTATCAACGCGCCTGTAGGCGCCAGAGAACCCGTAAGAACAGCCAGACCACCCTCTGGGTTCATTGGATTGTCCAGACCTCGAATTACGTCCGGGTTGTAGTTGACCGCATCCGTGAAGTTTTCTTCGAGGGTCAGTCCCGTAATAGTCATCGTGTCCGTATGCAGGAGGGGAGAAATCTCCTTCAGCAATGCGCCAACTCCTCCCGCATTGAAGAAGTCTTCCATTAGGTACTGTCCAGAAGGCTTGAGATTCAGCAGGAATGGCGTGGTACGGGAAAGCTCATCGAACAGGGTACCGGGCAAATCGATCCCAAGCCTTCCCGCAATAGCTGTTAGGTGGATGACCGCGTTCGTAGATCCCCCCAATGCGTGGAGTGTTCGGATGCCGTTCTCGAATGACTGCGTAGTAAGAATGTGGGACGGCCGGATGTCTCTCTTCACCAGTTCGACGATTTGTCGGCCAGCCATTTCGGACAGTCGAAGCCTGCGCGAGTCGACTGCCGGTATCGCACCGTTTCCTGGTAGGGCGATTCCCATCGCCTCAGAAACCGACGCCATCGTCGAGGCGGTGCCCATAACCATGCAGTGTCCTGGACTGCGCACGATGCACGTCTGAAGCTCGGCCCAGTCGTCCTCGGTAATTCTGCCAGCTCGGAGTTCGGTCTCGTAGCGACGGCAGTCGGTGCACGACCCCAGTTCTTCGCCTCGCCAATTGGCCTTGAGTTGCGGGCCACCCGTTACCAGGATAGACGGAACATCAGCACTGGCCGCTCCCATGAGCAGTGCAGGAGTTGTCTTGTCACAGCCTCCCAGGAGCACGACTCCGTCCAGAGGATTTGCCCGGATCGACTCTTCGACTTCCATGCTCATCAGGTTTCTGAACAGCATCGTTGTGGGGCGCATGTTGTACTCGCCCAGCGACATGACGGGAAACTCCATTGGAAATCCGCCCGCCTGCCAGACCCCGCGCTTGACGGCCTCAGCCAGTCCTCGCAAATGAGCATTACAGTGAGTTAGCTCACTCCACGTGTTGCAGATGCCAATTATGGGCCTGTTATCGTATGCCTCCGGGCCATATCCTTCGGCCATGAAAGCGGCTCGACGCAACCATCCGTACAATTCGGGGGTATCAAACCACTCGGAGCTTCGGAGTTTGGGTGAATCCGCTGTCATAATTGGCATCCTTGTGTGGGTAGTATCCATTTTGTCGGCGTTTCACTTGCGTCGGCAATCAAAGTCCATCTGGAGCTACGTTGC
>DAOUHG010000168.1:0-22148 GCA_034428835.1 Dehalococcoidia bacterium
TATACCAATTCGTTCTGACTATGCCTCAAATAGCATGGCCAGCGCCCCCCGACCGTCATTCCGGCGAAGGCCGGAATCCAGAGAGTCCGATCAGCGAGAATACGGCGGCATTACACGAAATTGGTATTAGACCAACAGACTTCCTCAACCAACGACTTGTAAGGGAATCAGTTCGGACCGGACAGTAGTTGCAATGAGATGTGTACAATCGAGTATATCATTCTGAACACAGCAAAGCGGAGAGTGAAGAATCTGTGGCAAAACCAACTAGACTGGCGGGAGATGCTTCGTCGGCACAAATGTCTCCTCAGCATGGCACGGCAGAATTCCCAGATGGAGCCATCCCCATAGAAGAGATCGCCAAATTCCCGCCGCCGGGGATGTCCACGCCCGTCTCGTTTTCTTTCAGTCCCGACGATAGCTTGTTGACGTACCTGTACGGCCCTGATCGGAGTCCGGTTCGACAGCTCTACGCGCTCGACACCGGGACCGGTGAATCTCGAGTTATCCAGGCGACCGTCGAGCCTGAGTCCGAAGACCTGTCGATTGAAGAGCAGTTGCTGCGGCAGCGGCAGCGGCAGTTGGGGCAGGGGATCGTCCGGTACTCGTGGGCCGACGGAGACGACGTCATCCTGATTCCGGCCCAGTCCGGCATATACGTCAAGCATGTCTCGTACCCCGATACGGGAGACGGCCCCGATGCTCCGGCTAGGCTCGTGGTATCAGGTGACGGAGGTCCGATACAGGACCCGCAGCTGTCTCCAGACGGCTCTCATGTTGCCTATGTCAGAGATGCCGAGGTGTACGTCTGTCCGACGCGTGTCGGCGAACCGCGCCAATTGACGCACGGCGCGAGGGGTACAGGCAGGACTCACGGGCTGGCCGAGTACATCGCCCAGGAGGAGATGCACCGGCTGCATGGCTTCTGGTGGTCGAAGGATGGCTCTCAGATCGCCTTCGAAGAAGTGGACGAGACGCACATTCCCGTCTATCGAATCGTCCACCAGGGGCGGAACGACACCGGCCCATCTGCCCAGGAAGACCACAGATACCCGTTCGCGGGCGAACCCAACGCGCGCATCCGGCTTGGGGTGGTTGCCACTTCAGGGGGCGATCCTGTTTGGCTGGACCTGGGAGATGACGAAGACATCTACCTGGCCCGCGTAGATTGGATGCCTGACGGCTCGCTATGCGTGCAGCTCCAGAATCGCGAGCAGACGCGGCTTGACCTGATCAGGTTCGACACGTCGACAGGGCAGGGCGTAACCCTGCTGACCGAGTCGTCAGACGTGTGGATCAACCTGCACACGATGTTCCGCCCGCTCGCCGATGGCAGGTTCATATGGGCGTCCGAACGCTCCGGGTTCCGCCATCTCTACCTGCATGAAGGCGACGGGAACCTGGTCCGGCAGCTTACGGACGGAGATTGGGCCGTCGACTCCCTCTCTGGAGTGGACCAGGAAGCCGGGTTGGCGTATTTCACGGGCACGAAGGACGGCGCAACCGAGTGCCGCCTTTACAGCGTCTCCCTGGAAGGCGGCGCCATAAGCCGCCTGACACAGGAGGCCGGTACCCATTCCGTGACCCTGGACCACGGTTTCAGCCGGTTCGTCGACGTGTTCAGCGACACCAGTACTCCCCCGACGATAACGCTTCGTTCGCTGCGGGATGGCTCAGCGCTCCACACCATTCACTCCACAGACGATCCCCGGGTGGATGAGCTCGAGCTCGCTCCTCCCGAGCTTGTCACCATTCAGTCCCGCGATGGCGAGACCCTACACGGTGCGCTGTACCGTCCCGCGCCCGAGTTCGGCGACGGCCCTCACCCAACTGTGATCTACGTGTACGGAGGCCCCCATGCCCAGGTCGTTGACAACCACTGGTCCATGACCTGCTCGATGCGGCAGCAGTATCTACGCTCACAGGGCTACCTGGTCTTCTGTCTCGACAATCGCGGCAGCGCCCGCAGAGGACTCGCGTTCGAAGGCGTCATCAAACACAGAATGGGCGACGTAGAAGTCAGGGACCAGGTTGACGGAGTCCGATGGCTCGTCGACAGTGGACTCGCTGATCCTGAGCGTGTCGGCGTGTACGGCTGGAGCTACGGCGGATTCATGACGCTGATGTGTATGATGCAGGCGTCTGACGTGTTCAAGATGGGAGTCGCGGGCGCTCCGGTGGTCCACTGGGACGGTTACGACACCCACTACACTGAGCGCTACATGGGCACTCCCCAGTCGAATCCCGATGGCTACGAGACGAGCAGCGCACTGACCCACGTCGATGGACTCAAGGGTGATCTGCTGATCGTGCATGGTCTGATCGATGAGAACGTCCACTTCAGACACACCGCTAGGCTCATCAACGCGCTCATAAAGGCCCGCAAGGCTTACGAGTTCCTGATGTTTCCAGACGAACGCCACATGCCCAGGAGCCAGGCCGACCGCATCTACATGGAGGAACGAATAACCGAGTTTTTCGAGCGAAACCTGTAGTGTCAATGTATCTCAGACGTGATTCTCACTGTGCTACCATGTTTCACAGAATTCATTGACGCAATTCGATAAGCTCATCAGCCGTATCTTGGCTCGCCCACCCGAGTCCGAGTTCCGGGATGTCCGCCGTGTGCTGGAAGCCTACGGCTGGACACTGGATCGAGTAAGGGGAAGCCACGTCCACTTCAAGAAACCGGGACAACGCACTCTGTCGATTCCTCTGGTTCGAGGAAGAAGGGTGAAGCGTCCGTATTTGGATACTGTAATCAATCGGCTCGGACTGACAGATTAACCGGGAGGCTCAATCATGACCGCCGAAACAAAGCCCCTCGACTACTATCTCGGCCTGGAGTACCCACTCAACATCATCGCTGACCCGGACGGGGGATACGTCGCCATCTTCCCTGACCTGCCCGGCTGCATGACCCAGGGTGAAACACTCGAAGAGACCATTGAAATGGCGAACGACGCGCGCATGGGATGGCTCGAGTGCGAGTACGACACAGACCCCAACGATATACCCCTGCCATCCTATCCCATAGACTACAGCGGCAAGCTCAACGTCAGGATACCCAAGCTGCTTCACCAGCTTCTCATAGATGCCGTCGAACGCGACGGTGTCAACCTGGACCAGTACGTGACGATGCTTCTCACGCGGGGAGAGGCCGAGGACCGCGCCTTGCTTCAGGCCGCGCAAGCCCGCCAGTATGCTCGCGAGCGCGCTGCCCAACAACCGGATCCCGTTGTCGTCTAGCCGCGCAGATCACTCAGGACCGGAAATGACCACCGCAACAATCGACGTAGACAGCTACATAGAGGGTGCTCACGAACTGGCCGCAATGGTCAGCGCCGTCACCGACCAGATCGACAAGCAGCGCCGGATACCGGTCGAGGTCTCGAATGAAATCGCCGACCGTGGCTACTTCAGGCTGCTCATGCCTAGGTCACTGGGTGGAGCGGAACTGGAGCACCCGGACTTCCGCAGGATCGTCCGTATCTTCGCCGAGGCCGACGCGAGCGTCGGCTGGTGCATCAACCAGAACAACGTCTTTTCGACCAACTCCGTCCGCGTGGCTCCAGAAACTGCTGACGAAATATGGACCGTTTGGCGCAACGTTGTCACCAATGGCCCTCCAATGCCGCAAACCAGGGCGGAGATCGTAGATGGCGGCTACCGTCTGTCCGGCCGCTGGAACTTCAGCAGCGGCTACCCGCACGCCACTTGGCTCGCCGCTCTTACCCCGGTGTACGAGGCGGGGGCAACTGAGCCGTCCGAGATGCGCACGATGCTGCTGCCCAAGGACCAGGCCGATCTGGTGGATATCTGGCAGGTCGGAGGTCTCCGGGGCACCGGCAGCCAGGGCTTCGCTATCGAAGACCTGTTCGTGCCAGCAGCGCGCTCGTACCCGACAACCGCTGCGTCCCGCGAGCCGGGACCGCTGTACGTGATCCCAACGACGCTGCTCTTCTGCTCCGGCTTCGCGACCGTCGCCCTCGGCGCGGCCAGAGCCGGTCTTGATGCCGCGATAGACTTGGCAATAGGCAAGACGCAGCAGGGGCGCGAGTCGCCGATGCGCTACGAATCGACCACGCACAGAATGGTCGGCCAAGCCGAAGCCATCTGGAACTCAGCCCGTGCCTTCCTCGAAGAGGCGGCGGGCGCGATGTGGCAGGGCGCCAGGACCAACCTGGATCTGACCGTCGAGGAGCGCGTGGCGGTACGCCTTGCCAGCACCCACGCCATCCGGGAGTCGGCCCGTGCCGTGGACATCGCCTACACGCTCTGCGGCTCCAGCGCCATCTTCGCCGTCAACCCGATCCAGCGTCGCTTCCAGGACGTCCACGCCATCACCCAGCAGATCCAGGGCCGCCCAACCCACTACGACACCGCTGGACAGTACTTCCTCGGCCTCGATCCGGAGGGGATTTTCTGATACGACGGGCATTGCTTGCCCGGCCCTGTGGCCTCAGATAACATGTACATAAACATGTACATTTGCTGGGCTCGGAGGTTCAAGTATGGTCAGGCAGTATTCTATTTCGGACGCTAGGAACAACCTTCCCAACATTGTAAAGCAGGTGGAACACGGACCGGCGGTCGAGTTGACCCGCAGGGGCAGACCGGTGGCCGTCCTCATATCTCACAGGGAGTATGAGCGGCTGAACCCGCCTAAACCCGACCTGTGGACGGCCATTCAGGAGTGGCGAGCTACACACGAACCGTTTACTGACGCTGAGGTCGATGAGGTATTCGGTGACATTCGTGACCGATCGCCCGGAAGGGACTTCAGGTTTGATGAATAGATACTTGCTGGACGCCAACGTGCTGTCTGAGGCAATGAAACTCACGCCAAACCTTAATGTCATGCGACGATTAACCACTCATCATGCTGAGATTTGCACGGCCTCTCTGGTATGGGGTGAAATGCTCTACGGGTTCTACAGGATGCGGGAGTCGGGACGTCGGAGAGATCTCGAACACTACCTATTCAATACACTTCGGAATCGTATTGCCATGCTCCCTTTCGACCAGCGCGCCACAGAGTGGCACGCAGCCGAACGCGCGAGGCTTGGTGGCATTGGACTGACTCCACCCTTCGTTGACAGTCAGATCGCGGCAGTGGCCTTCGTCAACGATCTCACCCTCGTCACCGCCAACACGGCGGACTTCTCCAACTTCGATGGCCTGAGAATAGAAGACTGGACTCGGCCTGGTGTATCGACAACTCAGTCCTGATGGTCAGAATCGTTCGTCCTGAGCTTGTCGAAGGTCCGTTCATGGTTCGACAGGCTCACAATGAACGGACCTATGCGCCTTCAACCGGAGAATGCGATTGCCCTGATGGTTGGGTATCCTCTCTGACATGCTACGACGGAGCAGTGTACACTCTCGAACAAAGTAGATCAGGGAGGCGATTGGAACATGACGACCGCCCGGCCCGGCCTCGTGCGTTTCGTACACTCGGCGGACCTGCACTTGGACAGCCCATTCACAGGCATGAAGAACACGGCCCCGAAACATGTTGCCGACGCGCTGGTCGAGGCGACGTTCACCGCTTACGAGAACATCATAGAGCTGTGCATTGCCGAGCGGGTGGACGCTCTGCTCATCGCGGGCGACGTGTACGACGGCGCAGACCGTAGCTTGAGGGCGCAGAGCAGGTTCATCTATGGGCTGAACAGGCTAAACGGCGAGGGCATCCGGTCGTTCGTCTGCCACGGCAACCACGACCCACTTGATGGCTGGGAGGCGCGGCTGGACTACCCGCCCCTTTGTCACCGCTTCGGCGCCGAGTTCGAGGCTGTCCCCGTATTCCCCGACGACCCGGCCCGCGCAGTCGTGCATGGAATCAGCTACCCGACACGCGACGTGTTCGACAACCTGGTCGCGCGTCTTGATCCCGTGCCGCACGGAGACGGCGCACCCTACTCCATCGGGCTGCTGCACGCCAACGTGGGAAGCAACCCGGACCACGGCCTGTACGCGCCCTGCTCGCTGGACGACCTCGTTCGGTCGGGTGTGGACTACTGGGCGCTGGGCCACGTCCACACGCGGCAGGTCCTGAGCAACGAGCGGCCGGCAGCGGTCTTTCCGGGCAATTTGCAGGGCCGCCACCCGAACGAGACCGGCGCGCGGGGCGTCTATCTCGTCGAAGTGGACGAACAACGACGCGTCAGACTCGACTTCAGGCTGATGGACACGGTCCGCTGGGAGCGGCTCGAACTGGACATAGCCTCGTTCAAGACTGGCAAGACCGAGCAGGCGTTGATAGACCGTCTCCATGACCTGGTTCAGGACGCGCTCGAAAGCGCGGACGGGCGGTCGCTGGTACTTCGCATAACGCTGACCGGGCGTGGGCCGCTGCACGACTCGCTGAACAAGCAGGACTTCTCCCCGGACGCCCTGGTGGAGCGGATCAATGCCGAGTGGACGGACCGGACGCCGTTTGCCTGGTGCGAGCGCATTGTGAACGCGACGGCGTCCGAGTTCAACCGGGAGGAGCGACTTGGCGGATCGGACTTCGTCGCCGACATGCTTCGCCTGCGCGACCAGTCCAGGGACGACAGCGAGTTGCTGACTCGGCTAGGCAGCGGGCTGAACGACCTGTACTCGCACCGTGAACATGGACGCCTGCTAAGAGACCTGGATCTGGATCCCAGCGAGGATGAACTTGCCTCCATGCTCGACGAGGCGGAGGCGATAGCAGTTGACCTGCTGATCGGAGACGACGAGTCTTGAGAATAAACCGGCTTCACATAGACGGCTTTGGACACTTTGCCGACCGCGCGGTCGAGTCGTTGGACAGCCCCGTAACGGTCTTTTACGGCGAGAACGAGGCTGGAAAGAGTACCCTGATGGCGTTTATTCGCGCCATCCTGTACGGGTTTCCTACTTACCGCGGCGCACAACACTACTCACCCTTGGCCGGCGGCCGCCACGGCGGGCGCATAACGCTGTCCGATGGGGACAGCGGCCATAGCTACGTCATCGCGCGGCACCAGGGAACGAGGGGCGGGCCGGTAAGTGTCGCCACCGAGTCGGGACAGCCGCAGGACGCGGCGATGCTCGCGCAGCTTTTGGGCCACCACCCCAGCGACGTGTTCACCAACATCTTCACTTTCACACTGGACGAGCTTCACAGCGATGACATGCTGACCAACCCTAACCTGAACGGCCAGATGTACGCCGCAGGTATGGGAGCTGCCACGCTGCCCAGCGCGCTCAGCACTATCGAGGACAAGCGGAGTAAACTCTACGTGGTCGGTGGACGCGGAGGAGGAGGGCTTGGCAGCCAGAAAATCTACCACGCCGCCCGAGAGCTGAGCGACATAGACTCCAGGCTCCGCGAGGTCGAGGGAAACGCGGCCAGGTACGGCAGCCTGACCACCCAGCTTCAGCAGATCGAAGCAGACCTCGTAAGCGCCCAAAACCGGCAGCGGCTGATACGATCCAGACTCGGCCACCAGAACAACCTCAAAAACGCATGGGACGACTGGAACAGCCTGGTCTCGGCAGAGCAGCAGCTGGCGGACATGCCCATCGTGGAGCGATTCCCGGCTGACGGGGTGAGCCGCTTGGATACGCTCCAGGCAAGCGCGACAACAGCGCGACGCGAACGGGACGACGCGGCTGAGCATGTGGAGCGGATCAGGGCCAAGTTGGACATTCCCGTACGGGGTCGCGACATTCTGGAAAGCTCGGACGACATTCGCACCCTCCAGACAGAAAGCGGCGCATTCAGGCAATCCATTCACGACCTGCCCGAACGCGAGGGCGAACTGGCAGAGCACCGCAAGAATCTGGCCGCAACGCTCGCAGACCTGGGGCCGGACTGGGACGAAAATCGGCTCGAATCGTTCGATATTTCGATAGCTGTCCGAGAGGAGATCAGGGGCTTTCAGGACAAGATACGAGGCGTGACGGATCAAGTTGAGCGCGCCAAAACGAATCTGCGCCAGGACACCGCCGCACTCGAAGATTCGCAAGCCGTGCTGGGCCGCGCAGAACAGTACGCCGTGGACGCCGAGCGTCCCACTCTCGACGCGACGCAGGTAGATGAGCAGCGAACGCTGGTTCGCGCGGCGAGAGCGAAGCTTGCTGACATTGACCGTGCAGAACAGCGCGCTGCTGACCTGCAAATCCAGCTGGACGGCCTGTCCGCGCAGGCTGCATCCTCAGCCAGTCGTTCGGGCAGAGCCACGACGATCGCCGCCGCCGCCAGCATCGCGCTCGGCATCGTCCTGCTCATTGGTGGGGCGGTACTCGGTGACGCGGGTCTCGTCATCGGCATCGTTGCGGGTGTCGCGCTCCTCGCCATCGGCGCGTACGTGTACACCACCAGGCCGCAAGCCGCCGAACAGCCCGCCGAGTCGCCGCTGGCTTCCGGCCTGCGCGAAAGCCTGCGTCGCGCCCGGCAAGACTCGGACGATCTCCGCGTCGCCCTGCTCAAAGAGACCACGCCGCTGGAACTCGAAACCGTGGACGAATCCCAGCTCATTGCCGCCGAATCCCGGATGGACCAAGAATCGGCACGGCTGTCCGAGCAGGGTCGGATCTCTCGGGTGCTGACCGATGCCGAGCGCGACGTTGGAGAGCGAGCCGCCAGGGTCAGGCAGTCAGCCCGCGCCGCAACCTCCGCTGAGCAGGAGTTGGAAGACGTAAACAGCGCGTGGCGCGACTGGCTGCGCGAGCGGAGCCTGCGAGATTCGGTTACGCCGGAGACCGTGGGCGAGATTCGCGCCGAGGTGGTATCTGGATTGGACCGCCTAGCCAACGTGCGTGAGTGGCAGAACCGCGTCGCGGCGATAGAGACGGACATCCGCCAGTACACCGAGATAGCCGCGCCGCTCGCATCCGAGTTTGGCATCGCGCTCGACCCTGATGACCACGCCGCCGCCGTCGCGGCCGCGGACAGGCTGATCGAGCTTCATGCCGAGGTTCAGGAGGCGGTCAGACAGCGCGAGGCGGCCAGCAATGACTACGAAGAAGCTGTCGGCCACTTGGGAACGCGCGAAAAGCAGTTGGACGCTGCCAACGCCGAGGTCGCCGAGCTGCTGGACGCCGGTGACGCAGCCGACGCCGAGGACTTCCGTGTTCGCGCAGGGCTGCACCAAAAACGGGCCGATCTGAACGAAACAGCGCGTGCCGCCCGCGACAGGCTCCAGCGGATGAGCGGCCCAGGCGACGCGCTCGACTCGTTCATGGCCGATCTCGACGCTGCCAACGCCCAATCTATTGAGGACGAAATCAGAAGCTTGGAAGACCAGCAGGCCGACCTGGACTCCGAGGTGGGGGAACTTTCCACTGCGCGCGGCTCGATACAGACTGAACTCCAAGGATTGGCCGGGGAAGAGGAGTCGTCTGAGCTGAGAGCGCGGCGTGGGGTGCTGCTGGAGCAGATACGCGACCACGCGCGGGAGTGGACGAAGCTGACCATCGCGCGCAACCTGCTCAATGAGGCGCGCGGCAAGTTCGAGCGCGAGCGGCAGCCGGGCGTCGTCCGGCACGCGGCGGCTTTTTCAGCGAGATAACCGGAGGACGCTACGGGCAGGTTTACGCGCCGCTGGGCGAGCAGACCATCACCGTTACCGACGCCAACGGCACTACCAAAACGCCGGCCGAGCTGAGCCGAGGCACACGCGAGCAGCTGTTCCTGTCACTGCGGTTCGGGCTGATAAAAGACATGAGCGAGCGCACTGAACCGCTACCTGTGGTGGTGGACGAGGCGCTGGTAAACTTCGACCCGGAGCGTGCGCTAAGGGCGGCGCGTGGGTTCGTGGAAGTGGCGCAGACTAACCAGGTGCTCGTCTTCACGTGTCAGCCGAGCATGATAGAAACGTTCCAGGACGCCGCGCGGCAGACAGGCACGCAGCAGCCGGCGGTGGTCGAGCTGTGACCGTGCTGCCGCAATGCTCAAGTTACCTGTAATCACAAGCGAGGATACACACCATGCCGCGTGTACCTATAAACGGAATCGAAATCGACTTTCAGGAGTACGGAGAGGGCGAAGCCATTGTCTTCTGCCACGGCGCGGGCGGTAACCTGCTCTCCTGGTGGCAGCAGATACCGTACTTCTCCCAGAACTACCGTTGCGTCACGTTCTCCCATCGGGGCTTCGGACACAGCTACGACGTGCCCGACGGACCCGGCATGAAGTCGTTCGTAGACGACCTTGCCGCTCTACTCGATCACCTGGATATAGAGTCCACCCACCTGGTGGCCCAGTCGATGGGAGGCCGCACCGCGCTCGGCTTTGCTGTCGAGTACACGACGAGAACACGCAGCCTCGTACTTGCCGACACCACCGGCGGAATGGGCGAGCCTGACGTCGATCAGGCGCTAAACGACTGGCTCGAGAGCCAAACGGCCACGCGTGAGATCGGGTTCCGTGCCCTCGCCGAGAGCTTCGACGTGCGGGAACCTGCCCTCGCCAACCTGTACCTACAGGTCTCACGCACCAACCCGCCGAGGCCTCAGATCGCGGGCGTTCTGAGCGGCGGACCCAAAGGCGCGGAGCTTGCCAACCTGAAGGTCCCAACCCTGTTCGTCGTGGGCGAGGAAGACGATATCATTCCGCCACACCTTATCGAGGCGGCTTCGAGCTACATACCGGGTTCTGAGCTTATCAGGGTGCCGGGCTGTGGCCACTCAGTCTATTTCGAAAATCCGGACGTCTTCAACTTCGAGGTCGGAAGGTTCATCGCGCAGGTGGGCGCTCCGGGAGCGTGAGGCCGACAGGCAATTAGACGCCTATCCGCCCCATACTTGCGAGAACAGTCGCAGCCAGTTCCCGCCGAGCACCTTTTCGATGTCCTCGGAGCGGTATCCGCGGCCTTGGAGTTCACTCGCGACGTTAGAGAGGCTGTCCGGTGTCTCCATGCCGGATGGGTGCAGCAGGTTCTCCGGGTAGGCGTCCGACACGTCCATCAGCTTCGTGCCCTGCTGCGAAAATATCCAGTCGAAGAACGCCTTGGGTTGGTTCTGAGTGTAGTCGGTGCCGATTCCGACGTGGTCGATTCCGACGCGCTCAACGAGGTCGTCGATAGCGTCCACGTAGTCATGGATCGTGGACTCGAACCCGTTGCGTAGAAATGGCGGGAAGGCGTTGGCCCCGATTACGCCGCCGCGCTCCGTGATCAGTCTGAGCGCGTCTTCAGTCTTGTTCCTAGGATGGTCGAGGAATGCGCGGGCGTTGGCGTGTGTACAGGCCACGGGCTGGTCGGACAGCTCAGCTGCGTCGAGAGTCGTCTGGTCGCCGACATGCGACAGGTCTATCAGAATGCCGAGCCGGTTCATCTCCCGAACAAGGTCCTGTCCGAACCTGCTGAGACCCTCGTCGGTGCGCTCGTAGCAGCCGTTGCCGACCAGGTTACGCTCATTGTAGGTGATCTGGATTATTCTCACGCCCAGGGCGTGGAACAGCGCGAGACGGTCGAGGTCGTTCTCGATCGGCGATGAGTTCTGCCACCCTAGCACCACGCCCACCTTGCCCTGCTCCTTGGCTTGCAGGATGTCGTTTGAGGTGCGCGCCTGTATCAGCGTGTCCTGGTGTGTCTCGAACCTGTGGACCCACCCAGCCATGTTGTCCATGGCCTCGCGGAAGTTCTCCCAGATTGCCATCGTGGCATTGATGCCCGTCACTCTGCCGGTGTCCAGGCTGCGGAACACGTCCGGGCTGTCCCAGTTGCTGACGTTCAGCCCATCGAATACGACGGACTGTCCATAGACATCGGAGCTTTCTTGCTGTGTAGACATTATGTTCAACCTGCATGAGGCATTTTCCGCACGATTATAGACTATGAGGCTACCTGTGCCCTAGATCTCCATAGCCCCCTCTCCCTCAGGGAGAGGGTTGGGGTGAGGGTGAAATCCCTACCTACTAACCTAGCACAGGCTCCTGGAGTCAACGCGGTTACACATACCACGTCCAGATACCCTAAAATATGGTGCTTGCTGCAGAGACCGTAGGGAACGCACGATTTGACCTCGAAAGCCCAGACACAGTCTAGCTCTATGGTGATGTGGACCATCAGGGCCGTGGCGCTGGTCGCGTTCATGGACCTCTTTATGCAGCTTCCGGTGATCGCCACCTACGCTCGTTCGCTCGGAGCGCCCGCAGCCATGATTGGCGCGACAGTCGGGATGTACTCGGCGGCGAACCTTCTGGGCAACCTGGGCGCCGGGGCGCTGCTGGATAGGATGGACCGCAAGCGCCTTTTAATTGTCGGAATGCTGCTGACGGCGGCGTCGCTGTACGCCTACTCCCTCGTGGACACTCCGGCACAGCTTCTTGTCCTGCGAGCGGCCCACGGGCTCTTCGCGGGTGTTCTGGCGCCGGGCGCGTTCGCAATGCTGGGGGACCGCGAGAGAAGTCAGCGCGTCCGATCGATGGGAATGAGCGGATCGCTGATCGCGGTCTCAGCAGTCATCGGCCCACCGCTCGCCGGAGGCATTCGTGAGGTGTTGGGTTTCGAGGCGGTGTTCGCTACTAGCGGGACGCTCATGGTTCTGGCCGCCGTGGCTTTCCTGATTCTGGTGCCGGGCTCGGCTCACTCCACGAGCGAGCCTCAACAGGCCAGGCAGACGGTGTCTTCACTTGCACGCAACGGCGTCCTTCTCAGGGTGTTCTGGTCAGTGCTTGTAATGACGTTCGGTATCGGGGTCCTCATCAATCATCTCCCAATCGTCGTGGAGGAAATGGGAGGATCGGCAAGGATGTCCGGTATCGCGTTCGCGACGTTCTCACTGGTCGCGACGGCGGTGATGGCAAGTCCGGTCCACCGAATCGTGGACGGCAGATCGCGCGCGCTCACCGTTGCCTGCGGGTTCGGCTTTCTTGGAGTGAGCAGCCTGACTCTCGCCGTCCTGGGCGGGGGCACAGCCGCCATTTATGCGGCCATGTTGGTATTCGGACTCGGATTCGGGCTGCTGTTCCCGTCTCTCAGCGTCTCGGTCGCCGAGCAGGCCGGCAGTGGTCAGCGAGGAACGGCGTTCGGAATCTTCTACGCCATCTACTCCCTGGGCGTTTTTCTGGGAGCGGTCGTATCCGGCGGAGTCTCCGAAGTCACTGCCGACCTGGGAGCGGCGTTCTACGTAGCCGCAGCCGTTCCACTCGTGGCGATACCAGTCGCCCTCGGCATTCGCGCCCGACAACGACTCCCTCTCCCTCAGGGAGAGGGTTGGGGTGAGGGTGATTGAGACCGCTTCACCTGTATGATGTCCATCAGTGAAAAGATCCTGTCGGGAAAGTTGCAGTCCTTGCCCCAACACACGCCTGCGGCTACCATTCTCCCAGCCATTCAGCGAGAGAATTGCATTAGCCCTGATTCTAGGTGGTGACGGGCGGTTTCACTCCTGACTTCTGTACCCCCTCTCCCTCAGGGAGAGGGCCGGGGTGAGGGTGAACGTACTAATGCAATCGTCTCATTCAGCAGGATTACTTGACATGACCGCCACACACAGGCCCAGGCGCAGCTTCTGGACTTGGGGACTACAGTCCGAGGAGCCGACTGACTCTGAGCGCGCTCAGCACGCCGCACAGCTATCGGAGCGATTCGGCGCCCGGGTCGCCGCTCCACCCATACCGAAAGCGGGCGACCTGGATCTCAGGCCACCGCGCATTACGATACCGGACGGAGTCGCCGCGTACTGCTTCACCGACAACTACGAGCGAGCCCTGCACTCCTACAGCGCAGATGATCGAGAGCCATCGGCGATCAACGGGCACTTCCCGAACCCGCCGGACGCGGTCGCCCACCCGCGCAACGAGACCGAGCTGGAGCGGGTACTTGAGTGGTGTGACTCGGAGGGGTACGTCGTAATCCCGTTCGGGGGCGGCTCATCCGTGGTCGGCGGAGTGACGCCGCCGGAGGTCGATGGTGTAGTGACGATTGACATGGACGAGTTCGATCGCGTGCTGGAGATCGACGAGTCATCCCGCGCCGCACGCATACAGGCTGGTGTCTTCGGCCCCCACCTGGAAGACCAGCTCAGGCCCCACGGGTACACTCTCAGGCACTACCCGCAGAGCTTCACTGGCTCGACCCTCGGTGGGTGGATTGCCACGCGGTCAGGCGGTCACTACGCTACCAACCAAACCCACATCGACGAGTTCGTCGAGTCGGTCAGGATGCTGACCCCCTCGGGCTGGTGGGAGAGCAGGCGACTGCCCGGAGGAGGCGCCGGTCCAGACCCCAACCGTCTTGCCATCGGCAGCGAGGGCATCCTGGGAATCATCACCGAGGCGTGGATGCGCATCCAGGTACGGCCCAGGTACAGGGCCACGGCCGGAGTGGTCTTCGACACCTGGGAGCAGACCTGGGACGCTGCCCGGCAGATCGTCCAGACCAAGCTGTGGCCGGCCAACCTGCGCGTTCTCGATCCTGAACTGGCCCAGGAGGCCGCTGGAATGGACGGCGTCCGCGCGCTGCTGATTGTCGGGTTCGAGTCGGCGGAGCTTCCGCAGGACTGGAATATCAGGACCGCCGTCGAGATCGCCAGGGCCGCGGGCGGCTCAATCGAAGACGACGAGATCATGATCGACGACGGCTCCGGCAGGCCGACAGGCAGGAGCGGAGCGGTCGGCGCATGGCGCAACGCCTTCATCGACGTAGGAGGCGGGCTGACGGCTGGGCTCGGACTCGTGACCGGCACAGTCGAGACGGCCGTGACATGGGACAAGTGGCCCAAGCTAGACGCGCACGTGCGCGACATGATGGGCAGGGCGCTGGATGAAGCGTGCGGAGGCGGAACGCTCAACTGCCGGTTCACCCACGTCTACCCAGACGGGCCCGCGCCGTACTACACTTACGCGGGCGCATACAGGAGCGGCGACTACTCGGGACAGCAGGCGGCGATCAAGAAGGCCGCGTCCGCCGCGATAATCGAGGCCGGGGGCACCATAACCCATCACCACGCGGTCGGCAGACTCCACCGTCCCTGGTACGATCAGGAGCGCCCCGATGTTTTCGCGGAGGCGCTGAGGGCAGCAAAGAGGTCCCTGGACCCCAACGGGATACTGAACCCCGGCGTGTTGGTGGATGTGTGAGGGCCTTAGCCGACTGGGTCGGCCTGGCGACATATCAACTCGCCCGCGTACAGACGAGCTCACACAACACTGGGGGGCATTTACAAATTACTCAATATATTGAGTAATTTTACTCAGTACTGCTCCTAAACGGTAAGACGAGCAATCCGAAGTGGTGAAATGCCTAAGTGCGGCTTTGAAGGAGGGGAGATGGTAGTGAGGGCCGACAGAGGACTCTACTGCGGGGTCTGTTCCTTAACAGTGGACATAGGCATTACCACAGGCAGGGGACTAGGGACTGATCGAACCTCATCTTGCGGTCGCTGGATACGAGGGTGACTTCCCCGTACCTAGCTTGTAGTTCCAACGCCGTCGCCAGAACAATCACGTCGTGAGAATCTTCCCACTCGTCGGGAAGTCTGTCGACAATTGCCAGCGTGAGGTCCTCTACGATCATGTTTCTGGATCGAATTGAATCTCTTATGAGGCTGTACGGGACGAAGTCTCGCCGCTGCTTGCGGGCCACGTCCCACGCCTCGACAAGGGCTATTGTCGGGATTGCCAATTGGTTGCCCGCTCCTGGACGGCCAATGATGTCCTTCGCCCGGGGAGACAGTGACGGGCTTCCGGTCAGATACCTGATCAGGGCGCTGGCGTCTAGCAAGTAAATCAAATCTGGACTGTCTTGAACTTGAGCTTGGACGCTTCTATTTCCTCGTCTGTGATGTCCATGTCTTCCCAGATGCCGTACAGGTCTGATAGGCCAGAGGTCAGTGGCTTACTAGGCACGAACTTGAAGTAAGTGTCCTCGACGGGCTGTTGGCTTGCCTTCATGTTGGCTATGAGGTCTCTCAGCCCAGGAGAAGCCGCCACCAACTTCTCGCGATGGATGGCAACCCACTGGCCCGGGTACTTCGCCACCAGCTCGTTAACGTGTTCGTTGAACCACTCCATGTTGGCGAGACCCATCTGGGTGTCTTGCTGCATAATTGACCCCCTGCTCGTGAACCCTGGATCTGGACGAATTCTCGGTATGGTACTCTCTTAAAAGTGTACTACACGGTCCTACAACCCCTCCGCCAGTACCTCCACCAGGTGCTTCGCTCTCTTGTCTGTGCCCTGCGCAATCTGCTGACGGCAGGAGATCCCTTCAGCTACGACCGTGAAGTCCCCCGGCTGCTCTCGGATCGCCGGGAACAGCTCCATCTCGCCAATTCGCATTGAGATGTCGTAGTGTTCGGCCTCGTACCCGAAACTGCCCGCCATGCCGCAGCACCCAGACTTGATCTCGGTTGCTTCCACGCCGTCAAGCGAGTTGAGCAACTCCATCGCCGCGCCGGTGCCGACCAGTGCCTTCTGGTGGCAGTGACCCTGGAACAGTATCCTGTCGGGCAGCTTAGAGGCGTCCAGGTCGAGAGTCGCGCCCTGGTCCAGTGCGTGGGCGACGAACTCCTCAACCAGCATCGTGTTGTCAGCTATTGTCCTGGCCTTGAGAGGATTTACTCCGCTCAGGTCTGTGTAGTCGTCCGCGAAGCTGAGGATGCAGCTCGGCTCGATTCCCACCAGCTTGGCGCCGGCTTCCACGTAGCCGTGTACCTGCTCCACGTTGTACCGGGCGTTCTCGCGCGCCTTGTCCATCATCCCCTTGGACAGCATCGGACGTCCGCAGCACTTCACCTTGGGCAAGACCACCTGGTAGCCCAGCGCTTCCATGACCTTGACCGCCGCGCGTCCAAGCTCTGGGTGGTTGTAGTTGGTGAACGTGTCCGGGAACAGCATGACCTGTCCGAGCTTGCCAGCAGAATCGGGCGATCCGCCGCGCGCTTTGAACCACTGCTCGAACGTCTGGCTGGCGAACGGGGGTAGCTCACGTCGGCTGTCGATGCCGAAGTTGGCCTCTATCATCCGGCGCGTCAGGCCCAGACTGTTAACCCAATTCGACATAGGAGCGAAGAACGCTCCGATCTTGCTGAACGTGGCTATGTTGCCGAAGAACTGGTTGCGCGCAGGAAAGCCGTTGGCCTTGTGGTACTGGTTGAGGAACTCGTACTTGAGCTTGGCCATGTCCACGTTGGACGGACACTCTGCGGCGCAGCCCTTGCACTCGAGACACAGGTCCAGCACGTCGTACAGCCGTTTGTCAGTCATTGCCGACGCTGGAAGCGCACCGGACATCGCCGACCGGAGCGCGTTGGCCCGACCGCGTGTCGAGTGCTCCTCCTCACGCGTGACCATGTAGGAGGGGCACATAGTTCCCCCCAGCACCTTGCGACACGCGCCCTGTCCGTTGCACATCTCGATGCCGTGGGCGAAGCTGCCTTCTTCGCGAAACTCGAAACCCGTGATCGGCTCCAACGGCTTGTACTTGGGTCCGATGCGCAGGTTTTCGGTCATCTCCTGGGCATCTACGATCTTGCCCGGATTCATAATCCCCTTCGGGTCAAACGCCTGTTTCACGTCGCGGAAGGCATCGTAGATCTGATCACCGAACATCTTGCGATTGAACCAGCTCCGTACCAGGCCGTCGCCGTGTTCTCCGCTCATCGACCCGCCATACTCCATCACCAGGTCGCCGACCTCCTCGGCAATCGAGACCATCCGATCGACGCCCTCCTGGTCCTTGAGGTTGATAAGCGGACGAATGTGGAGACACCCGACGCTGGCATGGCCGTAGTAGCCTGCTTCAGTGCCGTTGGAGGTGACGATGTCGTCGAACTTCCGCACGAAGTCCGGCAGGTGCTCCGGCGCCACGGCGCAGTCCTCGACGAAGGGTATGGGCTTCGCGTCTCCAGGTACGTTCATCATGAGTCCGAGGCCCGCCTTGCGGACGTCCCATACCTTCTCCTGGTCGGCGGGTCTCATCAGCTTCAGGAAAGCGTAGCCCAGGTTGCGATTGGCGAGCGTGTCGCCGAGGTGGTCCATCTTGGACCTGACCTCGTCCTCGGTGTCTCCGGCGACCTCGATTGCAAGCAGCGCCTCCGGGTCGCCCTCGATGAAATCGGTGATCCGAGCGTATGAGAGGTTGGACTTGGCCTGTCGGATAATCATGGACCCGATCAGCTCGACCGCCGCGGGCTCAAGCTCAAGAGCCACTACGGTCGCGTCCATAGACTCGATCAGGTCGTGGCAGTGGAGGACGCCCAGACCCGTGACTTTCGGCCTGTCCACCAGCTTGAGCTTCGCCTCTGTGATCGTCACAAGAGTGCCCTCGGAGCCGACGACGAACCTCGCCATGTTGAAGCCCATTCCGCCCACGAACTCATCCAGATTGTAGCCGGAGACCCGCCTCTGGATCTTGGGGTAGCGGGCGATGATCTCGTCCCTGTTGGTCTCCCCTATCTCGAACAGCCTGCGGTGGATGTCCCCCTCGAGACCGCCAGACCTCATCATAGACTCGAGCTGAGAGCCGTCGAGCGCTCCGAGCCTCGCGGGGCGGCCATTGGACAGCACCACGTCCAGCTCGTGGACGTTATCGACAGTCTTGCCCCACATGATCGAGTGAGCGCCGCAGGAGTTGTTGCCCAAAGCGCCGCCGACGTTACCCCGGTTGGAAGTGGAAGGGTCGGGCGCGAACAGTAACCCGCTATCTCGAAACTGGTGGTTCAGCACGTCCAGCACGATGCCCGGCTGGGTGCGCACCCACTTCTCCTCCTGATTCAGTTCGACCACGCTGTTCATGTACTTCGAGAAGTCCATGACAATCGAGTGTCCCACCGTCTGACCGCCCAGGCTGGTCCCGCCACCTCTGGGCAGAACTGACACGCCGTATCTGTTGGCCGTCTCCACGACGGCGATCACGTCCTCGGCGTTTCTGGGCAGTACGACTCCCACAGGTTCGATCTCGTAGATGCTGGCGTCCGTGGAGTACAGGAGACGTGTCATCTTGTCGAACCGCACTTCGCCCGACACCAGTCTGCTGAGGTCGTGGACCATCTCCCTGGTATCGGACTCTGTCACCTGCGTTGCCATTTTTGCTTCCTCTGGTTTGGAGTCCTGAGACTGAGGCGACTCTGCCTTCAGACTTGTAGCTAATCCGTTCAGGATTGCGGTCAGGGTATGATACACGAATGCGTGGGCAGCCCGTCATTTCAGGGCCGGGTTCTCAGGCAGGCAGTTGGCTGGTCCAATTGGCGGGAATGCCCGAAAGTGAAAAGGGCTGCCAACGGCAGCCCTCACGGTGTTCTCGAATATGGCGCAGGTCAGGAGATGCCGAGTATCTTGTACTTCATCATCCCACGTGGCGTCTGAACGTCTACCTCGTGACCTACAGACCTGCCCAGCAGCGCCCCGCCCAACGGAGATACGTCTGAGATCTTCTCGGGAGGCTTTACTTCAGAAGCGCTCACCACGGTGTAGTCGGCGGGCTGTGACGACCTGCGTTCAGGAGACAAGTCCAGTACTGAAACAACAGCGCCGAGCTTGACTACCCGCGATCTTGCAATGGCAGCGGCATCCATGACAACGGAGTTGTTGAGCGTCTGTTCGATCTCACTTATCCGCCCCTGGACACGTCCCGCGTCCTCTCTCGCCGCTTCAAGTGGCGCGTTCTCACGTACGTCCTTGTCGGCGGCAGCCAATCGGATTGCTTCGGATAGTTCGGGGCGCCGAGCCTTGAGACTCTCAAGCTCAGCGACGAGCTGTTCATGTCCTTCTTCAGTCAACTGGATTCGGGAATCTTCCTGGAGTGATCCCGTTCCAAACCGAGGCCTTACCCTGCGAACTCGGACATGCTGGGCCAGTTTTCGTTCAATGATCTGTTCTTTGTGCGCAAAAGACAGGAACTGTCTTACAGCCTGAAGCCTCTCGGGAGCCTGTGGCGTCGTCCCTGACCCTATAACTCTCTCCACGTAGTCCCCGATCATCGAGGGAGTAACGTCACCCATTACCTTGTGGGGCCCGCACCATTGAACGAATCGTTGTAGTTCTTTGCTCGTTTCGGCCTTATCACCCTTCATCGACATGACGTGTTTCGAGACATACTGTCCGAACGCCTGGATGAGTGTGGTGTGTCCATTCGGCTCCAATGGCCCGTCACCCCCGACACAAGATCACATGCAAATACTACGTAAAACGAAAAGGCGCTGTCAAACAGCGCCTTTTCTTTCAGGTTTCCCCGCTCAGGTGTAGATCAAACGATAACCGACTCCATGTTCAGGCCGTGCTCCTGCTTCCTGAATCCCAGGTTTATGAACGTCTCCATCTTTCTCACGCCAGGTATCTTTCCGACTCCGTGCCTGAGGAATTCGCTGAGCTCCGTCGAGGACTTCAGCGTCGCCCAGACAAATATGTCGAAGGATCCCGTCGTAACCGATACCCACGAAACTGGCGGCATCTCTGCGAGCGCGTCGGCCACGGCATCAACCTTATCGGCATCAACCTGAAGCCCCACGAGTACTTGAGACTCGTAGCCGATCTTCCGGGCATCGGGAATGGCGACTACCTTAATGTAGTTGTCTTGCATAAGCCTTTTGAGCCTACGTCTCACTGTTTCCTCGCTCACCCCCACTTTTCGGGCAATCCCCGCATTGGTAGTTGTCCCGTCCTTCTGGAGATGAGCGACAATCCGTACGTCGAGTCTATCCATCTTAAAAGTCTCCTCCATAGACCGTTTCGCACATATTGTTGCCACCTGTGATGGTGCATACAAGTCGAATATCATTTGACGACTATTGACACCATTATGTCAACACGCCAATGAGGGGCCGTGAAGCTCCACTGCTTCCCATTCTAGCATGGTTTAAGACGCAATGAATGACCTTCTCTCTGTGGAAATGCACCTAATCCTTACGATTCCACGACTCATATGCTGTGGATTGACGTTCCAATTGACCACCCATTTCGCCACTGCTAAACTCGCCTCCACGCTGGAACAAAAGCCTGAACGGAGTATCGCATGATTGGCGTATTGACTCACCACTGGGCGAAACCTGATCTCGTTGCGTCCGCACGCACTCTGCTTGACGGAAACGGCGAAGCCCAGAGCAGGCACCCCGGATTTGTGAGCAGGACGACCATGATCTCCCGGTCCGACCCCACTAAGATCACGACGCTAGTCATGTGGGAAAGCAACGAGATCTACGACTCGTGGCGCGCAAGTCCGGCAAGAGTGCAGACAATGGCGGGAGCGGACGAGTTGTGGTCTAGGCCCGCTGAGTCGGAGCGATTCGACGCAGTCGATTAGGAGTCGATATCAGGTGGAGCAGATAGAAGGCTATCGGAAGGCAACCGCAACTCTGCGCGGATTGGAGTTCAACTACCTCGAGTGGGGTGAACCTGGCTCCACTCCAATGGTCTTACTCCACGGGTTGACCGGACACGCCCATACGTGGGACCTCTTCGCCAATTCGCTGAAGGACGACTACCACATATTCGCTTTGGACCAGCGGGGTCATGGCGATACCGGCTGGTCGAACCCTCCTCGGTATGACACTGGGGACTTCGTGGAAGACGTGCGGGCGCTCGCATGTCATTGGGGTATCGGCCGTTTTGTCCTGATCGGACTGTCAATGGGCGCTCACAATTCGCTTGCATTCGCGAGCCGCTACCCGGAAATGGTTGAGAAACTGGTTCCGGTGGACATAGGCCCGACAGTGCCTCGCCTGAACGAATCGGACGTGAAGGCCAGGCTGGACCGACTTTACATGGAGTTCGAAACGATCGAGGAAGCGTTCGCCGAAGCCATAGAGTCCAACCCGATCGCAGACCCTGAGATCATCAAGCGCCGCGTTCGGTACAGCCTCAAGCGCACCGTCGACGGCCAATGGACCCCAAAGCACACTGCGGACGTCCCGGTGTACTGGAGGTCGGAAGACCTCACAGAGACGATCACTACGATTCGGTGTCCGACGCTGATTGTTAGAGGCGGCGAAAGCGATGTGCTGTCTGCGGAAGTCGCTGAGTCAATGACGGCATCCATACCTGACTGCGCACTGGTCACGATAGAAGGGTCCGGACACTCGGTGCCTCAGGATAAGCCAGTCGAGTTCGAGGCGGCCGTAAGGGAGTTCCTGGTGTCATGAAGCACGACTACATAATCGTTGGCGCCGGCTCCGCAGGGGCGGTACTGGCCGCCCGGCTCACTGAGGACCCGGACAGGTCTGTCCTGCTTATAGAGGCTGGCCCAGAC
>DAOUHG010000169.1:0-17028 GCA_034428835.1 Dehalococcoidia bacterium
GAGTTGACCCGAGCATAGACGAAGCATCAGACCGCTGCCAGTATCCTATATGGCTCGCTCAGACTGGAATGGTATAAGGAGGATTACCCGTCAGAGGCGTTGTTACTTTCACTTCATTCACCCCTGGCAGCTTGCTGATCCTTTCGCCGATCTCTTCACGCCATGAGTTTAGAGTCCCTAGATTCGAATCACGTCCGCTGAACCCAATGAAGACTTCTTCCTTTACTCTCTCAGCTTCTACTCTGAGACCATCCCCGCTCGCTTCTGGCAGCCGATCACGGCAAGCTGATGGGAAGCACCCACATGGGTTCTCTGCCGGCGTCGTACGTGGCTATGCGGTCGAGACCTCCCCACGCTTTGTTGACCCTGTAAGCCGCGATCTTCCCGGAGTCCAGTCCGGCTGCGTACATGAACTGGCCGGACGGGTCGAGGCTCAGCGCCCTGGGCACAGGCTCTGACGGGACTATCGCAGTCCTCTCCAGGTGCCCGGAGTCGGAGTCGATTGCGAAACAGGCGATGCTGTCGTGACCGCGATTCGGGGCGAATAGCATCCCGCCGTCTGGTGCGATCTGGATCTGAGCGCATGAGTTTCTTCCGGACCAGTACGGTGGCAGCGTGGGTACCGTCTGGAACGCGGAGAGCGTGCCCGCGCTGGTGTCGAAGTTGTACGCGGTTACGCTGCATCCCTGTTCGTTGGAGAAGTAGAGCACGTCGAGCGTGGGATGGAAGCAGTAGTGTCGGGGTCCCAGCTCGCCGTCCTGCGGGACGGTCGGGGGATCGTTGGGTGTAAGAGTGCCCGTGGACTCGTCGAACTTGAACTGGAATATGGTGTTGGGGCCGTTGCCACCGGCGATGTGGGGGACGAAAGCGAACCTGTTAGACGGGTCGGTCTGCATGGAGTGGGCGCCTCCGCCGGTCGCGTGCCACTCGGTCGGCGGAGCCTGGGCAACGCCGTTGTCGTCGATTGGATGCACCGCACACCTGCCCTCGATGTAGTAGGCGGAGAACAGCCATCGCCCTGTCTTGTCGGTGGACAGGAAGTTGGGGTCGGACTCCAGTGGGGCGGAGCCCAGCAGCGACAGCGCGCCCGTGCCGGAGTCGATCCGGTAGCTGGAGAGCTCGTTGACGGCGCGCCTTGCAACGTACAGGAACTGGCGACTGGGATCGGTGGCAAGCGGCGCCGGTCGTCCCGGAGCCTCGATCTCGTCGAGTTTTTCGAGCGCGCCGGTGTCGGTGTCCTGGCTGAAAATCAGGATGCGGTCGTCGCCGGACGCGGTTACGTAGATGAAGACGGGCATGTTTCGCAGTACCTCAGTCGGTGAGTGTGAAGGGCAGCAGGTCGATTCGTGAACAGTATATGCCACGGGGCTATGGGTTGCCGGGGCTGGCGTCTTGACCGAGGGATGGGGACGTGTCAGGCTGGTCGGTGGGAGAGATACCCCTTTCCCCTTCTTCCCCGTTCGAGAACCGAGCACAGCACATAAGGACTTACAGAGATGACGTCAGCTTTCAACGAGATCGTCCTTGAACAGCAGCCTGAGAAGCTCATCGGCGATCTTCAGTTCACTGAAGGTCCGGTGTGGCACCCGGATGGGTACCTGCTGTTCAGCGACATTCCGGCCAACCGGATCATCAAGTACTCTCCTGGCGGGACGGTTGACACGTATCTCCAGCCGAGCAGGAATTCGAACGGCCTCACGTTCGATCATGACCTCAGACTGGTGGCATGTGAGCACACGGGCAGACAAGTCTCCAGGCAGGGCGACGATGGGCAGATGGAGACCGTGGTGTCGCACTGGGACGGCAAGCGGCTCAACAGTCCTAACGACCTGGTCGTTCACTCGAGCGGGAGCATCTTCTTCACCGACCCGCCGTATGGCATTCAGCCGGAGGAGGCGGAGATCGGGTTCAACGGCGTGTATCGGGTGGACCCCGACGGAGAGATCACGCTGCTCGCGTCGGAGTTCGGGCGTCCGAACGGGCTGGCGTTCTCGCCGGACGAGTACATCCTGTACGTGGACGACACGGAACGGCGCAACGTGCGGGCGTTCAACGTGAACGACGACCTGTCGCTATCGGGCGACAGGGTCTTTATCGACATGGACACTCCGGAGCAGGGCAGTCCGGACGGCATGAAGGTGGATACGTCGGGCAACCTGTACGTGACCGGCGCAGGGGGCGTGTGGGTGATCAGCCCGGACGGCGAGCATCTTGGGACGATCGTACTTCCTGAGCTGCCGGCCAACGTCGGGTTCGGAGGCGAGGGCTACAGGACGCTGTTCGTGACTGCTCGGACGGGCCTGTACAGCGTGCGGGTCAACGTTGCGGGCATCGCGCCGGGAGGATGAGGAGCGGACCTCACCCTCACCCCAACCCTCTCCCTGAGGGAGAGGGGGCTATTGTACTAATGCAACGCTTTGCGAGTGTCCGATTACTGAGTCTGGGCCATACGCAGGAGCTGGTCGACGATGTCGAGTCCGACCCGCTCGCTCCAGGCGGCCAGAAGCTGGTTGGTGACGGGGCCGGGTGCATCATCGCCGAGCTCGCGGTTGTCAATTCGGCCCACGGGCAGAATTGAGTACGGCGTGCTGCAGAAGAACGCCTCGTCCGCAGTGTACAGGTCGTAGGGTTGCAGGTCGTCTTCGATCGCGGGGATTCCGAGCGTGTCGGCGATCTCCATGACCGTCATCCGAGACACGCCCTGAAGGGTGGAGTTGTCCCGCGGCGTCTTTAGAGTGCCGTCGGTCACGATGAAGAAGTTGCCGCCTGTGCCCTCGCTGACCTTGCCGTCCATGTCCAGCATGAGCGGCAGCGCGTTCGAGTCGACGTCCCTGGCCTCCATTTCTGCGAGTACGAAGTTCAGGCGGCTGTAGTGCTTGACCTTCGGGTCCAATGCCTCGGCCGGGTACGCCCGCGTCTTCGGTATCACGGCATGAGCGCCGCCGCCGCTGTATGCTTGAGCCCACCTGGGGGCGCCGAGCGGGTCGATCCAGATGGACACGTTGGGATCGGTATCGCCGCGCTGTCCGTTGCCGCCGGTGACGATCTGAGTGATCATGTAGTCGTCGTTCATCTCACGACGCAGGTCCTCGTTGTGGGCGACCACGTCGAACGTGATGCGCTCCATCTCGTCGATGGACATGCCGGGATCGATTCTCACGTACTTGAGCGACCTGTACAGCCTGTCCAGGTGGTCGCGCAGCTTGAAGACCTCGCCGTTGAATGTCCTGGATGTGTCGAAGACTACATCCCCGATGCGGAACCCGCGATCGAGCATTGGGATCTGGGCCTTGTCCCGATCCGAGTATTCACCGTTGAGCCAGATTTGGTACTCCATATTCCTCGCTCCTTATACCCCTGTCCTCGCTCTCTCGAACAAGGCTTCCCTGATAACTTCCAGTACACCTTCGAACCGCGCCTGGCGTTCCCCCTGGGCCGACAGACGATCTTCTATGCGATCCAGACGCTTGTCAATGCGATTCCACATCGTGAGATACACCGCTGCCAAGGCGACGCCGACGGTAATGATGCCGATCAGTTCCGGTGTCATATCTGTCAATCCTTCCTAGCTACGGTCGGACTGCGCGCTTGGGACGCTGGGCCAGCTTCTCGAGCATGGGCTGGGCAAGCTTTACGTACCTGCACGCCAGCATCCGGGTGTCGCGGGGGTCTATGAGATCGACCACGTCTCCCTTTGTAGGGCGCTCGGAACGGGGACCGCAGCCTGAGCAGCCGGTTTTCGATCATGGCGCGGTGGGCTTCAGGGTCGGGCGCGTTCTCGATCTCGCGCCTGTACGTCGCAGCCACTCCGCCCTCGATTGGGATGCCTCCCCACTCACCGGCGGGCCATCCGAACCGCAGGTTCAGTCCGTTTGGGTGGCCGAGACTGTGCGGGGCATCGGCCGCGACTCCGTAAGCCTTGCGCACGTTGAACTCGATCTTGGGCACTTCTGCCTCCGCGCTGGCAATCAAGGCGCGTACCCCACGGCGCATCGTGGCCTTGCGCTCGGCGTGGGAGCCCAGCATGAACCCCGGCATGTCCAGGAATATGACCACGGGCAGGTTGAAGGCGTCGCACAGGTCAACGAAGTGAGCGTACTTCTCGGCGGCCCAGCCATCCATCGCTCCGGCGAGCGATCTGGGGTCGCTGCCTATGATGCCGACGCTGTATCCGTCCAGCCGCGCGAATCCTGTAATCACCGCTCCGCCCCCAGTGCCGGCGCATCTCGAAGAACTCGCCGCTGTCGACCACTAGCTTAATAAGCTTGCGCGGGTCGTAGCCACGCTTGCGGTTGGCCGGGATGATTGTGAGGAGCTCCTCAGGCCTGCGGTCGGGCGGGTCGCCGGTCTCGACGCGCGGAGCGACGTCGCTGGTGGTGTTCGGCAGGTACGAGATGAACGTCTTGAGCTGTTCGAAGGCGTCTTCTTCGGACTCTGCTTCGTTGTCCACCTGGCCGCTCTCGTGGACATGCATCTTGTGGCCGCCCAGCTCCTCCTTGTCGAGCATCTCGCCGATGGCGCGCCTCACTACGGGAGGACCGGAAGGGAATATCTGGGACTGACCTTTCACCATAACGGTGAAGTGGGACATAAGCGCGAATGCTGCGGGGGCGCCAGCGACAGAGCCCATGATACCTGCGGCTACGGGCACGCGCCGGAGCAGCTCGACGTTGCGCCACCACAGGTCTCCCCCGAGCAGGCCCATGTGTCCGGCGGCCTCGTCGGACTTGGAGCTGTGGCCGACGCCCTCTACGAGCTGTATGTATGGGATGCCGTACTGGATCGCCAATGGCTGGGTGAACTGGCGCGCGCCCTTGCGGACGTTGTGCGGGCTGCCGCCGGAGATGGTGAAGTCGTCGCCGCCTATCGCGACCGGCCTGCCGTCGACCTCCGCGAGTCCCATGACGTATCCGCCGGGGGTGAACTCGATGACGTTGCCGTCCTCGTCGAACTCGGCAGCGCCCACCATGGGGCCTGCTTCCAGGAAGCTGCCGGGGTCGACCATCTTTTCGATCCGCTCACGGACGGTGTAGCGGCCTCCGTCGTGCTGGCGCTTGACCCTCTCAGGACCGCCCAGCTCTTTGGCGAGACCCCGAACGTACTTGATGTCTTCGATGGCTTTATCCCAGTCATCGCCGGGCTTCCAGCTCTTACGAGACAGGTCTACTGGCATATTTCTTTCCTCTGGGGTCGACCGGCTACTCGACTTCGATTCGCTTCATCACGTCCTCATCGAGCTCGACCCCAAGTCCGGGCCCTGTGGGAGGCGTGATAAAGCCGTTCTCGAACACGAGAGGCTCCTTGAAGATGACGTGGTGCAGCGGCCCCAGGTTGGCCTCCTGAATCAGGAAGTTGGGCGAGCAGGTGTCGACCTGGATAGCAGCAGCAGCCACGATGGGCCCGCAGGCCATGTGGGGCGCGATCATCGCGTAGTGGGCCTCGGCGATGCTGGCGATCTTCTTTGCCTCCATGATGCCGCCGCATTGTCCGACGTCGAGCTGGATGATCTGAGCTGCCTGCTTCTCAAGCAGGTTCGAGAACTCATACTTGGTCACCAGACGCTCTCCGGTGGCTATCGGAATGCTGGTGTGAGCGGCGACACGTGCCATCTCCTCGACGTTCTCGGGGGGAACAGGCTCCTCGAACCAGAACGGATGGTACGGCTCCAGGTAGTCCGCGACCCTGATCGCGCTGTAGGTCGTAAGCTGACCGTGGGTGCCGATGCCAACCTCAAGTCTGTTCCCGACAGCGTTTCGGATGCTCTCGAATATCTTCGCCGCGTGCTCGATCTCCCACAGGGGGATGTCACGGGGTAGCGGGAACAGCGACTGGAAGGGGTCCAGCTTGCAAGCGGTGTTGCCCTGGTCGAGAAGTTGCTGGGCGATCTCGCCGGCCTTCTCGGGATTTTCGCGGAAGCCGCCCTCCGGCATGTATGCGTATGCGCGGAGCTTCTCGTGGTATTGACCGCCAAGCAGGTTGTATATGGGCTGGTTGGCAGCCTTGCCGACGATGTCCCAAAGAGCTATCTCAATCGCGCTCAGGACTGGTGTCAGCTGGAGGCTGGGGTGACGGAAGTCGTGTCGGGCACCGTACATCTTGTCCCAGATCAGCTCGATGTTGAAGGGGTTCTCGCCAATCACGTACATGCTGGCCATTTCGTTGATGAGGCTGATCTGCGACTTGAGATCGCCAAGCCTGTCGGAGTATGTGTTGCCGGTGATCCTCTCTCCAAGCCCGGTGATACCCTCGTCAGTCTCGACCTCCAGGAACAGCAGGTACCTGCCTCCCCTGTAGGGCGGCAGGTTCTCGATGACCGTTGTCCTGACGTCTGTGACTTTCAATTCTCTGTCCTGTTTCCTTTGGGTAGCGGTCTGAGGTGCATTCTACACAGAACAGGGGGCGGTGTGTGGGTGAGAGTCGTGGGGATGTGCACGTAAAGCACCCGTGACAAACGAGTGACGCGATTCGAGCTTAGGCTAAGTTGCAGGCCCTCTTCCCACATCCCGGAAGAACTGACATGCCAAGGTGGATAAACAGCTATAATCAAGACCAATGAGGAGTCTGACATGACTACCATAAACACAGCAGACGACCTGCTCTCGCTGTTGCGAGAGAATCAGGAGTTCCGCGAGGCTGTGAGGAAAGCCATCCTGACCGAGGAACTGCTTGCACTTCCAGCGGTATTCAGTGCTTTCGCATCAGAGATTCGTGGCGAAATCAAAGAGGTGCGCGGGGAAATCAAACGTGGCGATTCGGAGATACGCGGTGAACTCAAAGAGATACGTGGCGACATTACCGAGATGCGTGGCGACATTACCGAGATACGCGGTGAACTCAAAGAGATACGTGGCGACATTACCGAGATGCGTGGCGACATCACCGAGATGCGTGGCGACATCAAGCGTATCGAGAATAAGCAAGATGGTCATACGAATGACATAGGAGAACTGAAGGGAATTGGGCTGGAGACGAAGCTCTACAATCGTGGGCCATCGTATGTAGCCACACTGTTGTCAGTCCATGACGTCCAAAGAATTAGGGTAGCCGAGAAAGACGACAACTCACGGGAATTCAACGAAGACATCCGCGAGGCACTTCGGGGCGGCACCATCACCTTTGAGGAGTATGACCGCGTTCTGAGGACCGATATGATCGTCGGCGCTCTCAGGGTCGGAGCACTCAATCCAGTCTACACCGCCATCGAGGCGTCATACAGCGTTACAAGAAATGACATCCGGAAGGTGAATGAAACGGCGGGCATCCTGGGCAGGGTGTTTCCTGATGCTGAAATACACTCGGCGCTCTGTTACATGAACATCGCATCCTTTGTCGAGCACGAAGCCAATCAGCAGGGAATCCACCTGTTAGCAGTGAGGCACCTGGAATAGTCCAGATGCGGGCTTGCTGTCGAGCCTGTAGAGGCTATGCGCCGCGGAGGCGGGGGTCCAGAACGTCTCGGACGGCGTCTCCCAGGAGGTTGAAGCCGTATACGGCCAAGCTGAGTGCTACGCCAGGGGCGATTGCCATCCAGGGAGCCAACTCCGCATATTGACGCGCAGCGCCAAAGAGATCTCGTCCCCAGGATGGGGTTGGCGGGGGGATGCCCATTCCGAGGAAGCTCAATGAGGCTTCCGTTGTGATGGCCCCGCCGAGGGTAATGCTGGCCACTATGATGTAAGGGGCCATGCAGTTACGCGTAATGTGGTGGAGCATAATGCGCCAGTCGCCGGCGCCGATGGCCCGGGCAGCAGTGGTATATTCCATTTCCTTCACGGACAGCACTTGGGAGCGCACGACCCGGGCCGCTGAGGGAATGACCACTATGCTGATGGCGAAGATAACGTTGCGTGTACTTGAGCCAATCACAAACACAAGTACCATCGCGACTATGAGGGAGGGGAACGCCCACAGAATGTCCATGAATCGCTGCGCGATTATGTCCACCTTGCCTCCCCAGTATGAGGTCGCCACAGCGATTATGGCTCCCGTGCCTGTGCCCAGGATAGTGGCAGTGACACCTACCAGTAGAGATACACGCCCGCCCCACACTACCCGGCTGAAGACATCCCGGCCGGTTGTATCCGTCCCAAGCCAGTGAGCTGCAGATGGACCTTGCAGAAAGTCCACAGTCAGAGAGTTAGGGTCCACTGGCGTGATCCAGGGAGCCAACACTGCCAGTACAGTAACGAAGACGAGGAGCAGAGCGCCTACGAAACCCAGGGGCTTCTGGCGTATCAATCGCTTCGAGGTTCTGAGAGTCGATGTGAACCGGCTTGTGTGTGCGATCTCGAAGCTGGTGTCGGTTGGATTACTCAACTCGGGCATACCCCTTGTTCATTCGTATCGTATGCGCGGATTGAGCCAAGCGTACAAAATATCGACAGCCAGGTTAGCCAGGGTGACGAAGATCGCAATGGCAAACAAACTGGCCTGAACAACATTGTAGTCGCGCCTTATCGTAGCATCCAGCAGGAAGCGACCCGCCCCGGGAAGGTTGAATGCCGCCTCGACGACCACGAGTCCTCCCAGCGCAAAGCCGAACTGGAGTCCCAGGATTGTGATTACGGGGAGCATTGCGTTCCTCAACGCATGACGCTGGATCACCAGGCGTTCAGCCAGTCCCTTCGCCCTGGCCACCTGTATGTAGTCTTCCCGCATGACCTCCAGAAAAGATGATCGGGCCATCCGAGAAGTTGAGCCTATAAAGGCGAATGCGACGGCAAAGGCGGGGAAGATACCCTGAACGAAGGCCCGCTTCGGGTCTTCCCAAAATGGAATGAATTCCAGCGGGGGCAGCCAGCGAAAGACACGCAAGAGGAAGATGATTATGAGGCCGGCAACCCAGAAATTTGGCATCGAAAGGCCGGATATGGAGATAATCCGGGCCAGATAGTCAAACGCGGTGTCTTGTCTCACCGCAGAAAAGATGCCCAGGGGCACCCCTATTATGACTGTCAATATGCTGGCCATCACCACCATGTTGATGGAGATGGGCAGGCGCTGGAGGTACTCTTCGACGACGTCGCCGCCGCCCCATGAGGACTTCCCGAAGTCGAAACGGAGTGAGTTTACCAACCATTCGGAGTACTGAATGTGCAGAGGCTTGTTCAGGCCAAGCTCTTCTCTCTTCTTCTCCAGTATCTCCTGCGGAATAGCCTCTCCCCTGCCGGGCTCCGCCAGCGCAATCAGGGCAGGGTCACCTGGAATCAGGCGCATGAGGACAAATACAAGCGTGACTACCGCGTAGACGGTGACTACGGCCAGTAAGAGCCTCTTGATGATGTAGTTGCGCACTTCTTGCCCCGTGTATCACGTTGGGTTAATTCCGCAGGCCTGTCACGGTGGGAGACCACGATGAACCTCCCGCCGCGTCAGGCAAGTGTTGTTCCAGGTACAACGAATTCCCGGGGCTAGCGGTCCTCCATCCAGACTTCTTCAAGAGTTACGTTGTTGTAGTAGGCGGGGTCCACATCGTGGAAGTTCTTGACCCAAGGCCACCAGGCCATGCCCTCGGCGACCCATCGGATCTGAATGTGGGGCAAGTCGTTGAACAGCTTGCGCTCCATTTCCCAGACGATGCTCTGCCGCTCGTCCTCGTCCTGTTCAGAGAGCTGCTTGGTGTACATCTCTTCAAATTCAGTATCACAGTAGCCGCTAAAATTGGACGGTGCGTCGCACAAGTAGATGTTGCTGTAGAACAGGCTGGGGTTCAGTACGGGAGCTACGCCTCCGGAGCTCTTTAGCTGGAAGTCCCGGCGGTCCTCCCTGTCCACGTAGGCTGCGCGGTCCTCGATGTCCTGTACGATCTCAACACCGATGAGTTTCAACTGGTCCTGTGCGAAAGCTGGAGTCAATCTGCTCTCCCTAGTGTTCAGAACCAGCCAGTTCAGCTTGAGCTCGCCCTCACCAAAGCCGGCCTCCTCCAGGAGTTTCTTGGCCTGCTCTCTACGGTCCTCCATATCGGAGCCGTCCTTCTTGCCGATTTTGCCATCCAACTCCTCACGAGTCAGGCTCCACTTGCTCCACGGAGGCTGCCATCCACCAGTGTCGCCGGCGCCCTGATTCAGGATCTGCGTGGACTGACCGCGGTCGAGAGCTAAGTTGAAAGCCTGGCGGACTCTCTCGTCGCCCCACACTGGGTCTGACAACTGGCCCGATACGCTGTGCCACCACAGACGCGGGATGATGGAGACGTTGATGTCGGGGTCCTGCTCCTTGAGTATCTTCCCCTCTTCAGGGTAGAGATACTGCATCAGGGAGTTCATGTCCAACTGCTTCGCGCGGAAGGCGGCGAATGAGGCGGTCTCCTCGGCGAAGACGATGTCTTCGATACCGTCCATGTAGGGGAAGCCATCACGCCAGTAGTCCGGGTTCTTGGTCAACTCGGCCCTGCCGCCCTTTGTGTATCCCTGCCAGACGAAGGGACCCGTACCGATGACGGTAGTCTCGAGGTCTTCGTATGGAAGCTCACTGGGGAAGACGGAAGACCAACCAGCGGCCAACATCGAAATGAGACCGGCGTCAGGCTGGCTCAGCTTGATGACAATGTCCTGCGAGCCAGCGCCGCACTCCACACTTTCGATAGCGCCAACGTCTTTTGCCCTCCTGCTCGTTTCGACATTGCGATACTTGTTCAGGCTGTGGACAGAGTCCTGGCAGTCGAGGTCGGTGCCGCTGCCGGGAACTCCCTCGATGGTGTGGAACTTGATGCCATCCTGGAGGGTGATGTTGTAGGTCAGGCCATCGCCGGAGGCGTCCCAGTCTTCAGCGAGGTCAGGCAGGATTACACCCTTCTCATCGAAGGCGTAACGGAAGAGGCGATTGTACGCAGCCCCGACGCGCTGCTGGGTGCGAACAGTAGTCTGGACCATAAAGTCGAAGTGGACCAGGTCGTCACCCGCGCTCTTGCGGAGGGTGCCTCCGTACTTGGCATCCCCACTGGCAACAGCGGAGGCAGGCACAGCGGTGGCAATGATGGGAGTCGCTTCCAATGGAACCGGGGTCACAGTAGGCGCCGGCGCCGTTGTTGCAGCCGGGGCCGGCGCCGGCGCCGGGGCCTGCGCCTGCGCGGGTGCAGGCTCCGCAGGTGCTTCTTCTTCACTTGTACAGGCGATCACAGTGAGAGCCGTCAGGCTCAACACAGCGAGGGCGCAATACAGAGCAGCTCGCGATATGTTTCGGTACTTCATGAACGGTTGGCCTCCTTAATTGCAAGTTTCTAAGGGCTTCATGCCCGTTTGGCGACCGCACTCCGACTGAAACGCGGCCACTTCAGATTGATGTCCACAAAGATACGGTAGATCAGCGGGACCCTGGTACCTGGCGATAGGCCCCCTGCCTTCAGACTGCCTGGTTGAGAGACGCACACGGGTACCGGTCAGTTTTAGTGCGCCACGACTATAGGGGCGAGCATAGGTAGCGTTGAATCGCGTCTAGCCCTGAGCCTCGACACGACGTTCCGACCAGATAGGGCCGAGTTTCCTGGCAGAGTATAGGTCGACCGGTTTCCTGTCTCCTCCATTTGGTCCGCTCATTCCCCATCTGCTGTCGAGCGCAGTATATGAACACATGGTTCGGGTGTCAATTAGAGAGATTTAGAGAGATCAGGGAGGATACAGTTCGGCTCACGGTGGGAACGGACGGCATCCCTCACAATCGCGCGGGCAATAATGTCGTACAATAGCGTTAGCTTTGCACTGCGATTGGGTGGGATGCTCGTCGCCCGCCATAGATAGGAGATGCAACTTGAAACTCGGACTGTTCCTCATGCCGCTGCACTATCCAGACAGGCCCCACGCGGACACATACGAGGAAGACCTGGAGCTGGTGGAGTATGCCGACGGGCTCGGGTACTCTGAGACGTGGGTGGGGGAGCACTTCCTGCTGCCCTGGGAGAACATGCCGTCGCCTGAGCTGTTCATCGCGAGGGCGCTGGGAGTCACCCAGCAGATGGCTTTCGGCACCGGGGTGTCGCTGGCCCACTTCCACAATCCGGCGCACCTCGCACATCGCATTGCGCAGCTCGACCACATGGCGAGAGGCCGCATCTACATGGGCGTCGGAGCGGGCGGCTCCACCGTCGATTCGGAGCTTTTCGATATCGACGAGGACAAGGACACACACCGCGAGCGGATGTCGGAGTGCATCGACCTGGTCCTCAAGATATGGAAGGGAGAACCGTTCGATCACAGCGGCAAGTTCTACACTGTGAAGCTGGCGGAGGCCCAGCCTGAGAACCGTATCGGGTTCCACATGAAGCCGTACCAGAAGCCTCACCCGCAGATCGCAGTAGCGGGCAGCAGTCCGTACTCGAGTACACTGGAGATGGTAGGTGAGAAGGGCTGGATCCCGCTCAGCAGCTCGTTCCTGCACGAGACGTACCTGCCCAGCCATCGTACGGTGTTCGAGCGTGGAGCCAAGCGCGGCGGCAAGCCGGTCCCAACGGACGAGTGGCGCATCTCTCGCGAGGTGTTCGTGGCGGACGACGGCCAGAAGGCCAGGGACGAGGCGCTGAACGGGCCGATCGGCAACTTCTTCGACGACTACTGGATTCCGCTGTTCGGGCCGGGAGGTCCAGGACTGGAGCGGCTGAAGCTCGACTCTGAAATGCCGGACGAGGCGCTGACACGCGAGTACATGCTGGAGAACTTCTGGATCGTGGGAGACCCGGAGGAGTGTGCACACAGGATCAAGGCCATGTACGACGACGTGGGCGGCTTCGGGACGCTATTGCTCCAGTGTCACGACTGGGTTGAGGACAGGCCGAAGTGGTACAGGTGTCTCGAACTGATGGCGAATGAGGTGCTGCCGGCGGTCAACAAGGCCATCGCGGCCTGACGGACGAAGATACATGCGCCGTCCCGGCGCCCGGGCCTGGAGAGTAGGGCCAATCCTCGCACTGGCAGGTCTGGCGGCTCTGGCTGTCGCGGCGATGGTCCTTGAGTTCACGGGCTCGGAGCCTGGTCCTGATTCCAGCGGGGAAGAATCCGCTGCGGCAGACCTCAGCAAGTATGCGATGAGGCTCACGCAGTCGGGCGACCCATACTTCGGCACCCGCCAGCTCGAATACCTGATCGGGCAGCTGGATAACGCGACGTACGATACTGACACATGGCGTCTCACCATACTCCGCAGGTTGGCTTTTCACCGGCTCAGACTGGGGCAGGTGGACGAGTCGATCCGACTTCTGAACGAGGCCTCGGAGCTCGCGGAGCGCATAGTCCCGGACAGCTGGGAACACCAGGGCGTTCTGGAAGAACTTGCGGTCGCCTACATGAAGCGGGGCGAGATACAGAACTGCGTCAGTCCCGAAGGAAGGCTCGTGTGCGCGCTGCCGCTAGATCCGGCCTACTCGCACAAGGACTCCGACAGCGTCTCAAGGGCGATAGAGATACTCGACGGTCTGCTCGCGCTCGATCCGGACGACGTCAGACGTCGATGGCTGCTCAACATCGCGCACATGGCGCGGGGGACGTACCCCAAAGGCGTGAGCGAGAGCTTCCGAGTGCCGCCCTCGGCGTTCACGCCGGAGCATGAGCTTGGGGGACGGTTCAGGGAGGTGGCGGCAGACGTCGGCATCTACTCGGTCGATCTTGCCGGAGGCGCTATCGTCGAGGACTTCGACAACGACGGACTCATGGACATCGTGACGTCGAGCTGGAACCCGTCGCAGAGTCTCCGGCTGTATCGCAATAGCGGCAACGGGCGGTTCGTCGAGCGCACGAACGCGGCGGGGCTGTCGGAACAGACGGGTGGTCTGAACATCGTCCAGGCAGACTACGACAACGACGGGTGGATGGACATACTGGTCATGCGCGGCGGGTGGCTGATGTCCAACGGGCAGATGCGCATGTCGCTGCTTCGCAACGACGGAGACGGGTCTTTCAGCGACGTTACGCGCGAGTCCGGCCTGGCGACCCCCGCGTTTCCAAGCCAGAGCGCATCGTGGGCCGACTACGACAATGACGGCGATCTCGACCTGTTCTCGTGCAATGAGTCGATACCCGAATCGCTTGAGGAGAGCGCAGCGATCATCTTCCCGAGCCAACTGTACGAGAACGACGGAAAGGGCGTGTTCACCAACGTAGCCGTTAGAGCGGGGGTGACCAACCTACGATACTGCAAGGGGAGCACGTGGGGCGACTACGATAACGACGGCGACCAGGACCTGTACCTATCTAACTACGCGGCTGAGAACCGTCTGTACCATAATAACGGAGACGGGACGTTCACGGACGTGGCTCAGGAGCTGGGCGTGACCGAGCCCGACGAGAGCTTCCCGACCTGGTTCTGGGACTACGACAACGACGGGTGGCTCGACCTGTTCGTCGCGGGATATGCTAGGGACATCGACTCAGTCGCGGCGGACTACCTGGGGCTTCCGAACAGCGGCGCTCGGCCCCGGCTGTACCGCAATCTTGGAGCAAGTGGCGGCCCCGGAGGGTTTACGGATGTCGCTGCCCTGGTGGGCCTCGATGACGTCAACCAGAGCATGGGGTCCAACTTCGGGGACTTCGACAACGACGGCTATCCCGACATGTACCTGGGCACAGGGTTTCCGGCGTTCAATGCGCTGGCTCCGAACGTCGCGTACCGCAACGACGGGGGAGAATCGTTCTCGAACGTTACGTTCTCAGCGGGTCTGGGACACATACAGAAAGGGCATGGAATCGCGTTCGGAGACCTTGACCGGGATGGCGACCAGGACATATTCGTGCAAGTTGGAGGGTTCTATCCGAGCGACGGGTTTGTCAACTCGCTGTACGTGAATCCGGGGTCGGGAAATCGCTGGACTTCGATTCGGCTTATCGGAATACGCTCCAACCGCTCCGCGATCGGGGCGCGTATTAGAGTCAACGTGACCACGAGTAAGGGCCAACAGGCGATTCACGCAGTGGTCGGCAGCGGCGGTAGCTTCGGAGCGTCCAGCATGGAGCAGGAGATGGGACTTGGGCAGGCAGAGGCTATCGACTCTATCGAGGTGTGGTGGCCAGCGTCAGGGATCAGACAGCGCTTCGACGACGTGCCGCTGGACACGGCGATAGAGATAGTCGAGGGAGACGATCAGTACACGGTGGTTGATCATCCCAGTTTCGAGTTCCGACCGTGACATCGAGCTCGTCCCCTCAGAAAGCCTGGGTGTGCCGGGTCTGCTCGCGCCCGAGTGGCGAAGACACGTCGCGATGCGCAAACTGCTGGGCGCACCGGCCCGAAGACGTCGAACTGCTAGATGTGTCGGACGCGCACGTTGCAACCACCCGGATACGCAGGTCCAGGATACGCTGGCGGGTTACCCGGTGGGTTGCGGGAGTCGCCCTTGTGCTGCTCGCGGCCGCATGGTACATCCTGCCGAACGTTGGGGTGGCGCTATTCCAGTCGGAGCCGTCGCTGGACATAAGCTCCTCGCCCAGCGGCGGCGAGTGGCCTATGTACCAGCGTGATCTGTCCCACACGGGAGATGCGACAGAGAGCGGATCGGAGCCGGATGGTGTGCTCAAGTGGCGTTACGTCGCCGATGGGCCGATCTACGCATCCCCCGCCGTGGTCAATGGGACCGTCTATATCGCGACCGGGGTTGGGTCAATCGTCGCTTTGAACGCAGAGACGGGCGAGGAGGTCTGGAAGCACAACGTGGGAGGACCGCTTAATTCGTCTCCCGCGGTTGCTGGGGACATGCTGTTCATAGGGCGTTCCGACGGTGGTGTCGAAGCTCGCGACCTGCAATCAGGGGATGTGCGATGGGAGTTTATGACGAAGGGCAGGGTGATTTCGTCTCCAGCCGTCGACCGGGGCGTTGTGTACATCGGGTCAGGCGACGGCAAGCTGTACGCGCTGGACGCTGGCACGGGAAGGAAGCGGTGGTCGTACAGTACGCGAGGATGGATCAGCAGCTCGCCAGCCGTGTTCGAGGACTTGGTGGCTATCACATCGTTCGATGGACTGCTGCACGTGGTGTACAGGAAGACCGGCAAGAGTCGGCTGGACTTCCACCTTTCCGAGACGCCGCGGAGTTCGGCCACGTTCGGGGAACGGCACATCATAGTCGCCGACGGTCGGGGCCGGCTCAAGGCCGTCGACTGGCGGAAACGTACGTTCCCGATGGAGTGGCTGTGGCTGAAAATTCGGATACAACTTTTCTACTGGGGCATATCGAATGAACTTCTGAAGCAGAAGGGGTTTGTCTGGGGCGCTACGGCAGGCGACGGCTTTGTAGGGACGCCTATGGTCTCAGGTGGCCGGGTGTACGCGGCGAGTTTCGGCGGCGAGGTACTGGCGGCAGACGAGAGCACGGGGGAGGTGGTGTGGCGGACGGAGGTCGGCGCGCCAGTGTCGGGGTCGATGTCGGCGGTTGGGAATGTCGTGCTGGTGGGAGACACGGACGGCGTACTTCATGCGCTGGATGGGAAGACAGGGGAGTTGGTGTGGCAGTTCGAGAGCGACGGGCAGATCAGCGCGACGCCGGTGGTTGTGGACGGGGTGGTGTATGTGGGGTCGTGGGATGGGGTGCTGTACGCGGTTGAGTAGCAGCGACAAGGGTATGTCCTCGTACTTTTCACCCTCATCCTGAGAGAGAGGAGGCCTGCCAATTGAGGTTTTACGCCTGTACTTTTCCACGTTGCACTGCTATTCCAAATTTGGGTGCAACGCCCTTAGAGGGTACCCTGAGTAGGCTTCTCGACAGGATCTGAAGTGGAGAATCGTCATACGTTCGCAACCCTGTTGACGGTGGCCCAGAGTATCGTGGCACTTGTAACTGGCGCCTGAGTAGGCCTGAAGTTCCCCGACGTGGACCTCAGTATCGCCACTTTGCTGGACAGCATTTACGCTTCTGTCGAGCTTTACGGCGTAGGTGGGGTGCTGTATATTTCCCCCACTCGCTATGTGTTCGCGCACTGCGAGTAATACCAATTTCGTGTAATGCCGCCGTATTCTCGCTGATCGGACTCTCTGGATTCCGGCCTTCGCCGGAATGACGGTCGGGGGGCGCTGGCCATGCTATTTGAGGCATAGTCAGAACGAATTGGTATA
>DAOUHG010000170.1:0-2960 GCA_034428835.1 Dehalococcoidia bacterium
AATACCAATTCGTTCTGACTACGCCGTAAATAACATAGCACAGCGTCGCACTCGTCATTCCCGCGAAAGCGGGAATCCAGAGAGTCCGGCCAGTGGGAATATGACCGGATCACTCACAATTGGTATAAGGTCTGCCCTGACCATTCGGTGTTCAGGTTATCTTACCAGACGCCTTCCGAATATCTTAGTCCACCCCGGCCCCCACCAGTACGCCTTTGTGGGTCATTACGCGGCCGTCGGTGAACACTATGCCGTCTTCGCAGTGGGACTCGACGAGGCCGCCCTGGAACTGCTCGTTGTATAGCTCGGCGTAAAGGCCGCAGCGCTCAAGGAGCTCATGGTGGGTGCCGTACTCGATGATCCTGCCCCCGTCGACCACGTAGATCACGTCCGCAGACATAATCGTGGACAGACGGTGGGCTATGGCGATGGTCGTTCGGTCGCGCATGAGCGGCTCAAGCGCCATCTGGACATGTCGCTCGCTTGTCGTGTCGAGCGCAGACGTGGCCTCGTCAAGAATCAGGATACGCGGGTCGTGCAGGATCACGCGGGCTATCGCCAGCCGCTGGCGCTCTCCACCGGACAGACGATAGCCGCGCTCTCCGACAATGGTGTCGTACCCGTCAGGGAGCGTCGCGATCCAGTCGTGGATGTACGCGGCTCGCGCGGCGGCCTCGATCTCGTCCTGCGTGGCGTCCGGCCTGGCGTACAGCAGATTGCTCCGCAGGCTGGCATGGAACAGGTAGCTCTCCTGGGTCACATACCCGACCGTGCCTGCGAGCGAGTCCAGCTTTACGTCCCGGACGTCCATGCCGTCGATCCTCACAGCCCCTTCCGTAGGGTCGTAGAGTCGTGGGATCAGGTACGAGATGGTGGACTTTCCGGCGCCGCTCGGGCCAACGAACGCCGCGAGCTGGCCGGGCTGCACCTCGAAGTTCAAGTCGTCCAGCGCCCAGCGGCGATGCCCGTCTTCAGTGTTCTGCTCTCCGTGCTCTGGGTTGTACGACAGCTTGACCGAGTCGAACGTCACACGACCGCGAACGTCGCGAGGATCTACATTTACGGCATCCGGGCGGTCCTCGATGTCCGGCCTGATGTCCAGGTACCGGAAGATCCGCTCGAACAGCGCCATCGAAGACTGTAGCTCCACCGACACCTCCATCAGATTGACGATCGGGAAGTACAGCCTGAATTGCAGCGTGGTGAAGGCTACGATGGTGCCGGCGCTGACGTCGGGAGTTGTCGTGCCGGCTATGAGGTACCCCGAGATCAGATAGACGGCCACCGGCGCCAGCGAGAAGAAGATCTGCATCACCGTGAAGAACGCCTGGCCGGTCATCTGACGCCGGACCGCTAGCTGGGCCATCCGCTCGTTCTCGTTATGGAAGCGCTCGATCTCCTGGTTCTGCCTTCCAAACAGCTTGGCAAGCATGATCCCCGATATCGAGAGCGTCTCCTGCGTAATAGCCGTGATCTCGGCCGCGACCTCCTGCGACTCTGCCGTCACCCTCCGCCTGCGCTCCCCCACGAATCTCGACATCAGCATGAAGATCGGAATGGTCCCGACGGACACGAGCGTCAGCTCCCACGAGATGAGCAACATGGCGACGAGCGTGCTGATGAATATGACCATGTTGGAGAGCACGCTGGAGAGCGTGTTGGTGACGACGTTCTGCACGCCGCCGACGTCGTTCGCGATACGCGACTGTATCTCGCCGGTGCGCGTTCCGGTGAAGAAGCCGAGCGACTGCCGCTGAAGGTGCGTGTACAGGCGTTCGCGCAGGTCGCGCATCACGCGCTGGCCAACGTGGTTGGTCAGGTAGGTCTGGATGATACCGAGACCGCCGCTGATGACCGTGGCAGCGGCCATGATGCCGGACAGTATCCACAGCAGCCGAATGTCGGGCCCGCCCGCCACGAACAACGCGTCATCGAATACCGAACGAATGAGGACTGGGTTGACGACACCCAGGCCGGCCGTCACCAGGATCAGCAGCGCCACCCCGACAACCTGCGGCATGTAGGGCCGGAACGACGCAGCCGCCCTTCCGACGGTGGCACGGCCCGAGGATAACTCCATCTTGTCTCGCTCCATAACTCCAAGCACCCCCTCTAACTCACTATATCCCCGAAATGGACGGGATGCCACCTCAGCCTGTCATCAGGGCAATCGCATTTCGAGATGATGGGCACGCCACCAATCGCCATTCCGGCGAAGGCCGGAATCCAGAGAGTCCGATCAGCGAGAATACGGCGGCATTACACGAAATTGGTATTATATGCACAATTTGCAAGTACTACTTGCAGATTGTGCAGTTTCTTGACCCGGCCGAACTAAGTTTGACGTCTAAGCCGTCCGACCACTCTGTTTGAGCAATACCCGTTTGTTGCCGAGACGCTCAAGTATCGCTTCAACCGTGGTCACCAGCCCAACCTATCTTTCTTCCGAGATTCAAGGGGCTTGGAATGTGACCTCTTCTATGAGACCGGACGTGGAATCCATGCTATCGAAGTAAAATCCGGTGCTACCGTCTCCTCAGACTACTTCGTCTCTCTCAACCGCGTTGCGGAGCTAGTTCCGAACACCTCCGCAAAGACGGTGGTGTATGGTGGAGCAACTCGCCAGACCAGAAGCAACTGCGACGTGGTGCCGGCAACAGAACTGGCTGGAGTGCTCGACCGGTTCGAGGTCAATCAGCGGAGGTGACGCATGAGCGATTCGTGGAAATGGCCTGGGGCACGGTGGTGGAAGTTCGACTTCCACACCCACACTCCAGCGTCTGTGGACTACGGCAAAGGTCCTGACCAATGTCAATTGCGTCGGATCACCCCGGAAGCATCAAAACTCTGGTGGGTAATCATGCTGCGGTATTGTTGGTATGCCACATGCTGTCCCAGTCGTTGTTCAATGTGAGCACTCTCAGCGCCACGACCTCGTCTGCGCAGGCTCTCTTCCAACT
>DAOUHG010000171.1:0-45281 GCA_034428835.1 Dehalococcoidia bacterium
AGGTAGCTCAACAACCCAGTTTCGTCACTCTGGCGCAGGCTGGAACCCAGAATGGAGGCGATGTCTGCTTCCAAAGGCGCCTGGATTCCCGCTTTCGCGGGAATGACGGGAAATGTCAACACTGCCTAGATAGGCCGAGAGTCGGAGCCGTCACTTCGTCTCGACTTCTCTCGACCAGTTGGGACTGGAGATCAGCACACCGTCCTGGGATGCGATCTCGTTGGCGAGGTCAAGCGATGGGAAACCCGATTCGGTCTCGATCACGAAGCCGTTCTCGATGAAGTCCAGGTCCGAAACCTGGTCTGCCGAAATGCCGTTCTCTGAGAAGAAGTCCTCGACCTGCGTCTCGTTCCAAGTGGGATCGAGAGCCAGCAGGACGCCGCCGGGTAGCGTCATCAGCTCTCCGCCAGACTCCGACTTGAACACCGGTCCGGCATCGGAGCCGTGGCTGGTCTGCTTTTCAACGATACTGTCGACGACTCCCTTGGAAACCACGACATCAGCTGTAGTGACTTCAGAGGTCTTCTGGACGACAAGGTCATCCTGAAGGAGGACCGTGAGCGTCCTGTCGCCGTCCTCCCAGGTGTAGGTCTCGCCCTGGGGTCGGGCTGGTGGCTCAGAGCGGACTGCGCCTGTCGAGCGCTGTGTTGTCTGCGACTTTGGCGATAGGGACTTGTCCGGGAGTACCGGCAGTTCGAGTGTAATTTCCTTGGGTGTCTCGGCAAGATCAACCGTGACTTCTGGCACCGGAGTGGACTCGGTGCTGCTATCTACCACAGATGCGGGCGTGGGGGTTGGATCGGGGTCCGACGTGGGTTCCGAAGCTAGAACTCCTCTGGCCACCAATGCCACCGTAATCACACCCAACAGTATTACGGCAACCGTGGCAACTGTTGGAATGACGACTCTTCCGAGTTTCATGTCTATTCCTTCTGTATCTCTCGTATAGTCGGTTCTTCTCGCGTTTCGATTTTAGCATGGCGCGTCCCATCATCCCAGAGTGGCGAAGGTCAAGGGAATTCCAAAGTCTGTGTCGAGCTGGGCTGAGCTATTGCAGGGTCTATTCGAGTCCCGTAGGAAGAGTTGTTTAGAACCCAACTGACAACCGACTGAACACGAAGTACAATGGGCGCCATCCCCACTTTTGAGGTTCGACCAATGAAACTTGCGCTACAGTACGAGATGCAGCGGCCGTCTCTCGACGACCACAAGGTGCTCACAGAGACGATGGAGCAGTGCATTCTGGCGGACGAGGTGGGATTTGACTACCTCTGGTTCGTCGAACACCACTTCCTGACGGGGTTCTCGGCGTCGCCGTGCCCTGACCTTGTGTATGCTGCGCTCAGCCAGAGGACCAAGCAGATCAGGCTCGGCCTCGGCGTGGTCATACTGCCGTACCATCATCCGAACCGCGTCGCCGAGCGTGTGGCTATGCTGGACCACCTGTCCGAGGGCAGGGTGGACTTCGGCACTGGACGCTCCGCGCCCTACGAGCTGACCGGCATGGGCATAGACCCCAGGGACAGCAGGGAGATGTGGGAGGAGTCGCTCACCATGGTCCCTAAGATCTGGGAGTCCGACTGGTTCGAGTACGAGGGCAAGTACTGGCAGGTGCCGTCTCGGCAGGTACTGCCCAAGCCCTATCAGGACCCGCATCCGCCGATCTGGGTCGCCGCGCTTCAGCCCGCGACCTACGAGATCGCGGCGTCGAAGGGAATCGGCGTGCTGGCTTTCGGTTCGAGCGCTCCAAGCTCGCTTGAACCGTATGTCAAGGCGTACAGGGAGAACGTCAAGAAGGCGAATCCGGTGGGCGCGTTCGTCAACGATCAGTGGTGCAACTCGACCCTCGGAATCTGCCTGGACGACAACAGGGAGGCGCGCGAGCTTGGGGCCGCGTCGCTGAAGAACTTCTTCGGACCGGACAGGCCGTACGTCCAGGGGCAGAAGGACGTGTACGCCAGGCTGCTCGAACAGTGGGGCGGCGTGCCCGACCACCTCAAGCAGAACTTCTCGCGCTACGTCGCGTCGGAGGGGGACGAGGAAGAGGTGTCCGACGTGCTGGACTTCTCCGGCGGTCAGGCGATCGCGCACAAGGTCTGGGAGGACCTGGACGCCGACACCCTCGCTGATCGCGGCGTCGTCATCGCGGGCGACCCCGATAGCTGCATCGAGGCGCTGAAGAAGCACGAGGCCACCGGCATCGACCAGATGATGATAATGATGCAGACCGAGACGATCCCGCACGAAAAGGTGATGAGGTCGATCGAGCTGTTTGGCAAGTACGTCATTCCCGAGTTCAAGGGATAAGAGATAGAGTAGGGGCGGGTTTCAAACCCGCCCCTACCTGACTGCCCCATGAAAATCACGACTATCGAGACGTTTCAGCTTACCTCGCCGCTGGAGAGGCCCTTTGGATGGTCCCAGAACTGGATTGGCCATCGGAGCGTGAACCTGGTCAAGGTCAGCACCGACGAGGGTATCGTCGGATGGGGGGAGGGCGTCGGTGGGGACGTGATCGACGGGATGCTCGCCCCCGTTCTGATCGGTCAGGACCCGACCAATCGCATCGGCCTGTGGCAGAGGATGTTCCACGCTCTATACAACGGTAACAACGCGGTCGGACTAGGCGGGTCTGCCATCAGCGCGGTCGATACGGCGCTGTGGGACATCACCGGCAAGGCGTTCGGTCAGCCGGTCTACAACCTGCTTGGCGGCAAGGTGCGTGACCGCGTGGCGGTGTATGCCACAGGTCTCTACTACACCGAGGGCGAATTCCCGACGCGGCTGCTGGACGAGGCGCGCGGGTACGTCGAGGCTGGCTTCATGGGCATGAAGACGAAGGTCGGCGGCCTACCCATGGACGAAGACGTGAAGAGGGTCGCCGCAATGCGCGAGGCGATCGGGCCGGACGTCAAGCTGATGGTCGATGCCAACCAGGCGTACAACGCCACCAGCGCGATTCGGATTGGCCGACGGCTGGAGGAGTACGACTTGATCTGGTTCGAAGAGCCCGTAAATGCTCAGGACATCGAGGGCTACCTGCAGGTGAAGTCGATGTTGCCAATGGCGATAGCTGGAGGCGAGAACCTGCGAACGCGGTACGAGTTCTCCCAGTTCCTCGCCCGGCGGGCGTACGACATAGCTCAGCCTGACGTGGTCAACGTGGGCGGCGTGACCGAGATGCGCAACGTCGCGATGACCGCGAACGCGCACGGCATCCAAGTCAACCCGCACGTCTGGGGTTCGCCGGTCATGATAGCCGCCAGCCTCCACGTCTCTGCCACGCTGCCCCCGTGTCCACCATCCGGGACGCCGGAGCCGTTCGTGCAGGAGCCGGTTATGGAGTTCGACCGGACGCCGTCCGAGATCCGCGAGGGTCTGATGGAAAACCCGTTCGACCTGGTCGACGGCTACTTAGCCGTGCCCGATGGCCCCGGCCTCGGCATCGAGATAGACGAGGACGCCGTCAGGCGGCTGGCCGTGTAAATGAGACTGCCCCCGGGTGCAGGGAGAGTTTCACTCTCGGGGCCGCTGGCGGACGTGGTTGGATATGACCCTGAAGCCGGCAAACGCTACCAGCGCGCCGGCGGCCATGAGCGTCAGGACCATGGTCAGCGATGGCGGCGTGTCACCTACCTCGGGAAGCGAGTCGGACTCGGGCGTCGCTGTTGGTATCGCTGTTGGCATTGGAGCGCGCGTGGCGGTCGGCATCGGAGTTCTGGTCGGTGTTACGACCGCGACGCCAAGCTGCGCCCTGGCCATCTCCAGGATGTCTGCGTCCATAGTCAGCGCTCCATAGCCCCCCAATCGGCGGAGCGTGGCGGTTACGGTGGTCGAACCGTCCGGCTCTATATGCTGAAATCTGAAATGGATATCGCGCCAGTCCCCCGGCCCAACGTTGGATACCAAGAACTTCAGGCCGCCGAGCGCGTGCGTCTGGAGGAGGACGGACGCTCCGCCAAGATCGGAAATGGTGTCCGAGTCCAGGGCTATGGTTATCCGTGCGGGGAAGATAAGCCGGACATCACTCTCCGGCTCACCCTCCGCTGTGTATATGTCCAGCCTGAAGCAGGCCAACAGGATATACAGGTCAGAACACGGCCCATCATCCACGCTGAGCACGGCCTGGAACGTGCGCGCCCTGGAGATTGCGGGGAACGTTACGCTCACGTTTCCATTGGTAAGAGTAGTAGATTCGTCAGGCTGCACGACCGATGCGCCCGAAACCGGCGTCACGGAGACTATCTCCGTAATCACTGGCGTCGGACTGGGCTCGGGGGTTCGTCTGGCGCCCGCTTGGGCGTTGTTCGAGGCTTCCGGGGTTGCTTTGCGGTCATTCTGACCGGGCGTAGGCGCAGTGGCAACGGCGGCTCTAATCGGCGTAGGCGTGGCGGTTGGTGTAGGCGTGCTGGTGATAGTAGGCGTGGCGGTTGGTGTGGGCGTGCTGGTGGTAGTAGGCGTGGCGGTTGGTGTGGGCGTGCTGGTGATAGTAGGCGTGGTGGTTGGTGTGGGCGTGCTGGTGGTAGCAGGCGTGGCGGTTGGTGTGGGCGTGCTGGTGGTAGCAGGAGCGATGTTCTGTGCGGGCCTGCTGGTGGGCGTAGGATTGATGTTCTGTGTGGGTCTGCTCGTTCGTGTAGGTGTGGCGGTTCGTGTAGGTGCAGCGGTGGGCGTAGCGATGTTCTGTGTGGGTCTGCTCGTGGGTGTAGGTGCGGCGGTTCGTGTAGGTGTGTTGGTGGGCGTGGGCCTCACCGTTGGTACGACTACCTTCAGGGGAAAGTCTATGGAGCGTACGAAGGTACGACTCTTGCTGTGTGATGGAATGTATTTATAAGAGAAACGGATTATGAATGATCCAAGTTTGATCCCTGTCACGGTAACATGCTTGCCATCACCACTTTCGCACTCGGCGGTAGATGTATGGAATGCGGTGGTAGATGTAGAGAAGATCAGCGAGGAGGGCGACACGATGGCTACGTCGTGAAGCTCGGGAGTACCATAGTCGCGAGTACGATGAATTCTTATCTCCACCTTCACTTCATCGACTAACTGGTGGGACTGAGATAACCTACCGAATGGGTCACGGGGACCGAGACTCAGCTTGAGTGTTCTGCTGCTGTTCACTCCGATTCTTAGACGCTTGATCTTGTCGAGCGGGGGCCCACTCTATCCAAAGGGTGGGCGGTATTCGGTCGTCTAAGGCCTGCGCGGATGCCGTATGGGCGCTGGGTATAAGCGCGATAACGGTAATGACTGCCAGAAATAGTGCGGCAGGCAGTATGCGATTGGTCGTCTTGAGCAGTCTCACTAGTGTGTATCCGATTCGCTGTTTCATGAACTGTGGTGTGGTTTCGCCTCAGATGTCATGTCTGATCCAGCGAGACCGAAATTACACTAATACAATACATGTCTTAGAAAAGAGACAGAAAAGGGGAATGAGGGTCGCTTTTAGTCCATATCTAGATCTAGGACGAAATGGATATGAGAGGGGAGCGAGAGCCGTTTCCGAGACTCGCCTCCTCGCGCAGTGCCCTGACCCTGTCCGCCAGTTGCTCTATGCGCAGGAGTATCTCTTCGAGTGATCCTGACAGATCGAGCGCCGCGACCTCCAACCGCTTGCCGGAGTTTCGGACATCGTGTATTACTGGGTCAGCCTCGCCTTCCGCGTAGATCAGCATACCGCCCGGCAGGTCGAGCGCGCTGACGTAGGCGAGTAGCTGGTACAGGTCGGCGTTGGGGACGCGCTCGTCGCGTATGAGCTTGTATTTGGCGTCGCCGACAAACACGCATCGCGAACCCTCCTGCCATACAAGATCCGGCCTGAGATGAACCTGACCACCTCTGTCGAGCGAGTCGATGGGGCGCTCCCTGAAGGCGTCAGCAGGGGCTCCGAGCGCCTCGCGCAGAGCAACTGTCACGAACTCCTGGAAGACTACGTTCATATCCATAAGGAACCCTGAGGCGCGCACCTGGCCGCGCTTCGACTCGAATGCGCTGTGTCGCAGGATTAGCCGTGACAACTCCACGACGCCCCGATAGTGCTCGTTGAGCCGGTCGAATGGGACTGACGGTACGTTTGTACGTGGAAACTCAACCGGCGAGATGTTGTCCAGAATCCCCGAGATCCAGCCCAGACCCCTGCGAGCCTTCTGCGACCGCAGACGCATCCCGCCGAGCCGCGCGGTAGCCGCCTTCACCAGCCGGTTAGCCAGGATGTCGTCGGTGAACTCGTCGTAGCGCACCTCGATTGGCATGGGGATTCCGAACCTGCGCCGGATCTGTTCGTCGAACCGAATGCGCCCACGAATGGTGTACAGTGCCTCCTCTCGGGTCAGGTAGTCGTGGAGTAGTCCGCGCGAGAAGGCCCTACGCGCCGCCGCAGAAAGGGCCAGCGCGAGAGTGTCGGGCAGCGACTGGTCCTCCTCGAAGTCGAACAGCCGCTGATCCTGGGACCTGTACGCGCCCATCGTGTAGCACGCTATCGAGAGCAGTTTGGGAATGCCGACCTTGGGCTGGATGAGTACCGAGAGGTCGCCGACCTCTACAGCTCCTACGGTCGAGCCAGGCGTCAAGTTGTATGCAACCTCTGCGCCCTCAGTGTCGGCGCGTGAAACGGTCAGCGATGTGATGTCCCGCAACGCATCGCGTTGGTCTGGTGTGAGTGTGAGCGGTTCGCTCTTGACGTACTCTTGGAGGTCGGCCTGGCGCATCACTCCTCGCCGTCCTGATCCTCCGATTCACCGCCCTCTGACTGCCCGCCATTCGTCGCTGCGCTGCTGCGACCGATTGCCCGCCGCAGCGTACTCAGATCGAATTCCCTGATACGGTCGTCGTCACCAAACAGACGCTCTTCGATATATGGCAGTACGCTGTGCTTCCAGATGCGCTCCACGTCGTCCCCGTCGAGTCCCGGCTTCATGAAGTAGCTCGGCCCGATGGCGGCGTGTCGGTCGTCCCTCAGTTTCTCGTTCGCCGCGTCGACGACATCGGCCACCCTAGCCATGCCGGGCGCGTTGGCCTTCAGCCAGTTGCGGAGCACGCTCTTGACCGGCTCGTCGTCCGGGTGGAACTCCACGAAGTAGAACCGTCTGCGCAGGGCGAGGTCCACCAGCGCTATCGAGCGGTCTGCCGTGTTCATCGTCCCGATGATGTACAGGTTGTCGGGCAGCGAGAACGGCTCGTCCGAGTACTGGAGGTCCATTTCCCTGTCACGGTACTCCAGCAGGAAGTACAGCTCCCCCAACACCCTCGCGAGGTTGCCTCGGTTGATCTCGTCGATCACGAGGAAGTGCTTCGAGTTCGGATCATTCCGCGCCTTCTCAGCCGCCCTCAGCAGTGGCCCCTCTCGCAGCTCGAATCCCGGCTGTCCGTTATCCAATATCGTGGGTCGGAAGCCCTGCACAAAGTCCTCGTATGAGTATGACGGGTGGAACTGAACAAGCGTAACCCGATCTTCGGAGCCGGCGAGGTGATTCGCGAGCTTCTGGGCAACGTAGGTCTTGCCAGTACCGGGTGGTCCTTGGAAGATGACTTGGCGTTTGTCGTCGAGGAGGGCGTTGATCTCTTCTAGGAACTCTGCGGGGAGTGTCAACTCCTTGGCGAGGTCTTGGAGGTCAGGCCCATTCGGGGGCGGAGGTGGTGGGGATGATTCGCCTGAGATTGCCCAGACCACCGACTGCGCATCGAGACGGTGGCGCAAGTCCAGCCCACGCTCTGACGATTCCTCGATGAAACGGTCGAGGAAACCGAGAGCGTGGCCATACAGTTCAGCTTCGTTCGCACCCTGTTCCGGCTGTCTGTATTCAGTTCGCCTGTATGCGTTCTTGAACTTTTCGACTCTGATAGGCGGGTACTGCTCCACGTCAAGTCCCATGAGCAAAACAGAAATGACATTAGTCCTGGCACCTTCTGCATCTCTCAACGCCGAATTAGGTAACTTGTCCGAAAACGCGTTAATTCGCTCGGCATCTCCCACCCAGAGTGCTTGCAACGCCTCCAACGCTTCCTCTGGATGATCGCTACACCAGTTCTTGAAGTCCCTCACATAAGCCTGTGATATTCCGAGATCCCTATAGATTGCACTGGGCCTGAGAGCATCCTTCAACAGATCGTGCCAATTGTCCGCGCCGGTGAGAACGGCATCCCTCGTAGCCGAGAGGTCTTCACCTATTTTGCGTTTGTAGTCGATCTCTTGGCTTTCCAGCCGTCCGGTGTGCTTGTAAAGCCTTGGCGCGTCTGACGAACTCATCCCAGCCCTCAGTACTAGCCGTGCCCATCGTTCTCCTCCGACGTTGTGGATTGTAGTGATATCTGTGGCGACATCATCCTATCGATCCCCATTGGCATCGATCAGGAGAGGAGTTATCACCCCCGGATCCCCGTAGTCGGGTCTATGCCGTGCTCTCTCAGCAGACTCTCCAGACGCTGACGTGCACGCTCAGATTCGGCTCGCTCCCGCTCGGCTTCCACCCGCCCGCGTTCTGCTTCCAATCGCGCCTCGTGATTCTCCTGATTGTCGGGCAGGTACTCACGTGCGACGGGGTCGAAGAACCTGAACCACTCAGCATTGGCGTGGAACTCGAGGCCCAATACGTCGCTCATACCGGCGTACTTCCCGTCCAACTCCCGCACCTCAATCGGGCGATACTCACCCTCCACAAGCACATATCCACGCAGTCGAGGATCCAGCACACCCTGCTCCGTCGGATCGTACAGCCAGTACTCCCGCACTCCGAGCCTCTCGTACAGTTCGTACTTCGTCACGGTGTCTCGGCGCACAGAAGTCCGGGACATGACCTCCAGCACGAAATTTGGCACTCGTCCCTCGACCCAGGTCTGGAAGATGTTCCGCAGATGTCTCTTGTGAGTCTGGGTGACCACGAACACATCCGGCGCAACCACACTGGACGGGACGCCCTCCTCGTAGTAGAGGAACATGTCCGCTCCGACCCAGACGGTCGGATCGTTCTCGAACCAAGACCTCAGCGCCGCGTGCGCATAGGTGAGAGGGAAGAGTTGGTATTCGGATTCGGCCAAAGGCTCGTCGTCTTCTATGGGGTAGTACACATCTTCGTGATCGGTCTGGTCGAGATCGGGCTTGAGGCGAGGTGTGGTCATCGTGATACCTCCACCGGGTGGTTGCACGAGTCTAACGTATCACAGGAGCCGCTGTATGAAGTCCTGACGATATGTTACACTACCTGATAAGAACTGTCGTGCTAGAGTGTAGCATACCTGCACATCTGAATACAGACGGCTAGACCGCCCCAGACAGGTCTGTAAACGGCCCTCTCCGAACTGCCACGGCGGTGTTTCGGGAGGGCCTTTCCTTTAGACTGGGGACACTTTCAAACTTGACGCCGTCTGTTAGAATGCCTGCGATCGGAAACCGGAAACTCCTGACAGGTAATCGGGAAAGTTAGAGGACTGATGAATGAAGAAAACAAGACTTAGTTTGATAGCGGCTGCGCTGCTGGTCATGTCCGTGGTGGCAATGGCCTGCTCCAGCTCACCGGAAGCGGCGCCGGCGCCACCAGTGCCCACTCCGGTGGACTTCGACGCGCTGATTCAGAAGACCCTCGATGCCCAGCCGCAGGGTGTCACCGCCGACAGTATGGCATCGGCGATCCAGCGGGCGATGGCGTCGCAACCCGGAGCCACCCAGGCCGATGTCGCCGACGCCATTGCGTCGGCAATGGCAGGGCAGCAGGATGTCACGCCGGCGGACGTTGCGTCGGCAGTGCAGGGTGCGATGTCGTCGCAGCCCGGGATCACAGAGTCCCAGGTGGCCGATGCCATCGCAAAGGCGCTGGCTGCCCAGCCCGGAGTCACCGAGGCGCAGATGGCGGACGCTATCACGAGCGCCATGTCCATGCAGATGGGTGGAGTCACAGAGGCCCAGGTCTCCGGCGCGATAGCAAAGGCGCTGTCCGCCCAGCCGTCGCAGCCAATGATGTCCCAGGCCGACATCGAGGCCGCGGTCGAGTCGGCGATGGCCAAGGCAGCAGCCGAAGCTGTCATGACCGTCGGCACGATGGAGGAGACGGCCGAGCCAGCAGCGGTCACGCTGCCGGAGCCACAGGCGGCCGCTGGCACCATCAAGATAGCGGCCGAGACGCTTGCGCCGGCGGTTGGCATCAACCGACACGGGGCGAGCGACCTTTTCAACTACATGGGCGTGGCCGAGACGCTGTTCATGCCGACAGAAATGGGCAACATCCAGGGCCCCATGTTGGCAAATTCATTTGAAATCGCCTCCGATCTCTCCAAGGCTACCGTCACGGTCCAGGATGGGGTCATGTTCCACAAGGGATTCGGAGAGATGACGGCCCACGACATTGTGTGGAGCCTCAACGACGCGAACGCTGCAGTTACGTCTGAGAGCATCCACCCACAGGCCGGCGACTTCAGGGTGCTGTTCAAGGAAGCGAGCGCGATTGACGACTCGACGTTCGACCTGCCGTTCGAAAATTTCGATCCGGCATGGGACGGCAATCGCACAAACATGTTCGGCTTCTCGTTCGGTGTCATCAGCAAGAATGCCTATGACGAGAACGGAGAGGACTGGTCAAGAGACAACGTCGTCATGACCGGCCCGTTCGAGATCACCGAGTGGGCGACCGAGGACCAGGCGAAGCTTAGCGCCGTGGCCGACCACTGGCGCCAGAATGCGGCCGTCCAGACGATTCACCTGGTTGCGCTTCCAGCGGCGGCCACCAGGCTAGCCTCGCTACTGACCGGTGAGGTGGACGTAGCCAAGCCCGAGTTCAAGGACCTGAAGCGGCTCGTCGACGCCGGCTTCCGCACAGTCAGCGCGGGCGGCGGTCGCAAGGCGGGCATCTTCTGGGGCGGCAACTACTGGGAGACCCACGATCCGAAGACCGGAGAGCAGCTCCCACCGATCGGACTGTCCTACGATCCAGGCGTGCCGTGGGCGGTGGTCGTCCCGGCCGTCGACCCGATGGACGTCGACAAGCGCATGGAAAGGGCCCGGATGGTCAGGTGGGCCATGTCCCTCGCCATAGACAGGGCGCTCGTCAACGAGGCCCTTATGGACGGCCTCGCATGGCCGGAGTACATGTGGTCGGCGTCGGTCATCCAGCCTGAGTGGCAGGACCGCTGGCTCATCCCGTACGATCCCAGCCGAGCCGAGCAGCTTCTCGACGAAGCAGGATATCCAAGAGGCGCCGACGGTGTCCGCATGAACGCGGACATCTTCCGGTCCGCCACGAACGTCGACGCCATCTCCGACGCCGTAGCAGGCTTCTGGGACGAGGTCGGAATCCGTACCACTGTCGACAAGAGCGCATACTCGACCGTCAGGCCGTCCCTCGTCGCCAGGTCGTTTGTGAAGATCAATATCCAGGCGATCGGCGAGACCGCCACCAACCGGCCGTTCGACTGGCCCAAGGGCGGTGAGATGACCAGCCTGGGTCGCGGCGGATTCGGCCCCGGCGTCGAGGTGCCCGAGATCACTCAGGCCATCATAGACGCCAGCATGGAGCCTGACAGGCTCAAGCGTGTCGAGATCAACACCGCGCTGATCGACTATATGCACCGATTGATGCAGGGTTCAGCCGTGGTCTCGCTGCCGGACCTGCTGATCTTCAATTCGAAGTCAATCAAATCCTGGGGGATGCGCCAGGCAAGTTCGCTCGACCTGATGGCCTATCCTGAATTCATAGTACCCGCACGCTAGGGAACACACGCGCCCCGGCACTTTGTCGGGGCCGTATAACTCGAACTTGATCGGCCACACCGTCGGTCAACCGGCGGTGTGGCGGTATGGCCTGGGGGTTGCTGTTGCGGCGTTTTCTCGTTCGCAGGTTCCTGTTCATTCTGCTGTCGGCGTTCACGGTGACAATCGTCGTGTTCACGCTGTCTCGCACTATGGGCGACCCGCTGCTGCTATACGCCAATGAGGGATACGGCAGGACCCCGGAGCAGATGGACGCGCTCCGGGAGTACCTCGGGCTCAATCGTCCGCTGGTCGTCCAATACTTCATGTGGCTTGGCAACGCGCTCACCGGAGACCTCGGAAACAGCCTCGTCGACAGAAGACCCGTTACAAGGCTGATTCTCGAACGCGCGCCCGCGACGATACAGCTCGCGGTCGCGGGTTGGGCGGTCGCCACGCTGATAGGCATTCCGCTTGGGGTGCTGTCATCGGTCAGGCGCGCCACGGTCTGGGACTACGTGGGCCGCACCTTCGCGCTGTTCGGACAGGCGACTCCCGCGTTCTGGCTCGGGATCGTCGCCATCCTGATCTTCTCTGTCGCGCTCGGCTGGTTGCCGACATCCACGCGGCCAACAGACGTGCCGCTGACCACGCAGATCAAGCACTTCATCCTTCCCACGATGGTTCTCGCGTGGGGGCCCGCCGCAGGCTACCTGCGCCTCACGCGCTCCGCGATGCTCGAGGTCCTCGACTCCGAGTACATCAAGCTCGCCCGTGCTAAGGGCGTCAGTTCGTGGGCGGTCGTCTGGAAGCACGCCTTCAAGAATGCGCTTATACCGCCGGTCACGGTGTCGGTGCTGCTGCTGGCCGGATACCTCAACGGCGCGACCGTCGTCGAGCTGATCTTCGCCTGGCCTGGACTAGGCAGGCTTGCGCTCGACTCGCTCTACAACAACGACTTCCCGCTCCTGACCGGCTCGGTGCTGATGATTACGCTGCTATACCTGGTCGCCTACTTCATCTCCGACATCATCTACGTCATCCTGGATCCCAGGATCAGGCTGAACTAGGCATGGCCATGACCGAGGCAGACCTGTTCGAGAGCCAGGCGACTTCGACTACGCTCGGATCGAGGGTCTGGTACGTTATGCGTCGATGGCCCGTTGTGCCGATGCTGATACTCGCGGTCCTCGTGATAGCCGCGATATTCGCGCCGATGCTTGCACCGCACGACCCTATCAAGCAGAATCTGCGCGCCCGGCTCGCTCCGCCGGTCTGGGTTGAAGGGGGAACATCCACAAACATGCTGGGCGCCGACCACGTAGGTCGGGACATCCTCAGCCGCATCATCCACGGAGCGCGAATCTCCGTGACCGTCGTTGTGGTCGGCCTGACCGCTGGTACGCTACTTGGCAGCGCGGTCGGGATTCTCTCCGGCTACTACGGAGGGGTAGTCGACGAGATTGTGATGTTCGTGGTGGTCGTCTGGATAGGCGTGCCTTTCCTGATGATCGCGCTGATCGTGGTGTCGATAACCGGCCCCAGCTTTGGGGTCGTAATTACTCTGCTGATTCTCAACGCCTGGACGGGCTTCGTGCGAAACGTTCGCGCCGAGGTACTGTCGCTCAAGGAGAGGGACTACGTCGCGCTCGCTCGCGTTGCGGGCGCGTCCACACCGAGGATCATTTTCAAGCACATCCTTCCCGGGGTCGCTAACACGATCGTGGTGCTCGCCACGCTCGGCTCAGGGACGTTCATACTCACTGAGGCCACACTCAGCTTCCTGGGCGCTGGTATCCCGCCACCCACGCCGGCATGGGGAGTCATGATCGCCGAAGGGAACAACTACCAGGTGGACTCCTGGTGGTTACCGGTTTTCCCCGGCGTTGCCATCCTGCTGGTGGTAGTGGCGCTCAACTTCGTGGGCGACTGGCTGCGGGACAGATGGGATCCACGCCTCAGGCAACTCTGACTCGAACCTCAATCAACTGGCCCCCTCTCCCTCAGGAGGGGGTTGGAGCCTGCCCCGTACTTGATACGGGGGTGAGGGTGTAAGGAAGAATACTCGAATGAACATCACCGACATCAAGCCGTTCGTCATGTGGGCTGAAGGCTCGGGGCGCAACTGGATGTTCGTCAAAGTCGAGACCGACGAGGGCATCCACGGTTGGGGTGAGGGCGGCCTGGTCAACCAGGCAACGACGATCGCCGAGGCGGTGCATATGCTCGCTCCACAGATCGTCGGCCGGAGCGCGTTCGACATCGAGCGCGCCTGGCAGCTCATGTACCTCCACAACCGGTACAGGAACGGCGTAATCATCAGCTCGGCCCTTAGCGCCATCGACCAGGCGCTGTGGGACATCAAGGGCAAGGCGCTCGGAGTTCCCGTGTATCAACTGCTGGGCGGCGCGGTACGAGACCGCATCCGTACCTATACGGGGGCAGACACGGCCGAGGTAGCACAGGCAGGTATCGAGCAGGGCTTCACTGCGATCAAGAGCGGCTGGGGATACTCGATGATCGACCTCGATGAGAGGACCGAACCCGGGAAGTTCAAGGATCACATCGCGATGATGCGTGACGCGGTTGGGCCGGACATCGATCTGATGGTCGACAACCACGGCCGCTCAAGACCGGCGATGGCGATCAAGCTCATACGCTCCATCGAGGAGTACAACCTGCTGTTCTTCGAGGAGCCTGTGCCGCCCAACAACATCGACTCGCTTGCGCTGGTCAGGCAGGCCAGCCTTGGGACCGAGATCGCGACCGGCGAGCGTCTGCTCACTCGCTGGGGCAACAAGGACGTTATCGAACGTCAACTGGTTGACGTGCTGCAGCCCGACGTATGCCACTGCGGCGGCATCTCGGAGCTGAGGCGAATAGCTTCAATGGCCGAGACGTACTATATCAACATGGCATTCCATAATCCCAAGGGACCGGTCGCGACAGCGGCGAGCATCCACGTGGCCGCGTCCATTCCCAACTTCCTGATCCTGGAGCACGTCTCCCGCATTCCTGTGTTCGACGAGATTCAGATCGAACCAATGACGCTGGGGGAGGGCTACTACGATCTGCCCACAGCTCCCGGACTCGGGGTGGACCTCAACGAGGAAGTAATGGCGGCCTACCCGTATAGGTATCGTCCGGTGCTGTTCGCATCGCACGAGGACGGTTCGCCGGCTCATCCGTAGTCGAGGCCGACGCGATATACTGCATCTGAGCACACTTGCGCGGAGGGATGACGGATGGCTCCAGTACCACAGGTGTTCCGCAGCGTTCTGAGGTCGGCGTTGATGCCGGCTTTCATGGCTTGGGAGCGCATCGAGTCCGGCGTCAGTTACAACCCGATTTCGGCTGAGACCAGGGCGTATCCCTTCGACAAATACGAGGAGCTTCGACGGAAGGACCCGGTCCACAGGCTCCGAACGATCAACGCCTGGGTGCTGACGCAGTACGAAGACACCAACGCGGTTCTCCGCGACCACTTACGGTTCACGCGTGACTATGGCGGGAAGAGCGCGTACAGGTCCATGCTGGACACCGACCCGCCCGACCACACCAGGTTGAGGACGCTCGTGTCCAAGGCGTTCACTCCGCGCTCGGTGGCCGACCTCGCTCCACGCATCCAGCAGATAGTTGACGACCTGCTCGATGCGACCGAGGGACGGCACAGGTTCGATCTGATCGACGCCTTCGCGTACCCGCTGCCGGTAATCGTAATCGCGGAGCTGCTCGGTGTTCCGTCTGAGGACATCGAAGTGTTCAAGGAGTGGTCGAACGATGTCGCCCTCAGCGTCGAGCCGACTGTCAACGAAGAGCAGGTGCGCAGGATCGAAGAGTCGGGTGCAAAGCTCTACGAGTACTTCGAGGGGATCATAGAGCAGCGCCGCCGCTACCCGCAGGACGATATGATAACCGCGCTGATCGCCGTCGAGGACGAGGGTGACCGCCTCACACACGAGGAGCTTCTGTCCACGCTGCTTCTGCTGCTGGTGGCCGGAAACGAGACGACCCGCAATCTCATAGGCAACGGCACGCTGGCGCTGGTCAGAAACCCGGCCCAACTGGAACGCCTCAGAAACGAGCCGGACCTGATCGACTCCGCAATCAACGAGATGCTCAGATACGACAGCCCCGTGCAGCTCGACGGCCGGATGGCCACCGAGGACGTTGAGATCGGCGGGAAGCTAATAAAGCCAGGTCAGCGCGTCATCTGCCTGCTGGGCGCGGCCAACCGCGACCCGTCTGTGTTCACCAACCCCGACGTGTTCGACATAGGCCGCCAGGAGCCGAGTCATATCGCCTTTGGCCGTGGTATACACTACTGCCTCGGCGCGCCATTGGCCATGCTCGAAGGCAGGATCGCCTTCGCGAGTCTGCTGAAGCGGTTCTTGTCGGTTAGGCTGCTGTCAGAGCCTGAGTATCGCGAACAGGTGGTGCTCCGAGGCGTCGAAGAGCTGTGGATCGAGGTGGAGCGTTCCCCGCGACCAGACCCCGAGGGCGTCGCTCAGACTGAAGAAGTCTATGAAGCTACACGTGGATAAGAAAGCCGACGCACTTTATCTACGGCTTGACGACTCGCCTGGTGTGGTGCTCGACTACAACGAGTCGAATGAAGTAGTGGGCGTTGAGCTGCTCTATCTCTCCAAGCGGTCTTCCCAGCTGGATCTCTCTGCAGTGCAGTTTGAGTCAGTTTGAACTCTGACCGGTGACCACTGATGAGCGGGCGGCGCTGCTTCCCGTCCTTGCGGTATCGTTCATCGTCGGGCTGCTGCTCGGGGAGGCTTGGAACGCTCCAATAGCCGCCGTCGGGCTGCTTACTCTTGCGGCTGTCCTGCTGGTCGTACTTTCGGGGTCGGCACGTATCTCACTGCTGCCGACGCTGGCAGTAGCTGCGCTCGCGCTCGGACTGCTGAGGGCTGGATTGGTCGAGCCTGTGGGGGCAGACCTGTTCCAATACCACGATGAGCGTGCAACCGTGGCCCATGGCATGGTGGTCGGTGAGCCGACCGACCACGGAGGGGCGTACAGCTTCCGCCTGTCGGTGGACCGTATACGCACCGGTCGCGACTCGACCTGGCTGGACGTGTCGGGGGATGTCAGAGTTACCGCGAGACCGACTGCGGCGCTGACCGAGGTCAGGAGTCCGCCGTTCTTCCGGTATGGCGACCGGCTGGAGATCCGGGGCAGGCTGGAGATGCCCGAACCCATCGAGGACTTCGACTACCCTGCCTATCTGGAGGCACAGGGAATCAGAACGGTCGCGGCGTTCCCGGAGGTCGTGTTGATCTCGGAGGGATACGGCAGTCCGTTCAGACGTCTGCTTTCGTTGGTCCGCACCGCCCTGGCCGGATCGACTGAGAGGGTAGTGGCCGAGCCTGCTGCCGCCTTCGGCCAGGCGGTGCTGCTCGGGATGAGGGACGGACTTCCCGACTCGCTGGTGGACGACTTTCGCAGCACCGGCGCGTCACACCTGCTCGCCATTTCGGGTCTGCACGTCGGGATGGCGTTGGTAATGGCCACGGCACTGAGCGTGCTGGTGTTCGGAAGAAGACGAGGTCTGTACCTGCTGATTCCACTTGGGGCGATCTGGTTGTACGCGCTGTTGTCGGGCGCGTCTCCTTCTGCGGTGCGAGCGACGGCGATGGGCACGGCTTACCTACTGGCTGTCGCCGTGGGACGCCCTCGGTCCCTGATACCCGCGCTCGCCCTTGCCGCGATCGTGATGACGTCCATCGATCCTGGGATTCTGTTCAGCATATCTTTCCAGCTCAGCTTTGCCGCGATGCTCGGGATCAGCGTGTACGTCGGGCGGATACACGAGATGCTGGTTCCGCAGCCGGGAGCGGGTGGGCTGCGTAGTGCAGCCGTTGGAGCGATTGGCGTTTCGGTCGCGGCCACCCTGTCCACGGCCCCCCTGGTCGCATTCCACTTTGGCCAGTTGCCGCTGGTAGGTCTGCCGGCCACCCTGCTGGTTCTTCCTGCCGTTCCATTTGCGCTGGCGTTCCATGCCGCTGCTGCCTTTGTAGGACTGGTGTCGGACTTCGTCGCGCTGCCGTTCGGCTGGCTCGCATGGCTGTTCTCATCCTATGTGGTAGGCATAGTGTCAGCGTTCGCCCGAGTCCCGGCGACCACGGTCAGCCTGGGCGAAGCGGGAGCGGCGCTGGTGTGGGCGTACTATGTGGTCCTGGGTGTGGCAACGCTTGCTCTAACCGGCTACCTGCCATGGCGATCTTACATCCCCAGGCCTCGACCGGTTGTTGATCTGGTCAAGCGAGCTTCGCTGCCATGGCAAGTGACGGCGGTCGCGATAGGGAGCCGCCTGCCTGGTCTGGATCGCGGCCCTCAGCCAGCCGAGTGGTAGACTCAGGGTGGTGTTTGCCGACGTAGGGCAGGGGGATATGACGGTTGTTACTACTCCCGCGGGCCACAGGATCGTCGTTGACGGCGGGCCTGACCCGCACCGGGCCGCCGAGGTGCTCGGATCGGAGTTTCCGTTCTGGGAACGGAGCGTGGACCTTGTCGTCCTCACACACCCGCACAGCGATCACATATCCGGCCTGAACGAAATACTCAGACGGTTCACCGTAGAGAGTGTGCTGGAACGCCGGCAGGAGTTCGCCGGGCCTGAATATATCTATTGGTCGGACCTCGTCGAGGCGGAGGGAGCGAAGACGATCGACGCCGTCCCCGGATTGAAGTTGTCGTTCTCGGATGGGGTGACTGTAGAGGCGCTTGGGCCGCCGGCCCCGTTGCTGTCGGGTACCGAGTCCGACGTGGACAATGGCTCTGTGATCGTCCGGGTCGTGTACGGTGACAGGAGCTTCATCATCACTGGCGATGTCTTCACTGAGGGCGAGGCGTGGCTTGTTGGATCGGGCCAGCGGCTCGCCAGCGATGTTCTCAAGGTGGCGCACCACGGAAGTCAGACGTCTTCAACTCAGGTCTTTCTGGACGCGGTGGACCCAGGCGCTGCGGTCATATCGTTCGGACAGGACAACAGGTTCGGCCATCCAAACCCGGACGTAGCCGACAGACTGAAAGCAGCTGTTGGCGGGTCTCAGGTTTTCACGACCGCAGAAAGCGGATCCCTGACCTTCGAGACTGATGGGGCGATTCTCTGGGTCTCGGCGGAGCGATAGGAATATATGTCTATTACATTGGCACGGGTGTGATTCTCTCAGATCGAATGGCGCCAAGTGCTGCTAAAGTGGCCTTCACAGAAACGGACTAGGATTTTCACACCCTCCTCAGATAACATATATGTGCTCGGCAGGTTCATGTCGCCAGAATTGACCACTATGCCGAGGGCGAGTTCATGTCTCTTACCAGGATTCTCATAGTAGACGACCATACGCTAGTGCGTGACGGGCTGACCACTATCCTAAGTAGGCAGCCCGACTTCGAGATCGTCGGCGAGGCGAGCGACGGACTCGAGGCCGTCGAAGTGGCGCGATCGCTCCACCCGGACGTGATACTGATGGACCTGCGTATGCCCAACATGTCCGGGGTCGAGGCGATGCGGATAATCGGCGATGAAAGCCCGGACATCAAGATCATCGTGCTCACCACGTTCGACACAGACGAGTACATCTTCGACGCGGTACAGGCTGGAGCCAAGGGCTACCTGCTCAAGGACACCTCCCGCGAAGAATTGTTCGCTGCTGTCCGTGCCGTCTGTCGAGGAGAGTCGCAGATCGAGCCGGGCGTTGCGGCGAGACTCATCACCCGTCTTCAGGAACTCTCCCGTCCGGATCCTGACTCCCTATCCGATCGTGAGATCGAGGTGCTGGAGCTCGTCGCACGCGGCTCGCCCAACAAGCAGATCGCCGAGGAGCTTCTAATCAGCGAGAGCACGGTGAAGACTCACATCGCCAACATCTTCAGCAAGATGAACGTCAGACATCGCACTCAAGCGGTCACACAGGCCCTCCAAAAGGGCATCATCAAGCTCTGACGCGTCCCTCCTACGGCTGAGGCCCTGCAGGCAGAGTTGGAGGCCGAGCTTCGGCGGCTGCGCGGTCGGTAGCTGGGACCCAGGGTACGTCGCATTGCCACCTGCTAAACTGGCGGAGTTGCACCGGGTCTCTAAAGCGTATCCTACACTCTAACCCCTGCTATCCTAGAATGGAGTCAGCAGGATGTTGCGTATTGTTCCCCTTCCCCAGACCAGACCATCAGGACGACGTTTCCTCCAGCCCCGGCGTGCCACTGCCGGGATTTGGTACTAAGCCGTACGTAACCTGGGGCCTGCTTGCAGTCATTGCTGTCATGCATTTGATCGCGGAAGCGTCAGGTGGTTCGGAAGATCCTGGCGTGCTCAGGAACCTCGGAGCAATGGATGGCCAGGGAATCGCGGCAGGCGAGTACTGGCGTCTTTTCGCTGCGATGTTCCTCCACTCTGGCTGGATGCACCTGGGCCTCAACTGCTTCGGCCTGTTCATCTTCGGCCAGCAGCTCGAACAGCTATACGGGCGCAGCAGATTTACAGTCATATACGTGCTGGCCGGTCTTGCTGGTAGCGTTACGAGCTACGCACTGAGCCTGAGCCTGGTCTCCAACGCGATAGGCGTGGGAGCGAGCGGGGCGGTGTTCGGAGTGCTGGGCGGGCTGGTGGCGTTCTTCCTGACTCATCGCAACCAGTTGGGCGATATGGGACGACGCACCCTGGTTGGTCTGTTGGTGCTCGCCGGAGTCAATCTGCTGTACGGCTTCGTGACAACGGGAGTAGACAACTACGCTCACATAGGAGGGTTCGTCTGCGGCGTCGTGCTCGGAGTCGCGTTCAGCCCGCGCTATCTGCCGGTACATGACATGTTTGGGTTCGTCTCAGAGGTCGTGGATGCAAACTCGATCTTCAAGAGGTGGTGGGCCCTCCCCGCGGTTGGTGTAGTCCTCGTGGCGGGAGTTCTGGTCGGGGACGCGAACGTCGGAGACTCACCTGTGACGCATCTGCGCCAGGCAAAGCAGTACCGCCTCGAGTCTAACCTGACGGGGGCGCTACAGGAGCTGGACAGGGCCATCGAGATCGATCCAACGTACGGATCGATCTACCTTGAGCGGGCAGTGGTGATGGCCGAGTTAGGCAACTTCGACAGGGCGATCTCGGACGCCGCCCTGGCGGCGAGGTTCAGCAGGTCTGAGACAGAACAGCAGTTGGCGATCAGGCTAATGGTGCAGCTCCAGAGCAGGCGCTGACCGTCGGGCGCCCGCTACGCCGACTTCTGCTCCGATTCAGATTCGGTGCTGTCCAAGCCGAGCGGGAACTGTCTCCCATCTCCGGTGACCAGCAATACGGGAGACGTACCGCAAATCACACCTGAGTCCACCACGCACTTCTCGATGTCTTTGGTTCCGGGCAGTTCGTACATCACGTCCAGAAGGGTCTGTTCAAGGATTGTGCGCAGCCCGCGTGCTCCCGTCTTCTGGTGGACGGCCTTCTCGGCCGCTGCATCCAGAGCGTCGTCAGTGAAGACCAGCTCTACCCCGTCCATTTTGAACAGCGTCTGGTACTGCTTGACGATGGCGTTCTTCGGCTCGGTGAGCACCCTGAGCAGGTCGTCTTTGTGGAGCGCGTTCAGCCCGACGACCACCGGCAGCCGTCCGACGAACTCCGGTATGAATCCATAGTCCATCAGGTCATCGGAGTTTACGTGCCGCCTCACTTCGTCGGCGGTGCGCTCGCCCCAGTCGTCGGTAACGACGTTGGGCTTGAACCCGATGCGCTTGCGGTCCTTGAACGCGCGCTTCTCGATGATCTCGTTGATCCCCTCGAACGCGCCGCCGCACATGAACAGGATGTTGTCCGTGCGGATCTGGAGGAAGTCCTGGTGCGGATGCTTCCGTCCGCCCTGCGGAGGAACGTTGGCGACGCACCCTTCGATGATCTTGAGCAGCGCCTGCTGCACGCCCTCGCCCGACACGTCGCGCGTAATGGACGGATTGGCGCTCTTGCGCGCTATCTTGTCGATCTCGTCTATGTAGATGATGCCGTGCTCGGCACGGGCTATGTCGAAATCCGCGGACTGGATGAGTCCCAACAGGATATTCTCCACGTCCTCGCCGACGTATCCGGCCTCCGTCAGAGTTGTCGCGTCGGCAATGGCGAACGGCACTTCCAGGATGTGCGCCAGGTTCTGCGCCAGGTGTGTCTTGCCCGATCCCGACGGCCCCAACATCAGGATGTTTGCCTTTTGGAGCTCGACGTCGTCGCTTGTCTGGCGGTTTGACCAGATTCGCTTGTAGTGGTTATAGACCGCTACGCTGAGGACCTTCTTGGCCTGCTCCTGGCCGACGACGTAATCTTCGAGCTTTTTGTAGATCGTCTTGGGGTTGAGGTCCTTGGCGGCCAGATTGGTCTGTACGCTCTTGGACTTCCTGTCGGCGTTCTCTTCGGCGATGATCTGGTCGCACAGATTGACGCACTCGTCGCAGATGAATACATGGTCGGGTCCGGCGATGAGGCGTTTGACCTGTCGTTGCGACTTGCCGCAGAACGAACACTGGTAGTCGTTTCGCCCGGTTCTTGGGTTCGGTCCGCCTCGGTCAGTCGTCAAATCGCTCTTCCCACTATTGGCTCTCCTGGCGTCCAGGAGGAGGGCTGTTCAGAGATGTCCCGAATCAGTCGGCGGCGGCAGTGGCTACGGCTGTGTCCAGAACGTCGTCAACGAGTCCGTACTCCTTGGCGGCTTCCGCGCTCAGGTACAAGTCTCGGTCGGAGTCGGTCGCGATCTTGTCGTAGGTCTGTCCTGTCCTCTCGGCGATAATGCGGCGGATGATGTCCTGCTGGCGCAGCACCTCGCGCGCCGCTATCTCGATGTCGGAAGCCTGCCCCTGGGCTCCGCCCATTGCCTGGTGCATGTGGACCGTTGAGTTGGGCAGCGCGAACCGTTTGCCCGGCGCGCCTGAGCACAATAGAACGGTGGCCATGCTGGCGGCCATACCGACGCAGATCGTGGACACGTCCGGCCGAATCAACTGCATGGTGTCGTAGATCGCCAGGCCCGAGGGAATCACCCCGCCAGGCGAGGTGATGTAGAGGCTGATGTCTCTTTCAGGGTCCTCCCTGTCCAGGTAGAGGAGCTGCGCTATGATGTTGTTGGCGACTTGGTCGTAAATGGCCGAGTTAAGGAAGACGATGCGCTCCTTGAGCAGCAGCGAGTATATGTCGTAGGCTCGCTCGCCCCGAGCGCCCGACTCGACCACCATCGGAATAATGTTCTCAGGCTTGTGAATCATCGTCTTGCTGGTCTCCTTCCGAGTCTGTGACTTCGACTTCGGATTCCTCATTCTGTGTGTCGTCGCTCTCGCGCTCACCCCGGGCAATGGAGACCAGGGTGTCGATCGTCTTGTCGTATCTGATCCTGTCGGATAGGGAATTACGCAGGTCGCGGCGTTCCTGCCTGCGCATACGCTGGCCCGCGTAGAGCTGGTTGAACTGCTCGTCGATTTCGGGGTCCGTCACTTCGACGGCTTCCAGTTCGGCGAGCTTGTTGATGACGAGAGAGCGCCGCACTCGTTGCTCGGCCTGCTGCTCTGCCTCCTGCTCAGCTTCCTCTTCGGTCATGCCGATCGCGGCCAGATAGTCAGACACCTGTATATTGGCGTTTTCCAGCGAGCGGCGTTGGCTGTCCTGAATGCGCTCTACTTCGGTTTCGATGACGACAGGTGGGATCGTAAATGTCGCGTTTTCCAGCAGGGCGTCGATCACGCTGTCGCGATACTCCATTCGTGTCTGCATTTCCGCTTCGGAGGCCATGGACTCCATCACCGTGGATTTGAGCGCGTCGAGGTCGGCGAAGCCATCCGGCAGGCCCTGCGCAAACTCATCATTGAGCTCAGGGAGTACCCTCTCTCTGACTTCTGTGACCGTGACGTTAAAGGACGCCTCCTTACCGGCTAGAGAGGCGTCTGAGAAATCTTCCGGAACTTCCAGGGAAAACTCCGTGGGATGGTCGATTTCGAGGTCAACCAGTTTGGCTGAGAATCCCGGCACTGGGTAGCGACCGTCCTCGGCCATGTAGAAAGACGTATCCTCGCCATTCCAGCGGTTCTCGCCGTCCACGTCGCTGCTCATGGTTATTACGGCCATATCGCCAAACTGGGCCGGCCTTTCGACCGTCTCCCAGGTCCCCAGGCTCTCCCGGATTGCTTGGAGGCGTTCGGACACCTGCTCGTCGGTGACTTCCGGCTCATCATATTCGACCCGAATCGACTCGTAATCGCCGAGGTCGATGTCGGGCCTGAGCGGAACGACAGCTGTGAACTGAACGGGGTCGAGGTCCAGATCATCTATCTTGGGAATCCCGACTGAGTCCAGCTCCCGCTCCTCGATCGCCTTGCCGACTGTCTCGAAGACCATGCTATCGAGCACCTCGTTCAGCAGGCTCTCGCGGCCAACCATGCTCTCGACGACACGTCTGGGCGCCTTGCCCTTTCGGAAGCCGGGAATGACGATCTGGTTGGCGATGCGCTGGTATCCCCGGTCGAGATATGGACTTAGGTCATCGTCCTCAAGCTCAATGTGGAGAGTCGTCTGATTGTCCACAACTTCATCTTGAGTAATCTTCAATTGGGGCTCCTGGGAACGCGAATCGTATTTGACGATTATAGCATAGAGGAGCCTTATTCCAGATTGCAAAAAGTACGTTTTTGACATGGTGTGAGGATGCTGAGAAGCGCTCATTCTGTGCGCCTTGACACCCTTATAGTTGTTCTTTAGGATTCTGCTGAGGGTATTCTGACGGGAGCTGAAGATGCCAAGCAGGTACCAGCGCGAAATAGAAGACATCCTCCAGAAGGCTGGCGAGGAAGGCCCCAAGCGTCGTCCACGACGGGCGTCAAGCCGAGGCAATCTTCGCCAATTGACCTGGCTCTACGTCAAGCAGTCGCTGAGCGGCAACCTGTTCTCCATATCTCCGGGCCGGATAATGTTGTTCGGCTTCGTGCTTCTGCTTTCGTTCCTGTTAGTGAGGCCGTTTAGCGCTGGAGTTGCTGGGATGCTGGCGTGGGCAGGCCTTATCATCTTTATCGTCGGCTACGGCATGGTCCTGGCGCGACCGCCAAAGATCGAAAAGCGCTGGCGCGGCGAGTCTATAGAGATGGAACCGCCTGGCGGTTCATGGCTGGACCGGATCAGGCGCCGGATAACCAGGAGCTGAGTCGGCTCTCAGGCCTAATCCACCAGAAACCAAAAAGGGCGGGATATCATCCCGCCCTTCGTTTCTCTGCTTATCGTACCGGAACTAGACCGCGCACTCGCCCTCGCCCCGTTCCAGGACGTATTTGACCGTCTTGCTCCAGTCGATGTACACGTCCAGCGACTCCCGGTTTAGCTCGGGAACTTCTTTGAACTCGGCCAGCAGCGGCTCGAACGACTCGGGTCCCAGGCGCGCGGCGAAGTCGCGGAAGATCTCCTCATCCTGCCGTTCGGCCTTGTAGAAGTCGAGCACCTTTCTGAGCGCGTCCGGCATCCGCTTGGCGGGAACCTTGGTCTTGACCCGCAGGCCGATGCGCGTATCGCCGTCCTCGAATCCTCCGCCGAGGAACAGCTCATACGCCGGCACCTGTCCGCCTGGAGCTTTGGCAGCCGCGCCGTGGAATCCAATGTCGGCGACATGGTGCTGTCCGCAGCCGTTCGGGCATCCGCTCATCTTGATGTGCATCTTGCGGATCAGTGGGTCGGCCTCCTTGTCTATGACCGAGACAGCCTCGGCGACGGCGCGCGCCATACCCATCGAGGAGGTTATGCCCAGCTTGCAGCTATCTGTGCCGGGGCAGGAGACAACGTCGGTTATCTCAAGCGCTCCGGCGTCGCCGAACCCGATCTCCTTCAGCTTGCTCCACACCTCGTAAAGCGCGCCCTCCGGGATCCACCTGATCGCCAGGTTCTGCTGATGTGTCAACCTGACGCGACCCGCGCCGTAGGTCCGGCTTAGGTCGGCGAGCTGGTGGAACTGCTGGGGATTGATGTCTCCCAGCGACAGCTTTGCGGTCACGGTGTGGTAGCCGCCCTGCTTCTGCGCCTCGACGTTGGTGGACAGCCAGCGGTCGAACTCAGGGTCCGATCCGGTGGCAAAGTCGCCATGCAGCGAGGGTGCGTCTGCCTCTTCGTCGTCGATGAACAGCAGGCCGGTGGGATCGAAAGATCGCTGGGCCCAGTCCTCCTGGAGCTGCTCTTCGACGAGGTCTCGATAGTCGTCGATTCCGATGCGGTCGATCAGGAACTTGACCCGCGCCTTCATTCTGCTGCGCCTGAGCTCATCTGAGTTGTGGAACACCCTGAGTGCCGCCTCGGTGATCCTGAGGTACTCGTCCGTGCTGACGAACTCGTACAGCGTGGGAGCGATGCGTGGCATAATTGAGGTGCCGCCTCCCATGACCAACTTGAAGCCGCGCTGTCCGTCCTTGATAACCGGCAGGAAGCCGACGTCGTGGATGCCGGTAATCGCGCAGTCTCGCGCGCAGCCCGAGAACGCAGTCTTGATCTTGCGGGGCATCGACTGTGTGAACGGGTGTCTCACGAAGTAGCGCGAATACGCCGCGGCATACGGCGTGACATCGAAAGGCTCTTCAGCGCAGACCCCGGCGATCGCGCAGCCGGTTACGTTTCTCACGGTGTTGCCGCACGCCTCGCGGGTTGTCAGCCCGACCGATGCGAGCAGCCGCATCATCTCAGGAGTGTCTTCGAGAGCGATGTGGTGAAGCTGTATGTTCTCGCGGGTCGTTACGTGACCCTTGTTGAGTGGCGCGAAGCGGTCGACGATATCGCCCATCATGTCCAGCATGTCAGCGGTCATGCCGCCAAAGGGGATCTTGATGCGGCACATGTAGACGTCCGCCTGTCGCTGACCGTACACGCCCTGGCGGAGACGGAAAGCCATGAAGTCGGTTGGGTCCCAGTCGCCTGCCTGGAATCTCTTGACTCCAGCTTCGAACTCCTCGATTTCCGAGGGATAGTATTCGACGATCGCGTTGGTCTGAGTCATTGCCTTGAGGTCCTTACTTGATGCTGGACGGCTGCCTGAAAATATCAACGTCCCGTTCACAGGCGCGAAACGGGACGGTCATCGGTTGCGGTAGCTCCGAGGCTGCCCCTTAAATGGGGCGGCTACAGGTGCATGTCAAAGTGCGACTGCGAAAAATAGCCATAGTTAGACTAATCTATCAACACGCCGTAAGGGTGTCAACTGGCTGACGCGCCCCTGAACTTGCCCCAGATTGGTATCCACTACTATTCGTCATACCGACGAAGGAGCGTCACCCCGTACTCCGATTCTGGACCGGCAGCCTAGGCAGGCACACGGGGCTGCACTACGTTCCGTCCTCTTCCCAACGAAAGCAGATGCGCCACTGGCGGTTGATGCGAATGCTGTATTGACCCATCCGGTCGCCTGAGAGCGACTCCAGCCTGTTACTGGGCAGTCGTGCCAGGTCGCAGTCATCGACGATCAGAGTTCTTGTCATCTGTCAGCGCTCGTAGCTGAGAGTAGATCCTGACGCACACGTCATCCAGTTCGGACGTGTGGGAGCCGAGGAATCTCCGTATCTTGTCGAGGGACTCGACGAAGCCGTCCTCCTCCTCACGAGCCATGAGCGCGTCGATCTCAGAGATGTTCTTGCTGAATAGCTGGCGAGCCAACGGCGCGCGAGGGTTCGCGGCCTGTATGTCCCAGTAAACTTCAGGAGCGGCCGATACGATCCTTCCCATCAGCGCCAGGATTGCCATGTGAGGGGGCGTCGCCAACTTTGATAGGTCGTCGATGTCGACTCCGAGATCTATGAGAGTTAGTCCCAGGGTCAGCACGGCGACGTGAGTTGCAACCTGGGTCGCGGCAGTTATTCGATCGTGGTACTCCGCTTCAACCGGGACTGGCGCCATCTCCCACTCGGTCAATAGCCGCACAAGCCCCCTGCCGAGTGGGCCATCATGGGTCGTGACTACAGCTACAGGTCTTCCGGAAGCCCCCGCAGAGGGAGAGAACATGGGGTTTAGGCCCATTGCTTCGATCCTGTCAGGGAGTATGCGCATGTCCGTCGTTACGCGCGACTTCACCGAGGATGTCTCGACCAACAGTGAACCGGTACGCATTGCACTGGCCACGTAGCCTAACGATGAACGGATTACCTGCTCTGGAAGCGCCAACATGACCATGTCGGCACACGCCAGCTCTCTTTCGATCGACTCATCTGGGACCTCGATGTCTCCCATCATGTAGGTCACACCAGCAAGTTCACGCTCCGGAGAGGGGTCGGCCCTATCGACTGAAACTACATGCAAGCCTGAACCAACCATCATTCCGGCGAACATGGCGCCGATTGCGCCGCCCCCGACAATTACCGCATGCTCTGGATTCACAGTTTCAGGCATTTGCAGTCGCCTCCCGTTTTCCGTCGGACCGGGTTACTGAACGGACTGCCAGGTGGCAGGCCTCGTGGTCGCTCCCCGTCGTGAGTGAAAACTATTTGATAAATTTGAGGGTGTCTAGAAAGTTGGATGAAGACTTGGGGTTTCAAGGTTGGGTGGCCTATGTCGCTGCCCCAGTATGAAGCTATTGGCGAGGGATCTCCCCGAATCCCGGGATGCCCCAGCAGCATCTCACTAGGTACAATCAAAGTACTGAGGGTGTACCGACAGCGGGAGAAACGTAGCTTATGAATGAGACAACTGTTTACTCCGACGGAAGGACGGTGGTCAGGAGCATTCTGATTCCGGTCCTCGTGGCGGTGGGGGCGCTTGCCATTGCTCTACTAGGTGCGCTGTTCATTGGTGGCGGAGACGGAATAGACGGGGTCAACCTGTTTGTTGAGACCTTGTCTGGAAATTCCGGCTCGTTCTTTGGCGGGCTCGGCATCATAGCGCCCCTGGGATTCGCTTTCGGAGCGGGCGTGGCCGCGGCGTTCAATCCCTGCGGATTCGCGATGCTGCCGGCCTACATGGGATTGTACCTGGGCGCAGGAGACGAGCAGGAAAAGGTAGCGATTCCGAGACAACTCGGCAAGGCGCTGCTTGTAGGGGTCTCCGTGACCGCTGGGTTCATCCTGCTGTTTGCCCTTGCAGGCGCGGTGATTGGGCTGGGCGCGCGGTCCGTGGTGCGAGGCATACTGCCCTGGCTCGGACTGGGGATCGGCGTCGTTCTCATACTGGCTGGAGCGTGGCTGCTGAGTGGTGGCAAGTTGTACACTGCGCTCGCTCAACAGGCCGCCGACCGGCTGGGCAACCCGGCGAGCTCCAATGTGAGGGGATACTTCCTGTTCGGACTGAGCTACGGGACCGCGTCGCTGAGCTGCACGCTGCCCATTTTCCTGTCGGTCGTGGGAACGTCGTTCGCGGCAGCGAACTTGGCTTCGTCTTTCGCCCAGTTCGTGCTTTACGCGCTCGGCATGGGCACGGTGATAATGGCTCTTACCGTCAGCATGGCGGTGTTCAGGGGGGCGATGGTGCGCGGGGTGCGCAGGTTCATGCCGTACGTTCAGCCGGTCGGAACGTGGCTGATGATAGTGGCTGGTACCTATATCGTCTTCTACTGGCTGACGCTCGGAGAGTTGCTTAGATAGGAGCCAGCGCGTAGGAGCATCCGTCGCGGGCGGAGCAACACGCGCCAACCCGCGACGACCGGTTAGATGTGTTTAGGCTTCGTTCCTGACAGTGTTGGTCAACTTGCCGATGCCGTCGATCTCGACCTCCACGACGTCGCCGTCGTGAATGTCCCCCGGAGTGCCTGGAGTGCCTGTCATGATTACGTCACCCGGATTGAGAGTGAGCACCCTGGTAACGAACTCGAATATCTCAGGCACACCATACAGCAGGTCGCTGGTCAACTGATCCTGGTCTACGGCTCCGTTGATGCGGCCCACCAGGTGGAGAGACGACGGGTCGAGACCGGTCACTATGACCGGGCCGAGAGGCGTGAACGTGTCCGAAGACTTGGCTCTCCACCAGGACAGGTCGTTGGCCTGCCAGTTCCGAGCACTCACGTCGTTGCCGCAGGTGAAACCGAGAATATGGTCGAGCGCGTCGGCGGCACTCACTCGCTTGGATGTCTTGCCGACTACCAGCGCGAGTTCGGCCTCCGGCTGCATCGTGACGTTCTCCTCGATCGCCTCCCTGGGGATGATGATGTCATCGCCTGGGCCGATCACGGACGAAGTCGTCTTGAAGAACGGCTCTGGCACGCTGGGGGGTGTCCGGTCACCGAGGTGGCTGCGGTAGTTCAGTCCGATGGCTACCACCTTGCCCGGCACGACGGGCGCCAGAATCTTTACCTCAGACAGACCATGAGTGTGGTCTGTAACCTCGTGGTCCTCATATGGAGCGGCAGTCAATTCGTGGACGGAGTCGCCTTCTACGACTCCATAAGCCACGTCGCCGTGCGCTAGATATCTGGCATACGTAGTCATTTCTGTAACCGGTGCCTCCTGGAGAGTTTGCGATGACTGGCGACACGGCGCGTCGCCCAACTGCGCGCAGTGTATCTTAATTGGCCGTACGAGGCCAATTTCAAGGGGAGAATGGAGGGCGCCAGGCCCTGATCCGAAGCCGACCCGTTGACGATGGAGCGGGATTTCTGTAACTTACTGGTCGGCGGCATACAGTTCGGCGTATAAGGTATAATGCACTGCAAACAAAGGTCGTGAACGCGACCGTAACGGAGGAGCCCGAATGGCTATCGATACTCGAACCGAAACTGGAACTTGGAGAGTCAAGGCCGGCCTGGCTCAGATGCTCAAGGGTGGCGTCATCATGGACGTTGTCACGGCCGAACAGGCAAGGATAGCCGAGGACGCAGGCGCTGTCGCCGTGATGGCGCTGGAGCGTGTTCCCTCGGACATCCGCGCCGCGGGCGGCGTGGCCCGCATGTCCGATCCCACCAAGGTAGCTGAAATTGTCGATGCCGTAACCATCCCGGTCATGGCCAAGGCCAGAATCGGCCACTTCGTAGAAGCTCAAGTGCTGGAAGCGCTGGGTGTTGACTACGTTGATGAGTCCGAGGTCCTGACCCCGGCAGACGAGAACAATCACATCAATAAGCACGACTTCACTGTCCCGTTCGTGTGCGGTGCGCGCGATCTCGGCGAGGCGCTCCGCCGAATCGGAGAGGGTGCCGCGATGATTCGCACCAAGGGCGAAGCAGGCTCGGGCAACATCGTCGAGGCTGTTAGGCACGCCCGAAAGGTGCTCAGCGAGATTCGCCGAATCCAGCACATGGGCGACGATGAGTTGATGGCTACCGCGAGAGACCTGCGGGCGCCCTATGAACTGGTCAAGGAAGTACAGGAACGCGGCAATCTGCCGGTCGTCAACTTTGCCGCCGGCGGCGTGTCCACGCCCTCTGACGCCGGGCTGATGATGCAGCTTGGCGTGGATGGCGTTTTCGTCGGATCAGGCATCTTTAAGTCGGAGCGGCCCGACCTTATGGCAGACGCGATCGTCAAGGCTACGACCCACTACCAGGACCCGGCGATGATCGCCGAAGTGTCCAAGGGCCTCGGAGACGCGATGCCGGGTCTGAACCTTTCGGACATACCCGAGTCCGAGAGACTCGCCACCAGGGGGTGGTAGCACTTGACCACAGTTGGTGTGCTCGCCATTCAGGGTGACTTCGCCGAACATCGCAAATCACTGGAGCAGCTAGGCGTCGAGGTCAAGGAGGTCCGACTTCCGGAGGAGCTTGACGAAATCGACGGCCTGATAGTTCCGGGCGGTGAAAGCACGACTATCGTCCAGCTGATAGACATCTACGAGATGCGCGAGAAGCTGCGGGAGCGCGTCCTTGACGACCAGATGCCCACTTGGGGCACCTGTGCCGGAATGATTGTAATGGCCGGTGAACTCACCGATCACCGGCCAACTCCGTTGAGCCTGATGGACACGGTCGTCAGCCGCAACGCCTTCGGGCGGCAGGTGGACAGCTTCGAGTCGGACCTCGAAGTAAGCGGTATGGATGGCCCCCCCTACAGGGCGGTGTTCATTCGCGCTCCGGTCTTCGTCTCCGTAGGAGAGGCCGTTGAGGTGATCGCGAGTCTCGACGACGGCCGTCCGGTTGCCGTGAAGCAAGGCCACATGCTCGCCACCGCGTTCCACCCCGAGTTGACTGACGACGCTCGTATGCACAAGCTGTTCGTAGGAATGGTGCAACAGAGCGACTGACGCTTAGCTTTGCGTCGAGGCTGCTGCGGCTCTGCAGACGCCCATGCGGTTCTGACAGATGTGGTCAGTTGGCTCGGCGCAGGACACAACCGGTATCGGTGGAGGTCTGACCACGAACCGGGAATCAGACAGCGACACTGATGTACGTCCTTTGGGGGCGCTGGACTTGGTGCGCTGCGCAGCAGTCGGTCCAAGTGAGAAGGCCAACCTGGCTGTTACTATCACTGGCCTTTGTCGGCCCAGTTCGTTCCGAATGTCCCTCATCGGGCTGTCCAGGCGCAGTTTGTCGCCTCGGCAGCGCGAAATCTGGGTCTGGGTGGAGGGCGGAAGGGTTCGAGGTCTGGCGTCGATTCGTCAGAGGTCGGGACCCGGAAGCTGGGAGGTTTCCCAACTTTACACTGATTCTGACTCGGACCAGACAGTCGCGCGGTTGCTTGAAATGGCCGCTGTCGGCGCTGGATCACACGGTGGCGAGAGAGTTTTTCTGAGAGTCGAGGCAGACAGCCCGATAACTCATCCAGCGCGGTTGGCAGGGTACTTCCCGAGTCATCGGGAGACCGGCTATCGTAGGACGGCAGGACGGCGTGGGCCGAGCCACAGCCTCTTTGATGCGGACTCACGTCTCAGGCGGCGGCGGTCGGAGGATGACCACGCCCTGTTCCGGCTGTACAACTCCGCGACTCCAGTGAAGGTGCGTCAGCTCGTCGGCATGACGTTCGACCAGTGGGCGTCGTCGCATGAACACGGTCCGGGACGCCAGTACGAGACTGTGCTCCACGTTGATGGTGAAGTGCGGGGCTGGTTGAGTACATCGGCGCGGTTCGGCACGGGCAGTCTCGCCGTAAGGCTGCATCCTGATTACGACGCTCTCACGTCAGACGTCGTAGAGGCTGGTTTGCGGAGGCTGAAAGGAACGCGAACCGTGATCGTAATAGCCGAAGAGTACAGTCCGCGACTTGATACGGCACTTGAGCGGCTCGGATTCGAAGTTCACGGCGAATATGTCTTACTGGTGAAGTCAGTCGCTCGGCGGGTTCGTGAACGGACGCCCGCGAGGTCGTCGCAGGCAGCGGTGGAGTAGGGCGTTCACAGAAGTTCCGGGTCTAATAGTTGGCCTATGTTGCGGACAGCCGGAACCTCCACAACGCGATTGCCAGGAATGCCGCTCCGAATGCCGCCAGCGCGATCATCTCCTGGGATACGTCGCTGAATTCGGCCCCGAATAGCATCAGCTTATTGAAAGCGCCGTTGGCCCAGCCGTGAGGTGTCAGCTTCGCAAGCGACTGCATCCACTCCGGGGTTATGAACAGCGGCCACCAGCATCCGCCGATTGGCGCGAGGGTGAGAGATACCAGCACCCCAGCCGTCGAGGCGGCCCTGATGTCGACAACGAAGCTCGCGAGCATCACCCCGAACGCCGCTGACGTCAGCGCCATCAGAACGGAGATGAGGACCACCGCGACAGGCGAGAGTCCCAGATCGATCCCAAAGATGAGTATCCCGGCTGCCCACAGGACCGCGAGTTGCAGCAGCCCCCTGAATGCGATGCCAACGAATTTCCCCAGGATGATCGACTCCCGTCGTGCCCCGTTGGACAGCAGGCGTTCCAGTGTCTGTCCCTGGCGCTCACGGGCTATCGACTCCGCGCTCATGGCAGCTACAAAGAATACGAACATCGTCAGGTAGGCCGGCAGGGTGAAGTTAGAGGCGCCGACGGATTCGACTTCCCCGATGGTCTCGACCTCGAATGTGACCGCTGAAGACCGTTCGCGGGCAGCGGACTCCAGATTGAATGACAGGGTTTCGTCCTGTGCGGGTGGAGACAACTCGAAGAGCGCGGATAGTGCGACGTTGGTCTTCTCCAGGTCGTCCGCAATGGAGGACGCCAAGCCGTGCAGGGCCGCCTGGATCTCAGGCGAGCTGCCGCTGCCGACTATAACTTCGAGAGTCGTCTGTCGGCCTGCCATTACGTTGTCGGTGAAGTCGGGCGGGAATGCCACGAATCCGGCCAGGCTGCCGTCTTCGACCTCGGATAGCGCGGTAGGGTAGTCCAACGTCGCTGTGCCCGATGTTTCTGCTGTGAGCCACTCGATGATCTGGGAACTCAGACCGCCGTCCTCTTGAGTGGAAATGGCCAGTTCCAAAGCGTCATCGCTGGGTCCTATGTCGCCTAGGGTGAAGCTAAACCCGATGACGAACAGGAAGGGAAACAGGAAAGCAAACCCGACCGCGAACTTGTCCTTGAAGAATACCCTGGTGTCCTTCACCGCCATGAGCAGCGCCTGGCGCGCTATCACACTCATGTTACCGACCTTCCCCAGCGACCCTGAACATCGTACGAGCGATCAACAGGCCGACAGCCGCGATTCCTGCCAGAACTGCCATGCCGAGTCCCTGGTGACCGAGTGTCTCTCCGCTCGCGAGAATCCCGAACATTGCGTCTATGGCGTACCGAGTTAGCGTTATACGCGAGAGTACTTCCAGCGGGCCTGCATCGGCCACTTCAAAGAAGGTGCCGCCGAACACGGTCATAAACATTGTGAAGAAGACAGCCGCCCAGGCGGCCTGATCCCTCGTCCTGGCAACCGAGCCTATCACCAACCCAATCGCACTCACAGCCATAGCGATCAGCGCCGAGAACAGCATCAGCTCGACGAAGTCGAGCGCGTCCCCGATTCTTAACACGGCGAATGCCAGCGATAGCAGGATTAATGCTTGCACGATGGCTCTGAGCGTACTCGCGAGGAATTTGCCTATGAACAACTGGTTGACTCCCAGCCTGGTTGTCATCAGACGTTCCATAGTGCCGTTCTGCCGTTCCTCGACCAATGCGTTTGCTCCCAGGGTCACCGCGAACATGAGGAACATGACCAGCAGGCCTGGCACGAGCCGATCGATCGGCTCCGGGGATTCAGCCCCGATCCAGCGTGTCTCGACACCCACCGTGGGGCGCTCACGCGATTCCGAGAGGCGCTGGTCGACCACTGCATCTATCCTGTCCCGAGGGATGTCCGAATTAGCAAGGGTACTGTGTACGGTGCTGCGCACACGCGCCTCGGCTCCCATCTGCTGAGCGACCGATCGTACTATGGCCTCGACGATCTGACCGGAGTCACCGCCGTTGCCACTCTTCCTGAACGTGATGGCTACGGCGTTTCCGGTCTCGAGTCCGTCGGAGAAGCCTGAGGGGATCACGACTGCGGTTAGGATCGCCGATCGGTCCAGGGCGTCGTTCGCGTCTTCGAGGGTACGCTCACGGACGATGATCTCCTCCATCGCGTCCAGGCGGTCAATAAGCTCGCGTGAGTGTGTACCACTGTCGAGATCTACCACGTGGGCGGTGGCATGAAACGACTCCTCTCCTCCGAATGCGCCGTACATCAGGGCGAACAGCACGACAGGCAGCGCGAGGCTGAATCCGAGCTCTCCCCAATTTACAAGGTAGCGCTTCAGTTCGATGAGAGCGATGTGTAGAGGCAGCAACATGGGAAGAGCCGAAGGATCAGTCCCTCAGACTGCGGCCCGTGTGCTCGAGGAAGACGGTTTCAAGGGTTACGGCGGCCGGGTCGCCAATCTCCGACTTGAGATCGTGGGGAGTCCCCATTCTGACAATCTGGCCGTGATCCATGATGGCCAGCCGGTCGCAAAGACGATCAGCCTCCTCCATGTAGTGCGTCGTATAGAGAACGGTCAACCCGGCATCGCGCAGCGCTTCCACTGTCTCGAATATGTGATTGCGGGACTGTGGGTCAATGCCGACTGTCGGCTCATCGAGGAACAGCAGCAGCGGCCTACTCATGAGCGCGATAGCGAGGTTCACGCGCCGTTTCATGCCGCCTGAGAAGTTGTCCACCTTGTCACGCGCTCGATCCAGCAGCCCCACGCGCTCCAGGTTCTCGCGCGCTGCGGCCTTCGCGTCCCCGCCGGACAGTCCTGCCATCCTGCCGAAGAAGACCAGGTTGTCCGTGGCGGAAAGCTCGGGGTACAGCGCGAGCTCCTGTGGGCAGACACCGATGATCTGACGTACCTGGTCGCCGTCGCTTGTTACGGAACTTCCTCCGATGGTGACCTCGCCGTCGTCCGGGCGGAGCACCGTAGACAGCATTCTGATAGTGGTCGTTTTGCCCGCCCCGTTGGGTCCGAGCAGCCCGAAGATCTCCTGTCGTCGGATTGAGAATGAGACATCATCGACAGCGGTGATTCCGTTGAACTGCTTGCGAAGATGCTGGGCGGTCAGAAAGTTATCGGAGCCATTCATGGCGACAGGATAGGGGCAGGTTCGCTGGGTGTCAAAGCGGCGATTCATCAACTCATTGCTAATCCATGTGAAATTCGCTTACGAATTGTTCCGAAAAAGTAACAGAAAATGGCTAGAACTAAAAAACTGACGAGGGTTTAATGGAAACCGTGGCGGATAAGGTAAGTCATCCCCAAGAACGTTTGAGATAGGGATCAGAAGGCCCCACCAGCTGAGCAACGCATGAGAGTTATCTTCGTCATAGGCGCAATAGTCATAGCTGTGGTCACGGCTGCGCTCGCAACCGATACTTCTTACGCCCACGGCCAGTCTGATTTCATCGAGGACGAATCTGAAGATCCAAGATTGTTCGGTTTGGGAGTGTTCCGTCCGATCAAGCTCAGTTCGTCGACTGGTGCCCCTGCATCATCATCGCCGCAACCACGTCAGTATTCTCAGCAGGCGCCCAACAACCCTCCGACGTTGACCGGTACCACCGCGATAACATACACCGAGAACGGCACGGGGCCAGTGGCAACCTACACCGCGACCGACCCGGAGAACAATCAGATTGTCTGGTCACTGTCGGGAGAAGACGGCGCCGACTTTTCCATCATCAGAGGCGCCCTCACCTTCAACGCGGGGCCTGACTACGAAGATCCAACTGACTCCGGCGCGGACAACGTGCATCACGTAACCGTGGAAGCGTCCGACGGCGCCAACACTGTCACGCTCAACGTGACGGTCACCGTCACAAACGTCGACGAGGCTCCCCAGTTCCCAGACAGCAGCACCGCTCGGAGCGTGGCCGACAACACGGGCGTTGGTGAGGACGTGGGCGCGCCGGTCGAGGCCACAGACCCGGATGGCGACAGCCTGACCTACGCGCTGGGCGGCAAAGATGCCGCCTCCTTCGACATCGCCACGTCAACCGGCCAGCTGCTGACCAAGGCCGCGCTCGACAGCGACAGCTACTCGCTGACCGTATCGGTCAGCGACGGCAAAGATGCCGACGGCAATGTAGACACCACTACCGACGACACCATCGACGTGACAATCAGCGTCGAGAGCGCCATCTCCACCTCTGGCAGCAGCCAGACCGTGTTTGACCAGTCCATCCCGAGACAGCTTGTCTCCATAAACGGCGGCGTCAAGAATGTACTCCTGTCAGATTACTTCTCGGACTCCAACGAGGGTTATCCGCCCTACCAGGCCGCAACATCGGACTCCGCCATCGCGACGGTGGAGGTCTCCAATGGCTACCTCACGATCACACCGTTAGCCATCGGCGTGGCGACCACCACCCTGACCGTCACGGACACCCCCGGCATCCGGGAGCAGTTCAAGACAATCGTTTACAGGCCTGTATTGCCACGAACTAACACGGAGGCCGTGCACATCGTTGATCCCGAACTAGAGACTACGCTCACTTCGAGCGAAGGCGGTCTGACCGTTACCTTCCCAGTCGACGTCAAGGAAGAGTTCTTCCAGGCCGCGATCGACCCGCTGAGCAACAACTGCGGCAGGCAGGCGCCCGTCGGTGAACGGCGCATGTGTGTTCTGGTGGACCTGTTCGACCTGGCCGCCGAGTCGGTCGAGGAGAGCCTGAACCATTCCGTGACTCTGAGTGTGGTCCTGAACGGTCAGCAGTACGGTTCCGTTCAGACCGACCTCGCCAACGGCGACTTCTCGATGTGGAAGGGCCACGGGCCGACCGACACGTCCTGGGACGAGGTACCGCAGTGCGATGATCCGCGCGGACAGTCCGAGTGCTTCATCTTGATCCCTGGAACAAATGGCGGAAGGATTACCGTATTCAACATCGTGAGCTTCAGTCAGTTCGCCGCCGGAATTGTCCTGCCCGATCCGCCAGTCTCCCAACCGCCTTCGACAACTCCTCCCACTGGAAACAGTGGTGGTGGATCGAGCGCCGACGGTAGCTCCGACAGTAGCAGTACCCAACGAAGCAGCACTTACGAATACCGGGGCAACCGGTCCCCGCAGATATTCGGACAGGCGCTCGTCAGCTACCCGGAGAACGGAACGGACGCTGTTGCAGAGTTCACAGTCGAAGACCCGGACGACGACGAAATCACATGGTCCCTTCTCGGGCACGACAGAAGAAAGTTAGAGATCTCCAACAATGGCGTTCTCAGCTTCAGGAGTCCGCCGGACTACGAGAACTCCGATGGATTGCGAGGCAACACTTACTGGGTGATAGTACAGGCTGAAGACGATGGCAAACCGAGCGAGTACGATGTCCACAACGTGTACGTGACCGTCACCCAGGTCAACGAGCTTGGGACGATCATAGGCGATAACGAGCTGTCGGTGACCGAGAACCAGACCAGAGCCATAGCGCAGTATCAGGTTGAAGACCCTGAGAAGGGCGTCATAACCTGGTCGCTTTCCGGGCCTGACGCCTCGGGATTCAAGATGGATGACACTGGCAACCTGTCACCGGCAGGCGATCTCGACTTCGAGAATCCGAGCAGCGCTGCAGAGAGCAACGTCCACGTGCTCACGATCACGGCTACCGATGATGGACAGCCGGAGCTGTCGGCGCAGCTCGACGTTACCGTGACGATTTCCAATGTGAACGAAGCGCCGCAGGTGGGTGAGATACCGGACGTGGAGCTGCCCACTCGGCATATGCCGTGGATGCTCGACCTCGCCGACTTCTTCACTGACCCGGACGGCGACTCGCTCTCATACGAGATCTCCGGTCATGCCAGTACGGATGTCGCACACGCAGCGGTCGACGGTGGGACCCTTTCGATAACGCCGGCCGGCGAAGGCACAGCGTCTTTCTACGTGGTGGCAGCCGACCCTGGCGGCCTGCGCGTAGTCGGCAAGGTCGCCGTGTCGGTAACCGACCCGGCCCCCGCTCCCACGCCTGTCCCGGCCAAGGTGACGGCGCCTGTTCCGACAAGCACGCCGGCCCAGGCAGTAGTGGTGGACGCCGAGACGCAGTCCGTCGAGCCATCTCCTACGCACATGCCGTTGTGGCAGCTGTCGGAACGTCGGTACCGTAACCTGACGCAGCCCCCTGACTCGATTTCTAAGGTGATCGTAGCCTTCGCCGTAGAGCCGGTGGATGAGCCGATGCCGGAGTTGACGCTGCCGCCGATGGCGACACCCGTGCCCGCGCGGTCAGACTCGGACTATGTGCCCGCAACGGATGTCGTGGCTGCCCCACAGGGTCAATCGCTATCAGTCGAGATCAATGAGACAGGCGGCGGGCTACCCATCTGGCTGACCATCCTGCTGATACTTATCGCCGTCCTGATAGTAGGATACCTCGTTTACATGGTGGTCTTGCACCGCGTGTCCGAACCACTGTGGATAGAACGTCCGGACTGAAAAGCCGCCGCCTCGGTTCGTAACAGTTCGTGTACGAAGTGGCCAGCGAATCTTCCGTGACAAGTCCAGGTGGCGCCATCTCGATGAGATCTCCTCGGACGATCTCGTATCGGTAGCCATCGTCCAGCATCTGGATGAGCTCTTCGGCGGTAATCAGCTTGGTCTCGGTCGCCATGGCCGCCCTCCATCTGTGGCGCGGTCTCACCAGGCGATGCTTTAAGACATGATACACCGAGTGGGTCGTTCACAGTTCCCGGTGATGTCCTTCGACAGGCTCAGAACGAATGAGATACGGGGCCGTATCCGGCTGGTTGGGTTATACTTGCGCCACATTCGCAAAATGGAGAGAAGTATGACCACTCGCATAAGTCCCGAGCATGATACTCGCGAGCTGACCATCGACGACGTCCTGGACGGGGGACCGCCTCAGATACTCACCCATGCCCCGGGCCCGACGGGAGCAGTGCCATTTACTGAGGACTTCCTGATAAACGGCGCGTCCGGCGACCACTTCGGTATGACGCAGAACGCGGGAATGGGGTGGAATCCCGTCGAGCTATTACGCAAGCAGTTCGTGATACTGTCAACGGCGGGAGGACTGAGAGAGCCTGATGGCGCGCCGGTCGCACTCGGACTGCACACGGGCCATTTCGAGCTTGCGACGATGGTGAGGGCCGCCGCACTGGAGCTGCGCGAGCAGAAGTCGATTCCGTTCGCGCTGTTCTGCTCCGACCCGTGCGACGGGAGAACGCAGGGCACGACCGGGATGCTGGACTCGCTGCCATACCGGAACGATGCGGCGCAGGTGTTCAGGAGACAGGCAAGGTCGCTTCCGACGTCGCGCGGGGTGATGGGAGTCGCGTCGTGCGACAAGGGCCTGCCGGCGATGATGATGGCGCTGGCAGGACTCCGGGACATGCCTGTGGTTATCGTGCCCGGAGGTGTCACTCTAGCGCCCGAACATGGCGAGGACACGGGCATGATCCAGTCGATTGGCGCGCGGTTCGCCCAGGGCGAAGTCACGCTGGAGTATGCCCAGGACATGGGCTGCCGAGCATGTGCCTCTCCAGGCGGGGGGTGCCAGTTCCTCGGGACAGCCGGTACGTCCCAGGTAGTAGCAGAGGCGCTTGGACTGGCGATCACGCATGGTGCGCTGTCGCCCTCCGGGACCGGTGCGTGGCTGGACATCGCCCGGAGATCGGCGCGGGCGCTGGTCATGTCGGAGAAGCAGGGCGTCACGTCTCAGGACATTCTGACCGACGCGGCTTTCGAGAACGCCATGGTGGTGCACGCGGCTTGCGGCGGTTCGACGAACCTGCTGCTGCACACTCCGGCCATTGCGCACGCCGCTGGTCGGAGGCGCATGGGCATCGAGGACTGGAACCGGGTCAACAGAGCGACGCCTCGTATCGTGGACGTGCTGCCCAATGGGCCGGTGGGACATCCTACGTCGGTGCTGTACGCGTCCGGCGGCGTGCCGGAGGTCATGCTTCACTTGCGGCGCATGGGCCTGCTGGACACCTCGGTGCTCACTGTAACCGGACAGACGCTCGGCGACAACCTGGACTGGTGGGAGGGTTCGGAGCGCAGAGGGCAGGTGCGCACCTATGTGCGGGAGGTTACCGGGGTCGATCCCGACAACGTGATTCTGGAGCCGGACAGGGCCAGGTCGCGCGGCCTGACGAGCACGGTCTGCTTCCCGGCAGGCAATCTTGCCCCTGAGGGATCGGTCATCAAGAGCACGGCGATAGACCCGACCGTGGTGGATGACGACGGCGTGTATCGCAACACAGGTCGGGCAAGGGTCTTCCGTTCGGAGAGGGCCGCGATCGCGGCGATCAAGAGTCGGACCGAGGACGAGAGGATCAAGGCTGGCGACATCATGGTCCTGACCTGCGGCGGGCCCCTGGGGACCGGCATGGAGGAGGTCTATCAGATCACGGCGGCGCTGAAGCACCTATCATACGGAAAGCACGTCGCGCTCATCACCGATGCGCGGTTCTCTGGAGTGTCAACCGGGGCTTGCATCGGACACGTCGGGCCGGAGGCTTTGGCAGGTGGGCCGATAGGGAAGGTGCGCGAGGGCGACATCGTGGAGATCGTCGTCGATCGCAACGAGCTGTCGGGCAGCATCAACCTTGTCGGCGAGGGCGGCGACAACCAGGGAGCCGAATGGGGCGATTCCGAGCTGGGGACGCGTCCAGACCCCGATGATCTCGAGCCGCACCCGAGCCTTCCAGACGATTCGAGGTTGTGGGCCGCGCTTCAGCACGCGTCGGGCGGTACCTGGGGAGGCTGCGTGTTCGACGTGGACTCGATCATCGAAACGCTGGAAGCCGGGAGACAGGCGCTAAATTCGGCGGAGGCGTGATAGAGGTAGAGTTGCCGCACTCGGGTAACATGGACTGAGGCCCTCAGTCCGTGAAGAGGCTTACATCTGGAGCAATACGCACGCCGCGATAACCAGACCGACGAGTCCGGTGGCAGCCAGGTTGAAATGCCAAGGTAGACGTAACGGCCTGCGGTGCCTATAACCGTGTGTCCGGGCGATGTTCTGCCCGCTGAAGTCGCGCGAGTAGGCAGCTATACGGTGGATAGGTGCGGTTATCTGCATCTCGTAACCCCCTGCGCGGCCACGCTATGAACTCGCTTTTGCCAGACCGGTTAGGTCTTAAATATCCAGGCAGTCAGACCAGGCTAACAGAACGTATATCCAGACCCTAACCACAAAGGTTAGGGTACGCTAACCGAGCAACCCCGTCAATACACAATCTGAGATGTGTGGAGGTTCAAGACATCAGTCAGTGCTGATGAAGACTGATATTGACCGTGCGAGTGTCATTGAGTACGCAGCCATTTAGGGGCGGCCTGTTGGGCACAAGTGACTGGTGTCCAACAGCTGGTGAGGACTTTCCGCAGGATCGTAGGCTGGTTGGATGATCCTGAGAGTGGCCGAAAATGTCGCACGGCTCTATAGCCTGTCCAGAGAGGTCGGGGCAGGAGCTTGCCGATTGCACCTTTTGAGTGACGCGCAGCTAGCTTGCGCGTCAGCTCATGGTGACTGGAGCAATTCGACGGGGGCTATTGGGGCGGACTAGGAAGCGGTCTTCCACTCCAGCAGTCTGGCGACCTCATCGGTGCGGACTTCCGGATATGTAACATGCCCACAGGCGAGGCAGGCGATGTAGAAGCCCTCGTAGTCGCGACGGATCTGGCGATCCCCGCTGCAGCGGATGCAAGACTTGAAAAGCACAGAGTGCTCCCTCAGAGCGCTCTGTGCTGTAACTATTTCTCTCATTTCAACACGTACTCCTTATGAGATTCCTTTTTACATTACCGCAGAACGGATAACTCGGTGTTAACAACAGATTAACCCAATATTAACAACCGATTGGAAAACGTGATAATCAATATATTGCTATGCGAGATTCCCGCGCAGCGAACGGCACGGCACGGCAATTGATCGTACTGGGTGTTTCGGTGTGCGGGCCTTACGGCTTTGGGCTCTCCATGAAGACCGTGACGCCCATTTCGCGGTAGTGGTCACGGGTCTTGTAGTCGTAGTTTCGGAAGCTGATGCGGACGTCTGTGCCTTCTAGCTGCTTCAGAGCGTGGCGCACGCAGTCGTCAACGGTCTGTAGCGGGTGGTGCGGGTGCGCCTCGATGTCGTAGGTGAGGTCGGCCGGGCCCCAGGTGAGGCAGGTGATGCCGGGCTTTGCGAGTTGTCGCACGTTGGTTACGGCGCGAAGCGTCTCCATCTGAATGCAGAGAATGCCGTTAGCGTTCCACCACTCGGCGTACTCCAGGCGGTCCTCTCGTCCCTCAATGCCGTATCGAGCCGCTCCGCCCCAGCTACGCTTTGCCACCTGCGGATAGTAGAACCAGTTGATGGCTTCATCGACAACTGCTTCGTCCTCGACGAGCGGCACCTCAATTCCGAGCGGTCCAAGGTCGAGGATGTTGCCCACAAGGTAGGCGTGGCGTGGATGCTTGATGCGGAACTGGACGGGAATGCCGATTTCCTTGGCGGTCTCGCAGTACTGGACCAACTTGTCCTCGTTGTAGGGGGAGTGCTGGGAGTCGGTGTTGATGAAGTCGTAGTCGTCCTTGCTGAGGATGTCCTCCATCTGGCTCTTGGTGGCATCGATGGGAACCGAGACGCTAAGCACGATGTCGCCTCTTACGATCTTTTCTTTCAGGGAGGTCATGGGTTGCTCCTTCTGGATTAGTCTCGTTGTACCTAAGGGCGTTGTCATGCTTATTCTTCGTTGTCTTCGTCCATAAATCTATCCACTGCCGGTGTGATCGCCTCTATCATGGGCTTGAGCTTATCTGCGATTTCGTTGGCGAAGGAATCGTCCAGAGTTTCACCATCGAGAGAAAACGAGGTGAGAATGTCCGAATCATGCAGACTGTCCATAAGCCCGTTGATGTCCGTAGCGAAATGCACGTCTGCCCGCCATGGTGGTACCTCGCCCTGGTACAGATTGATCCGATATGAAGTCTTCCAGTTCCCCCACGGCGGTTGCTGCCGGTACCACAGGTGATAGTATCTGTGACCTCCACCCCCGACCAAGCCCATCTGCTTCGCCTATTGGGTCTGACAGTGTCTGAGACACCTTGCAACACGATGCTGCCGACTCTTCTCAGGAATGGAGTAGCCTCGTGCTTTATGCTCCGTGCAAAGCTTTTTCGCAATGCTTCACCGAAGCTACTGCTTCTGCTACTGCCTGAATCCTGCCCAGCGCCTATTCCTACAGTCAGATCTTTAGTACCCGGTACGGGTATGATCGTATTGACCTGTACATATAGTGAATTAGACTCAGCATCGTGGTGTGGGGTTAACTGGATGCAGGTAATGAAATCGTCTCCCGGCACCTTGTCATTCAGCCATAGGACAGCATTCGTTACCTCTGGTGCGAATCTGTGACTAGCCAGAATTATCCGCTGGTCGTTGTTCAGTTCGTTGAGGTCGTCAGAATCTAGATGCTGCAATAGTCTCCGAATCGCCTCGGTATCTGACATACCCCCATGTTCGACAAACAGACTAACAATGTCTTCAGGGGTGGCGTTTCTGAGATAGCTTGCGTACTTGATCGCCTGCCAGTGTGCGTCCGCGCCGGTATCATCACGCTTCAGTTCAATGATGACCAGCCTGCCGTCTGCATCCACAGCCAGCAGGTCGAGCCGCTCGTTCGTCCTGTCGAATCCGCTGAACTCCTTGCCGACTACCAGCAAGTCATCGCCTAGGATTTCGGGGTTGACAGCTATCCACTCTTGGATGTCCCGCCGCTCCCGCAGCCCTAGTCGGGCGAAGTCCACTTCTTCCACCCGGTCGGACTCTCGGTTTTCGCTGTCGATTCTGAATAGTTGCGGGCCGATGGTCATGCGCTGTCCTCCTGTATCGGCACAGTCGAGGAGACGAGGACTTCCTGCTTGGCGAGCGTCACCTGGTATGTGGCTTCAAGGTTCAACCAGAACTGAGCCGAGATTCCCAGTGCCTCTTGGATCTCAGTCGCCGTGGTCTGGGTGATTTCCTCCTTGCCAAGAATGATGTCGTTGATGATCTCGGGTGGTCGGCCCATGAGAGAGGCGAGGTCATTCTGGGACATACCGCGATACTCGATCTCTTCTTTGAGTATGTTGCCCGGGGACACAGGATGATCCGACCACACGCGATGTGAACTAGTCGCCATAATGATTAGGCAGTGTTGACATTTCCCGTCATTCCCGCGAAAGCGGGAATCCAGGCGCCTTTGGAAGCAGACATCGCCTCCATTCTGGGTTCCAGCCTGCGCCAGAGTGACGAAACTGGGTTGTTGAGCTACCTGATAATCAAATGTCAACACTACCTAGTC
>DAOUHG010000172.1:0-48567 GCA_034428835.1 Dehalococcoidia bacterium
GAGGCAGTTCAACAACCCAGTTTCGTCATTCTGGCGTAGGCTGGAACCCAGAATGGAGGCGATGTCTGCTTCCAAAGGCGCCTGGATTCCCGCTTTCGCGGGAATGACGGGAAATGTCAACACTGCCTAGACTGATGGCGGCTGCGTCGGCGAACATGTGGGCTGCGTCGGCCAAGAGGGCCAGGCTGTCGGAAAGGATGCCGGCGACTATCTCAACCGCTATATAGCCGAAAATCAGCGCGAGGGCAATCAGCAGGCGGCGCTTGGCCCCACGATAGTCGTGAGAATGGCCGTCGCCGCGGTAATCGTGCCCAAGGTTGTGGTCAGGTGTGATTCCCCGCCTCTCGGGCGGTCAGCCGGATTCTGGAGCTTGCTTATTATGCCTCATCGCGTGACCTGGCTTCCAAGTGGCCTACGTGATGGTTTTCGGTACAGTCAGACACTGTCTGCTCTATCTGTATGGTGGTGTGGTGAATGCCGAATTCCTGGTAGGCGATTCGCCGCAGGCGACGCAGAAGCGTCTCAAATTCTACCTGATAACTGGGGTCGATGAGTACGTGGGCGGTGAGCGCGTCGTAGCCGGAGGTGATAGTCCAAGCGTGAACGTCATGAACTAGGGTCACACCTTCCACGTTTTCCAGCGCGCTGCAAAGACTGTACATATCCAGTCCGGTCGGGACACTCTCCAGCAGCACACGAAACACCTTGATGGCCAAACGGCAGGAGCTCACCAGGATTAGTGGTGCCCCGGTAGTCGTGATCATGGTTGTGGCTGGTGCGGCCAGTGTGCTCGGGTGTCATTTTCACTCGCTGTTGGCTAGATACAACCTCCACTCCCTCAACCTGCCGCCGAAGTCGGCGTTTTCATCAGTATGGTACGCGGAGCCAGATGGATTCTAACTCAGCTAGTTTAGCACGCACACTGGCCATGCCTGCGCCGAGCCCAGACCCCTCACACATTCCGACATCTCTTCCCACGACCGACGGCTCGGCGGCTAGACTGCGGCGGATCGAATCGACCACTTCGGAGTCCGTGCCCAGCTTGGCGCACACCGCCCCGTCGAGTACCATATAAGTCCATCTGTGGCAAAGGCTGCATCGGCATTTCGGCGAGTGAGTAGTATGCCGAGGTGAGCGGAGAATCAGCGCCCAGAGTAGCTTCAGGAACAACCGCCCACCTTACCAACCGCCTGCCTTACCAGCGCAGCTCCGAGAGGGGAGTCTTGCCGCCCGGCGGTGGACCGTCACTGACGATGCGGCCGCTGCTCATCTCGACGACCCGGTCGGCTATGCGTGATATCTCTCTGTTGTGGGTGACCACCAGGACGGCTCGGTCCGCGGACGCCTGCTCGATTAACAACTCCAGGATCTGAGCGCCTGTCCTGAAGTCAAGTTCTCCCGTCGGCTCGTCGGCCAGCAGTACGGGATTCCCTGTGGCCAGGGCCCTGGCGATCGCGACGCGCTGCTGCTCGCCTCCGGAAAGCTCGTGTGGGAAGTGGTCGGTCCGCTGGTTCAAGCCTACAGCCTCAAGCACGGAGTTGGGTGACACGCTCCCGCGCTTTCCGGCGACGTCCATGCCGAACTCGACGTTCTCCAAGGCGGTGAGACCAGGGAACAGGTTGAAGCTCTGGAAGATGAAGCTCACGGTCTCGCGCCGGAGCGCGAAGAGTTCAGTGCGCGATGCGCTCGTGATGTCGCGCCCTCCAACGGCGACGCTCCCCGAGGTGGGAGTGTCAAGAGCTCCAATGATGTTGAGCAGGGTCGTCTTGCCGCTCCCCGAGGGGCCAAGTACTACGACGAACTCGCCATCCGCTACGTGAAGGTCGACGTTGTCGAGCGCCCGTACCTCGACCGGACCGATCTGGTAGTGCTTCGACACACCGTTGAGATCTATCAAGACTTCAAGCCCTCTTATGTGACTCGCGCACAGGGATCGTCCGTTCGAGCGGTCCCATGCTGCTGAACACCTTGGGTACTTTATCACATGAACACAGAGACAGACCCACTCTCCGAAATTGTCTCTTTACGATATGGCCGTTGATCTCGCGACGCAGTACCGCAGAATTGTTGGACACCGTGCCCTGCCTTCGTTGACTCAGATTGCTGCCCTTGCTACAGTCGCGCCAGCAGTAAGTAAGCGCACGCACGTGGAGAGAGCAATGACCCAGACGCAAGACATAACGCAGACCATCCTCGACCTCGAATCTCAGCGCATTAGCGCGATGGTCGAGAACGACGTTGAAACACTGGACCGCATTCTAGCTGACGACCTCAGCTACGTACATACGACGGCGGCGATAGACACAAAGGAGAGTTTCACGAGCGGGATCGGCTCCGGAAGACTCAACTATGAATCGATTATGCCGACTCCGAAGATGGTACGAACGTACGGCGACTCCGCGATCGTCAGGGGAGGAGCGCACGTCCACGTGAACGGCAACCACTTTTCGCTTGAATACACGGTCGTGTACGTTAACAATGACGGAGAATGGCAGATGACCTCCTGGCACGCAACGAGAGTGCCGGACTAGGACACTTGTGAATATCCGCTTTGCAACGTCCGGTTTAGCGAGAAATCGGGTATAATGCATTCTACTATTCAGCCGGAAACGGGTTCGTTTCGTATGGACAGGGGGACAGGCTATGCTGACGCCGGCTCAGATTTCGCACTTTGAGACTTTTGGATTCATTGTTACTCGCCAGGCATTTTCGCCTGATGAAGTTGCCAACATCACCCGCGACTTCACAGATATTCTTGAAGAGGATCGTCAGGGTCAGCCATTTTCAGGAGAGCAGCGACACGCAGTGCTCGCGTTCGTGGAGAAGCGGCCCCTTTTGAGGAAGCTGGTCGAAGACGACCGCATCTACGGTCCGCTCGAGCAACTCCTGGGCCCTGAGTTCATCTGGAGAGGGTCGGACGGCAACCTTTACGTTGGCGACACCGCATGGCATCCTGATGCTGCAGGGATTGAGTTGAATTACACGCGGATCAAGGTGGCGATGTACCTCGATCCGGTTACCGCTGATACTGGCTGCCTACGGGTAGTTCCGGGTTCGCACAGGCTGCCTCTTCATAAAGACCTCGAACCTATGCGTTACTGGCGAGTCAAGCAGACGATCTCTGAAGGCAGGGGTTCGGAGAATGACCTGGAGCAGTTCCGGGATCTTGTCGGGGATAATGGCGAACCAATCTTCGGTGTCCAGCCCGCCGATCTGCCGGGATTCCCGCTGGAATCAGAGCCGGGCGACGTAGTTTTCTTCAATCAGCATATTTACCACAGCTCGTTCGGCGGCCACACGGGTCGACGCATGTTCACAATGAACTTCGCTGAAGCGCCCAAGACGGATGAGCAGATCGAGCTTCTTAAGAGAGAGTACGCAGGTTCTTCGGTCGCCCGGGACGCTCTCCAGTACACGAAGTCGGACCGTACGTATGAACCAGAGTTCTTGTACAGCGACAGTCCGCGGATACAGAGTATGGTCGCCAAGCTGATTGACCTGGGATTCGAATAGATCGGCGGTGACAGGAGTCGCGGCGTCGAAAGCGGTTGAGGCGTTCGCAGCGAAAACAGGAGAAGACGATCATGCCGTCCACTGATCTGGCCCTGATTGCCCACCTAATGCGCCGGGCGGGATTCGGAGCAACGCGGGAAGAGCTTGAGGAATATGCCGAGCGGAGTTATGAGGATATCGTAGAAGACCTGCTGCACCCAGAGCGTTTCCCTGAGGTTGCGGACGACATAGTGGTCCGGTACTGGCTGGAACTGAACAACCCAGACTCTGTTGAGCCGTGGAATACTCGCTGGCTTTACCGCATGGTCAATACGGAGCGTCCTCTTGAAGAGAAGATGGCTTTGTTCTGGCATCATGTATTCGCGACTTCAGTGGGTAAGAGCGAGCACGGACTCTCGTCCAAGGTCCAGATAGACCTATTTCGGCGAAACGCTGCCTCCGACATGCGCACAATTCTCGTGGACCTCGCCAAGGACCCCGCGATGATTCACTGGTTGGACAACAGCGAGAATCACAGCGACCAGCCAAATGAGAACTGGGGCCGCGAGCTGCTCGAGCTCTTCTCCATGGGGGTAGGAAACTACACCGAGGAGGACATCAAGATGGCGTCGCGCGCGTTCACGGGTTGGACGTTCATCCAGCCCATACCGCTCGACCCATATGGTCGCTACCCATCCGAGTTCATCTACAGGGAAGACGACCACGACGATAGTGAGAAAACATTCCTGGGACACTCGGGCAGATTAAATGGTGAGGACATCATTGACGTCATTGTGAAGCAGCCTGCAACGGCCCGGTTCATATCGCGGCACCTGTACAACTTCTTCGTGGCAGACGAGCCCCAGGTGCCGTCATGGAACGACGTACCGCCACGGGACCCTGAGGCGGTCGACGCGCTCTGCGATGTATATTTCGAGTCTGATGGCGATGTCAGAGCCATGCTGCGTCTGCTCTTTAACTCCGATTTCTTCAAGGATGCTCGATTCGCGAAGGTCAAGAGTCCCACCGAACTGGTTGCCGGCACGATTAAGCTGGCCGGTACTCATATCTTCCCCGAGCCTTCTCTTCACGGTGCGCCGGCTGCGGCGGGACTCATGGGGCAGCACCTGATGACGCCTCCCACGGTTGAGGGCTGGCACACTGGGCGAGAGTGGATCGACTGCGGCACGCTTGCTGAGCGCGTCAACTTTGCGGTGAATGAGCTTGCCGACCAGACCTTGCCCGGAGTCAGGGCGATAGCGGACAGGCTGGCGTCAGAAGAGAGAGCACTCACGCCCGACGAATTTGTCGACCGGACGTTAGACCTGGTGGGGCCAATGACCGTAGAAAGCCATACCCGAGAGGCACTGCTCGATTACGCTAATTCTGGGGGCGACCTGCGCTTTGGTACCGATGAAGAGCGAGAAAAGAGTTCGGCCCGGGTAGGGCGCATGGTCCAGTTCATAGTAGCATCCGTGGATTATCAGTTCGGTTAATCCGAACGGGAAGGAACCGGCAATGGAAGTAAATGGTAAGCCCACGGTTTTCGTGGTCGTTCAGCTCAGCGGCGGCAACGACTTCATGAATACGGTGATTCCATATGGCAATGAAATTTACTACGACTCCAGGCCTGTGATCCGAATCCCCCAGGAGCAGGTTCTTCCGATCGACAACTACCTGGGTTTCAATCCCAACTTCGCTCCCGTGAAGGAGTTGTACGACGAGGGTAGGGTGGCGATAGTGCAAGGAGTAGGCTACCCCAACTCCAGCCGTTCCCACTTCAGAGGGACTGATATTTGGCACACAGCCGAGCCTGACAGGATCGGCACCGAGGGCTGGCTGGGCAAAGTCGTACATGAAATGGACCCGAAAAAGGAGAACCCCCTGACCTGTGTGAACATCGGACGTGGACTTCCACGCGCGATGAGCAAGCCAGGAGTTCCAATTACCTCGGTCGGTGATCTGGACAACTATGGTGTCATGAGCGGCATTACCGAGGAGGCCGAGCGCAGGCAGGCGCTAGAGATCTTCGAGAAGATGTACGGGCCGGCAGTGGGCACGGGACTGGTGAGAGAGTATGTGTCCCAGACGGGTATGGACGTACTGCGGGGCGCGGACGTTCTCAAAAGGGCTCCTGAGATCTACTCCTCCACGGTAGAGTATGCCGACAACCCCATAGCTAACTCTCTCAGGGACGCCGCGCGAGTACATCTGGCCGACCTGGGTACAAGAATCATTTACACGCAGCACGGCGGATACGATACCCACGCCAACGAAGTACCCAATCATCCGAGGTTGCTGACTGAGTTGTCGGGCGCAATCATGGACTTCTTCCAGGACATACGGGACCACAACTCCTCTGAGAACGTCGTGATGCTTGTGTTTACGGAATTCGGCCGGCGAATCAGAGACAATGGGAGTGGATGCGACCACGGAGCTGGGGGTGGCTCTTTTGTGATCGGAGAGAGAGTAAAGGGTGGTCTGTACGCCGAGTACCCGTCGTTGGATATCGACAAGCAGACCGATGGTGACATGGCCCACACCTACGACTTCCGCGGACTGTACACTACGCTGCTTGAGCAGTGGATGGGCGTTGAGGCCGCGCCAATTGTCGGAGGTCAATACGAAGAGATTCCGATCTTCGCGTAGCAGCCTGCCGTCACATCGCAGGGCACCGCACCGGCAGGGCAATATCTAGGGATGAGGTGAGAAATGGGTAGGCCATACGCGCTTCTCAGGGTAGGTTTCAGCTATGATCGGACGCTTGGTATGAGGCGTCTGACCAACACTCCAGTTGATCTCGCTGTCGACAAGGAAGGAAACCTGCATGTCCTGTGCCGAGGAGGCATCTCCTTCATCAGGCGTCTGTCACAGGACGATGAGGACTTGGGAGCAATTAACCTGGCGGCAGGAGGAGCGGCCCAGATCGGGGGTACGTACTCCGTAAACACGAAGTTCGTGTGGCCCATATCAATGGTCATGGACAGTGATGAGAACATGTGGGTCTCGGACGAGGGAACGAACCAGATAACAGTCATTAACAAGCGGGGAGAAATACAGGCCCAGTGGGGTGAGGCTGGGAGCGCCGATGGACAGTTCAATCGACAGTCCGGCATCGCCCTCGACGCTGACGAGGACGTATATGTCTCGGATACGCAGAACCACAGGATTCAGAAGTTCACCAAGGACGGCGAATTCCTGATGCAGTTTGGCTGTCTTGGCGACGGTGACGGTGAGTTCAACATGCCATGGGGAATTCATGTGGATGAGCTGGGCGACATCTATGTAGCAGACTGGCGAAATGACCGCGTCCAGAAGTTCACGTCAGATGGGGAGTTCATATTCAAGATAGGCAAGTCCGGAGATGGGGAGGGCGAGTTCAATCGCCCGTCTGGTGTCACTGTTGACGCCGACGGCGACATATACGTCGCTGACTGGGCGAATAACCGGGTGCAGCTGTTCAGACCGGATGGCGTGTTCGTTGAGCTTTTCAAGGGCGACGCCACACTGTCGAGGCAGGCCCATCACTACATGAAGTCCAACGTTAAGGCGCTCCGGCTGCGGGAGATGACTTCGCTCGAACCCCAGAAGCGCGTCCGATGGCCCGTGTCGGTGCGCGTAGATGGTTGCTCCATGTACATTGCAGACTACGGCTCCGACCGTGTGCAGGTGTACCAGAAGGAAGCATATCCGCTTGAGCCCCACGAGATTTCGGAAGTCCAGCGGTCGCCGACGCTCTATACCCAGTTCTGACCCTGTAGACCCTCACGCTCGCGGCCCTTGACCGGGATGGGACCACCGAGCCCGTGCAGTAGTCGTTAGCTACCCCTCGTCGGGCGCGGGCGTCGTGGGTCATTCTCTCCATTACGCGGGCGAACAAGATTATCCAGCAGCCCGAATGAGGATTGCATCGCTGATTATTGGCCTGTATCGAGGTGGATTGGCTGCCGTCATCAAGGCAACTGTAAGTGTTCTCCACACAGACAAGTTTTTCTGATCACGTCACGAACATGTAGTGGAGAATCCCACATCATGGTAGGCTTGACTTAGACACAATCCTATGATAATTCTTGCATGAGCATGTATTTCATCTATTGAAAGCCACGGCACCTGGGACGAATTCCCTCACTACCCGCATGGGCCTTGAAGATTTTCCCAAGCCCGGATGATCGTTTATAACACGTCCATAGTTGAGGTGCTTTTAGTTGGAGCAGCTAAAACTAGAAGGTGTGACCAAGCACTATGGATCGGTTCTTGCCGTTGATGACCTCTACCTCAGTGTAGAAGCGGGTGAGTTCATTACTCTGCTGGGGCCGAGTGGTTGCGGCAAGACGACGACGCTCAGGATGATCGGCGGTCTCGAGGAGCCTACTTCCGGGCGCATTTACATCCAGGGGCAGGATGCGACCAAAGTGCCTCCCTATTTGAGACCGACGAACATGGTGTTCCAGAGCTACGCCTTGTTTCCTCATCTCACTGTCTACGACAACATTGTTTACGGTCTCAAAAACAAGAAGGTTGCCAAGAACGTACAGCGAGAGAGAGCGGGGAACCTTCTGAGTCTCATTGGCCTTGAAGGTCTGGAGGAGCGAAGGCCAAACGAGCTGAGCGGAGGTCAGCAACAACGTGTGGCGGTAGCCAGGGCGTTGGTCAACGAGCCGGCTGTGCTCCTCTTGGACGAGCCTTTAGGCGCACTCGATGCCAAGCTACGCATAGCCATGCGCTTCGAGCTCAAGCGGATACAACGAGAGTCCGGGGTCTCCTTCATATATGTGACACACGACCAGGAAGAGGCAATCAGTCTCTCGGATCGCATCGTGCTCATGGACTTGGGTAAGGTCCAACAGGAAGGGACTCCCCGAGAGATATTCGAGGATCCAAGAAATGAGTTTGTGGCGGATTTCGTGGGTGTGGGGAACTTCCTGCATGGCGAGTGTATAGATAAGTCAAACGGGACCTTGGCTGTGCGATGCGGGAATGGCGTGGTAGTGCGGGTCCCTTCGAAGGACGGATTTCAGGTCGGTGACGGAGCGACGTTGTGGGTGCGGGCTTCGGACGTCAGGCTGGGAAGCGGACTTGACGCTGACGACGGACAGGTATGGCAGGGAAAGATCGGCCAGCTTCTGTACTACGGTGATCACGTTGATCTCGTTGTCACAGTAGATGGGGACCAGCAGTTCCGAACTGTAATCTCATCTGCCCAGTTTTACAGGGAGCAGATTGAGATAGGTAGTAGCGTGACCGTGGGATGGAGGGCTGAAGACGTACGTCTGTTCAATCGCTGAATAGACGCACACAGCAGTTGACGAGGACGGTTCCAGCATTGTCTGGGCCGGGTAGGGGGGTGGTTTGGAAGTAGCACGCACATTGGGCCAGGTCGCCCATTTCGGTGCGAGATTCGCGATAATTCGGCGAGTCGCACCCGGGCTGCCGAGTCTCCCCTTGGCGATTTGGGTAGGGCTGTTCGTAGGAATACCAGGCATATTCATGCTGGTGTACAGCTTCCAGACCTACGATTTCTACAGTGTGGGTCTGCCCTGGACAACCCAGAACTACGTTGACCTGGTTACTGCCGGGAGTTACGCTAAGTTATTTGTCAAGACGCTCATCATCGCGGTCCTCGTTACACTTGGGGCTCTCGTACTCGGCTCTCCATTCGCTTACTACATTAGCCGAGTTGCCGGCAGGCGTCTCGCGGTGTTCCTCCTCCTCGTGACGGTGCTTCCACTTTGGATGAACGTTGTTATCCGTAACTACTCGTGGATAGCTCTGATCACGAATAACGGTGTTCTGAATACCGTCCTTGAAGCGATTGGGCTTCCGAAGCTCGACATCATCTATACGCTGAACATAGTGATAGTCGTTGGGATCACGCTCGCATTGCCTTTCGCTGTCCTCGTTCTCTACGCGACGATGGGCAATATCAGCAATGAAGTTGAAGAGGCGTCTCTTGATCTTGGCTCAAACCGTCTCCGTACATTTTTGAAGGTGATATTCCCTCTGTCGGCCTCTGGTTATCAAACGGCTACGCTGCTCATCTTCATGCCGTCTCTGGCCTTCTCCGTGACACCCATTATGTTGGGTGGCACGGAGGGCGCGATGGTGGCGACGGCGTTGATGCCCGTTGTTAGAGATGTGCTCGACTTTGCCCAAGGCGGCGCCTATATCGTACCGATAGTCGCCATACTAATGTTGATGGTCTTTCTCCTCAGACGGGGAATCAATATAGACAATCTGTATCGCTCCGGTGTTGGATCCAACGTTGCGCGTCACACTCAGCGCAAGAGCATCTGGCTTCTGGCCTACGTGATCGTCATACTGGCGATTAGCTATCTGCCGCTATTCAGCATGGTTCTATTCTCCTTCGGCAAGAACTCCTCAGCGGTGTTTCCGATGCAGGGGGGTACACTCCAATGGTACCGGGACCTGTTTAGCAGCGGCTCCATGCTGCTCGCACTCAAGTTCAGCATCATCGTGGCGATTGAGACTGCGATTGTGTCTCTGATGCTGTGCGCGCCCGCCGCGTATGCGGTGGTCCGGCACCGCTTCCCGGGTCGGGGCGCCTACTTGTTCATTAGTCTCTTGCCGATGCTCATACCTGAGATCATTCTGGGGCTGGCGATTCTGGTGCTGCTGATAACGACCGGAGTGCCGCTGTCATTGCAGACCGTTGTCCTCGGCCATGTGACCTTGGCTCTGCCATTTGTCTTCCTGACAATTTTGGCTCAACAGTATGGGTTTGATAGGAGCATCGAAGAGGCTTCCAAAGATTTGGGGGCTACACCTCTCATGACATTCATTAAGGTGGTGCTGCCACTAATGGTGCCTGCGTTGATCGCCGGAGCATTCCTTGCAATCACCATATCGTTCAACGACTTCGTCGTCGCGTTTATCCTGACCTCCGGTGAGTCGACACTGCCCCTGTACATCTTTGGTCTGCAGAAGGCGGGTACGTCTCCCTCTTCCAATGCGCTTGGTACGCTCATCATCGTTGGTGTTGTGCTGGTCCTGTTGATTGTCCTCATTCGTCCGTGGGACATGGTGATCAGACGAGTCAATAAGGCCCGTGCTACTTTTGGTAGCTAAGTAGGCAGCAGGTGTCTAAGGAAAATCAGGAAGGAGAATCTGATGGCTCCACTCCAAGTCACTCCGGGAATTTCTCGTCGCCAATTCTTGCGCCGCACGGCGCTGGCTGGTGGTGCAGTAATGATGGCCGGCCCCATTAGTGCGCTGATAGCAGCTTGCGGCGGGGGAGAAGACAAGCTCACCGGTCCCATAAGAATGCTGGCATGGTCTGACAAGGACCATCCTGACGTGAAGGCGCGATTCAAGGATGACACAGGCGTCGACGTCATCAGCACCGACTTCAATGACAATGAAGAGGCGTTCGGCAAGATCAAGGTGGCAGGGACCGGCGCATACGACACCATTTTTATGGATGGCCTGTGGTGCCTGGAGTATCACAGGAATGGCTTCGTGGAGCCTTTCGACTTCACTACCTTCAACAGCTACAGTGAGTTCTTCCCGAAGTTCGCAAACTATGCCCCATGGCAGGTGGATGGCGGGATGCTGGCAGTGCCCCATGCGTGGTCGCCCTACGGAATCCTCTACAACAAGGAAAAGGTCTCTATGCCGGATCCTCCCAGCTTCGAGGTCTTCTTCGATCCCAAGTATGAGGGAAAAGTCGTCCTGAGGGACAACTTCAACAGAAACTTCTTAATGACTGCTGCGCTGCAGGGATTCGAAGACTACGAGGTTGATACGCCGGCAGGCTCTCGGTGGGATCTGCCGGACGACATTCTTGAGCGGGCCAAGACGACACTCATCGAGAGAAAGTCCAACTTCAAGCTGCTCTGGAGGTCAGGGGGCGCGCTTACAAGGGCGCTGGCTACCGAAGAGGTGTGGTTGGCTTTCGGCAACAACATTAACGCCCTGCAGGCCGTGGACGCTGGGAACAACAACATCGAGTTTGCCGTGCCCAAAGAAAGGACGATTGGGTGGGTTGACGGGGCTATGCTGGTGGCCAACGCGAAGAACAAGGAGTCCCACTGTCAAGTGGCTGGACCATTGGGCAAGCGCCGAGTCGCAGTTCACCATTCAGCAGGAGCAGTGGCTCGCGGTCACCAACAAGGCAGCCTTGGACATGCTGTCGAACCATTCAGCGGACTTCAAAGACCGCCTTGAGAAACTGAAGGCATATCAGGCCGAAGAGTGGGCAGATACGTTCTCGCTGTTCCGGCCTGTCAATAACCCCAGCCGCTTCCAGGACGCATGGGCTGAGTTCCTAGCCTCCTGATGACTGGTAAGACGAGCTGGAATCTGACAACAGCGAAGTGGGGGAAGTAGCCGTTAGCCTTCCGGTTCAGTGATATCCAAGATCTGGTTGGCCGGAATATCGCGTAGCGTCTGCTTCCTTCCACTGGGCCACAGCACCGTGATCTCGTCAATGGCCGTCGAGTCTCCGAGACCGAATTCGAGATCGATGCTATCCATCGACAAATAGCTCGATCCCGCTCGGACCTCCTGAACTTGGACGAGCGCTTCGTCGCCGTTACCTCTCGCGGTTTTGAGGTAAACTCTTGCGCCTATGCTGTCCGCGTTGCTGCCGGTGCCGTCGACTCCCATCCGGCCTTTCAGACGCAACGTAATCCAGTGATTGTCGCCTCCGCCGTTGAGCCACACAAAAACCGTGCCAGCCGCGGGAATCGCTGTATCTCCGGGCACTCCCGGAATTGCCCAGATTGGGCCGCTGCTGTTGGTGCCCACGAGGTCGACGTAGCCGTCGCCGTTCAGGTCGCCATGGGCCAGCCCTTTGCCGTTTTCGTGGAACGCAGCATCGATGCGTTGGTCAGCGGCATCGAAATTGGGATTGCTGGGATCGAGTATCGAGTAGTCGACGTCCATAATATCCAGCAGATGGGCGCGTACGGTTATGTCCTCGAATGAGCCATGTCCGTCGCCGCGCATCATGCGGCCCGCGCTCTTCATAATCTCTCCACCTGGACCTTCACCTCGCGCCGGCTCCGACCCAAGCCAATAGAGGTCCTGTGTGCCGTTGTTGTCATAGTCGAAGAATGTCGTTCCGTATCCAAAGTCGTACGCCCCGATTCCCGTTGGCGCCTGCCAGTCAGAGTGAATATTCTCCGGGTTCAGTGAAGTAGGAGGCATGATTGGACTTGGCCTGACCGCGGTGGACTCTACTACGTCCGTGAAGTAAGGACTGGTATCTGGACCTGACCCATTGGACGGTCCGTTGTTCCTTAGCAGGGCGTGGAGACAAGTACCCCACTCGAAACGCTCCGTGTATCTGCAGTCTCCTCCCACATCCTTCTGCTGGGGGTACTGGCGCAGGTGATAGCCTTGGTTCGTAACGAAGACGTCCAGTTGTGCGTCGCCGTTATAGTCCCCTACTGCGAATCCCATCCAATTGCCGACTATGTCGATGCTCATCTCCTCAGCCATAGGTGTGAACTTGATTACGGTGTCCGTCGAGTCGTTACGGAACACCTGCAGAATATCCCCGTCGTTCGCGACCCAGAGGTCGGGGTCACGGTCGTCGTCGTAGTCGAAGAACATGACACCGTGAGTTCGGCCGGTTGGGTCGCCAACTCGGTTGCCGTTCTTATCTACGACAGATGGGTCGTACCCCACGTACCCCGCGCCGCTGGAGTCGTCCCTGAAGACTACGGGGTCTCCGTCTGGTTCGAGCAGTTTGATCTGCGTCCCGCGAACTCCTGCCGACTCGCCAATCTCCTCGAAAGTCAGGTCGCCGTTGTTGCGATACAGCAGGTTGTAGTGTCCCGGGTGTGTGCGGTCTGTGAACAGGAAGAAGTCCTCGTCGATCATGTTTCCGACGTAGATGTCCAGCCAGCCGTCACCGTCCACATCGGCGCAAGCGACACTTCCAGCTGATCTCAGGTTGACTGTCTCGCCCATAGCCGAGTCAGTGATGTCCTTGAAAGTTCCATCGCCATTGTTGAGGAAGACACGGTCTGAAATCGTCTCTCTTAGTCGTTGAGAAGGTTCGTCGTCTCCCATTGCGGACCTGAAGTCCAAGCCGTCACCCTTGGACTTGCCCGGACCCATTGCGGCGATTCCTCTCGAGCCCACGTATAGGTCGCGGTGACCGTCGTTGTTGAGGTCGCATGCCACAGCCCCTGTGCTGTTGCTTTCAACGGCAGAGACGCCGGCTGACTCGGCAACGTCGACGAAAGTCCCATCCCCATTGCCTTGGTACAGGAAGTTCGGAGTTCCGGACTCGGCGGTTATGTAGAAGTCGGAGTCGCCATCGGAATCGTAGTCGAAGATCACTACGCCGGGACGGTAGTTCATGACCTCGTCGGGCCACTCGTTGGAGTTCTCCAGCGCGGTGAGCGCGACGTTGGTGAACGGCGTCACGCTGGCGGTTTCTTCGCCATTTGAGCCAGGCGATATTGGGGCGACGATCGGTGCCGGCAGAGATTTCTTCTGCGCAGGTCTGGTCAAGTTTGCTCCGGTTTTCAGGTCGGCAGCGGTGACGAGGTTACGCCCTGCTCGTGTGGGCTCTTCGCTCGCCATGGCAGGAGACATTGAGGCATTGAGACCTCTGCCTGACGTTGGGAGAATTGTGCTGAGGGCCATGACTCCGAGACCGCCGACCACGGCCACGACCCAGATAGATGTCCCGAAAGCCACTACACCGCGCTTCGGTACGACTCTGGCCAGTCCCCAGAAAGTGATGGGGCCACCCGCTGCTGCTGCAAACAACAGAGTGGCTGCGGGCGCCGTACCCATGCCGACCAGCAGCAGCGCAGCCACCAGCGGTATCTCGAATAGCAGCGGTACATTTATGAGAAGGCCGAAAGTCGCTGCCACAACTATTCCGAGCCAGTTGTCTCCCAGGTATGTGGAGACGGTCTCGGGACTTACCCACTGGATGACGAAGGCGCTTACGAAGCCGGCTAACACCATTATGGGGCCCAGCCTGATTAGGAAACTGAAGCTGGACCTGACCCAATCTCTGAATCCTTCTGACAGAGCCTCACTCCATGAGGCGACTCTGGTCTGCTCGGATGGCTCCACAGTGACATATACTGGCAGAGGCACGCGCCCGCGTTCGCCGACGAAAGCTGCCACCAGAGGCCCGATCAAGAGCGCTCCAACAAGGCTCAGGGCAATCCTGGTGCCGCCAATCATCGGAGCGAACACCATGGCCGCCATAATCATCGCCGGGAGATTCAGCGTCGAAGATCCCTGGACAATTGCCAACGTCGACTCAATGCTTGCGCCCCTCTGCCGGAATGCCGAAGAGATTGGAACGATGCAAGCAGAGCAGAGATTCATAGCCGGCCCTACTATGAGTCCCTTCAGGGAGCCTCTTATACCGCCGGTCGCAAAGCTCCTGCTGCTTCCCTGAGGAAAGAGGAAAGCCTCGGTAACCCCCGCTACCAGAAACGCGAAGGTCATACCGAGCGCGACTAGTCTCAGATACGTTATCGAGAAGTCCCACCACCTGGACAGCAGGGAGGACTCCTCCGGAGACTCGATGCAGAACCCTTGGAAGCACTCCTGCTGGGACGAAGTGGCGATGGCAAGGTCGGCACGGACGGTGTCCAGCTTTGGGATTCGATTGAATATCAGAAACAGCGTGAGCAAGACGGCCAGTACCACCAGCCCAATCGCCCGTTTCTTCTTGAGGGATGTGTCCAGCATCGCCCGATTACCTAACGTTCGTCCACACCGTCTAAGGGCGCGCAGGTTCCGGCTTCTACCTCAAATGCCTCGTAGAGCCCGTTGAATGCATCCTTAGCCAGGATAGCCTCTACACCTTTCCAAACGTGGCTCGTCGCGTCGCATGCCAGGTCTTCCACACGTTCAAAAGTCGTGGCGAAATCGGAAACAAACTCGCCGGATTTCTTGTGTATACGCACGATCCTAGCCCCGCTCCCCTTGTTGCGCCCGATGTATAGCGTGTCTTCTGATCCTACCACCACTCCGCTAACGTCGCTCTCAGCGTTTACATTCCTGTCCTTCGGCCTCACAGTGTTAAGAAGGGCGCCAAGGGGTCTTCCATCTGTACCGAGTGAGAAGTGGTAGATGTTCGGATTCGAGTCGGGTGCGTAATACAGACTATCGTCAGAGGAATCGTACGCCAGACCGTCTACCAGGTAGCTGCCCTGGACGCCTGGCCTGAATTGAAAACTGGCCGGTGCTCTCGATCCTTCTTTCGGATCGATTAAGTAAACAGCGTTCGCCATGGCCCCCCACAGCATCTGCCTCTTGGTGTCCCATGCCACCGCACTGACGTTGACCGGTTTGCCAGTGTCGGGATCATACATCTTAATGGTGGAAACAAGTGTTGCCGAGCCACTACCTACTGGTGGACGGTACACCTGCAGAGTGTCGCTGAAACATCCTGATTTTACTGTCACATAGTCAGTCCCAGTGAATGTGCCTCCTACCGAGCATCCACCGTTGCCGGGGAGAGTAACGGTAGCCAACAGGGTGCCATAGCTCTCAGGCGGCCGGGTATTGACCCATACCAAGGCAGCCACCGCGACTACGACAATTAATGAGACAGCCCCGACAAAGTAACTGCCGCGGATAAGCGGCGCTTTCCAGTCCCTTTTGGGTACCTTGGCCGTTATGAATCGGCGGCTTTCCTGAGACCTCAAGGCTGATTCGTGTTCGTCAGCTTGCAAGGGTCCCGAGCACCTCCTCAGCAGACTGGTTCAGACTCCGATTCGGGAGTGGAAGTCCGGCACACCTTTGATGCCAAGCTTCAACCTGAAAAGAGCTCCTGCTCCAGGTCCCTCGTCAGCTTTGTTGTCTCCCCCGATGGTCGTTACGTAGATCTCATCCATATCTGGTCCCCCGAAAGAAACGCTGGAAACCTTCTTCGCAGGGAAGGGAATGGAGCGTTCCTGGACACCATCGGTTGTGTACCTGAACAAAGCCGACCCGTCCGCACGAGCAGACCAGACATAGCCATCGGCGTCGACGGTCATGCCGTCCGGTATACCTTGCCCTTCAGGTGTTTCTACGAACACGCGCTGGTTGGAAATCTCGCTCGTGCTCTCATCGTAATCGAAAATGTATATCTTCCGAGCGAACGAGTCGGTGTAGTACATCCGGTTGCGGTCGAGCGTGAAGCCCAGCCCGTTTGATAGCCCAATGTTGTCGAGCACGACTGTCAGACTGCCGTCTGGATCGAGTCGGTACAGCTTCGCGGGTCGGGTATCGGTTGGCATGGTGCCGCAGAAGACGCTGCCGCGGGGGTCGGCGATTACGTCATTGAAGCGTGTGTCGCGCTCTTCAGGTATTTCCTCGACGACGTAGCTCAGCTCGCCATCTCGCAGGATGGCGATCGAACCCCGGTCCATGAACAGCAGCAGGGAGCCGTCAACCTGGATTGTAAAACCACCTATGACTCTACCCTGGAAGAACTGCTCGTGTTCGCCGGATTCGGGATCGAACCAGAATATGCGGCCCTGAGGGATGTCGACCCAGTAGAGTCGCTTCTCGTTAACGTGCCAGAGCGGACCTTCACCTACATGGTTTAGGTAGTCTGCGATCAACTCGGGTTCCATAATGCTCCTTCCTAAAAAGAGTCACGTGAGACCATTCTGGTGCCCTTGGCCTAGGCAATCACCACTCCTCGACCACCTTCTTGTTGAAGTAGTCCCAGTCCCACTCGGCTCCCCAGCCGGGGCCTTCAGGAGGATACATCCTGGCACCCACAGGCGTCAGCGGGTTCAGCATACCGATTTCTTTCCCGGCCTGTTCGTTGTCTCCACCGAAGAACTCGTAGTAAGACGTATTGAAAATGCACGACAAGATATGGCCATGTACAAGGCCGAACAGTCCTCCGCCCGCGTTTAGCTCCACGGTCGTCCCGTGAAGCTCGGCCAGATGGGCCAGTTTGAGGACAGGTGTGGTACCGTGCCTGGCGTTGCCTCGGATCATATCCGTCGCGCCTGAGATGAGCCACTGTGCTGAGATGTCAACGTCGTTCATCATCATCTCTGGGGCAAGTACCGGGATATCAAGCGCGTCGCATAGCTGCCTGAGCTTGTTGTGTTGTCTCTCCGGCAGTGGCTCCTCGATCCACCTGAATGCCAGGTCTTCCAGCTCCCGGCCAATCCGAACGGCCTGCTCGAAGCTGTAGATGCCGACAGGGTCGTGCATGATGTCGATGTCGGGCCCGACGGCGTCTCGTATGGCCCTGAACCACTGGATATTTTCTTCGACTGGATGATAGAAGTGGTCCTTGACAGCTGGGAAGCCAGCCTCTACAGCCTTGATGGCGTCTTCGGCGGCTTCTTCCTTTGTTTCGCCACGGATGTTCATGTACATCGGGATACTGTCGCGGACGCGTCCAATAAGCGCGTGGACCGGCAGGTTGGCCGCCTTTCCGGCTATGTCCCAGAGGCAGTTGTCGAGGGTGCCTCCCCAGCCCGGCTCCCTGTAGACCCAGCGTGTGCCCGTGTGAAGCTTCTGGTAAAGCATTTCCCTTGCCAGGGCGTCTTCCCCCAGGGCAGCGGAGCGGATTTGGTCGAGAGTATCCCTGTCCAGCCTGCCAGCAACGCCCTCGCCGACCGTGCATACACCGGTGATTCCTTCGTCCGTTTCGACGTGCATGACCTGCGTGTAACCTGTGCTGGCCGTGAATGAGCCGTGGACCCATCGGGGTCGGCGCATTCCGGGGAGCATAGTGAGATCGAATATCCGCCTGGCTTCCGGAGTCTCAAGGATGGAAATCGTTATGTTCGTTATCTTCACCCTTGAGGGACCTCCGATGGACTTGCACCCGAATCAGGAGAGTAGGCAACAGTATATCCCAAGCCGATCTTCGGGTGGTGTCGAGATTCAGGCTCCAGACCAGGCGATTCACCTGAGTGAGAGATGATGCCTGTCTGTGCCAGGAAGTCCTGTCGAAGATGGGAGATGGAGTTCAGAGGACCTGGCGCAACCGGGGGTCGAGCCTGTCGCGCAGCCAATCGCCCAAGAAGTTTAGCGCCAGAACGATAAGCAAGATTGCGATTCCGGGCACAACCGTAATCCACCATGCTGTGCGCAGGTACTCTCTTCCGTCGGCGACCATAGCTCCCCACGTTGGGGTCGGTGGGGGAATTCCGGCGCCGAGGAAACTCAGGAAGGCTTCGGCGAGGATAAGTCCGCCCGTGGAGAGCGTCACAATTACGACGACGGTGTTAAGGACGCCTGGCAGGATGTGCATGATGAGAATGCGCGGTGGGGACGCGCCCGCGACGATTGCCAGGGCCACGTAGTCGCGCTCCTTGATGCTGAGAACTTCGGCTCGAACCTGACGCACGAAGCCTGCGAAAGAGGCCGCGGCAAGCAGACCCATCATGGTGTACAGGCCAGCTCCGACTGTGATGGCCACGATTAACGCGACCATCACGAACGGTATTCCGTACCAGATGTCCACGAGGCGCATGATGATTTCGTCGATCAGCCCGCCGAAGTAGCCTGCTATCAGACCGAGGCCGGTTCCTATTATGGTGCCGACGACAATGGAAACTGTGACCACCATCAGGGACGTTCTGGCGCCCATTATCAACCTGCTCAGTACATCTCTTCCGATTGGATCTTTACCGAGGGGATACTTCCATGTCCCCTCCTCGTACCAGACTGGTGGTGTGTTCCTCTCTCTAAGGATGCTGAATCCGGGATCATGAGGCACAATGAGTGGAGCGAAGATGGCCATCATGGCGAACAGGAAAAGGACTATTCCAGAGAAGATTGGCCATCTACGCGTGAACGCGATCACCCCGCTGATACTGGTGCCCCGACTGTCTTCCAGATCTGTAATGATCTGTCCCTGCGCCTGTTCCAATTTATCTCCTGATGTTGCTTTTCGGTCACCTAAGAGTACCGGATTCGTGGGTCCACGAATCCGTAAAGTATGTCAACGACGAAGTTGATTGCCACGTAGAAGAAAGTGAACATAAGCGTCACCGCGACTACAACCGGGAGGTTGTTGGCGACAGCGGCCTCAGCGCCGAATCTGGCGACTCCTGGCCATGCGAAGACCACTTCCACGGCTATCGAACCTGTTATGAAACCCGCCAGTAGAAGCCCCGCGTAGGTTAGGGGCACAAGGGCCGCGTTCTTGAACGCGTGCTTCCAGATGACAGTTCGATTCCTAGCGCCCTTTGCACGGGCCAGCTTGACGTACTCGGAGTCCAAGGTATCAAGCATGGCAGATCGCATCAGGCGCAGGTATCCGGCCATGGCGTGGGTCGCCAGCACGAGCGTGGGCATTATGAAGTTGCGAATAGCAAAGCCTTCGCCCTTCGTAGCGGTGGGTAGCCAGCCGAGCATGACGGAAAATATCAGTATTGCCACCATCGCACCCCAGAACGTCGGCGTAGCGATCCCGAGAGCCGCAAACATTCGTCCGGCGAGGTCCCAGATGCTACCCCGTTTGACCGCCGAGAGAACGCCGAGAGGCAATCCTACAATGGTCGCGACGATGAATGCCGCGAACGCAAGCTGCAGCGTGTGCGGAAGCCTCTCCACGATGACCGGGGCAATCGGACGCTTGTTTGTCAGGTCATATCCAAGATTGCCCTGGACGGCGTCGACGACCCAGTACGCGTATTGGACAGGCACCGGGTCCTCCAGGTGAAGGCGTCGTTTCTCCCTCTCATACACGACCTGGCTGAAACCGTACGTGAAGCCCCCCGCGTCCGGCGGCAGAAGGTTAATCAGCGGGTCCCCCATCAGCCTGGAACCCGCGAATATGACGATCGTTGCGCCCATGAGCGCAAGGATCGACGTGAAGGCACGACGAATTATGAATCGCCGAATTGGACTACTCCCAGTTTACTTGGCTCCGACATTGCTGATTGTTACTCCAGCGCATAGATGGAACCGTCATTGCTGCCGATGTAGACCACGCCGTCCGCGACGGTGGGGGAGGACTCTACAAAGCCCGCGGTTTCGAAACTCCACTTCATTTCGCCAGTCTCAGCGTCCAGGGCATAAATGAAGCGGTCCCTCGCCCCGAAGTAGACGGTGTCACCGGTCACGGCTGCCGAGGAGTCCACAGAAGTGTCCACCCGTGCATCCGCCTTGAACTTCCACTTCTCCTCGCCGGTTTCGGTGTCGGTAGCGTAGAGGTGGCCGTCCGCGCTTCCGATGTATACGGTTCCTCCTGACACGGCGGGCGATGACTCGACCCGGGATCCAGTTTGGAACTTCCACTTCTCTTCACCGGTCGAGGCGTCGAGTGCGTACAGAAATAAACTGCCGCCGAAGTACACTACTCCGTCGGCGACCGCAGGGGACGATGGCAGACCGACGCCCACTTCGAATTTCCAACTCTCCAGTCCAGTCTTGGCGTCCAGGGCGTAGATGTATCCATCGTCGCTGCCGAAGTACACGCTACCGTCGGCGACTGCAGCCGATGAATGAATCCTGCGCTCTGTCTTGAATTTCCATATCTCTGTGCCGTCCGTAATGTCAACGGCGTACATGTGTGTGTCGTAACTTCCAATGTAGGCAACGCCCTCCACGATGGTGGGGGACGAGTTCACCTTATTTTCAGTCTGAAATCTCCACACTTCGCTGCCATCGCTAGTGTTTAGAGCGTACAGATGTGAGTCCGTCCCGCCAAAGTAGACTACGCCGCCGGCAATAGCAGGCGAGGACCAGATTTGGGCGTCGGTCTTAAACTTCCACTTCTTCTGTCCAGTGGCGGCATCGACTGCGTAGAAGTGAAAGTCGTGGCTGCCGAAGTACACGACACCATCGGCGACAGTTGGCGACGATACGATCCGAGCCGTGGTCTCAAATCTCCACTTGACGCCGCTGAGTTCTGTGAGGCCATCGGTGTCATATACGCCGGTGTGGGCCGGGTCCCCTCGGAACATCGTCTCCGCGGATGCTCCTGTTGTTGGAGCTTCAGCGGATTGAGAGACTCCGGTCGGAGCAATTACCGGGGCTGCCGGCTGCGATGCTGAAGACGGCGAAGATGGTGACGATGCTGAAGACGGCAAAGATGGGGATGATGCCGAAGACGGCGATGATGGGGACGAGGGTGAGCTCGCCCGTGCCGCAGGGGCTGTCGCGGTCTCCCCTGTGTCTTCCACCCAACCGCCACCGCAACCAGAGGCGACTAACAGCCCCGAGAGCAGGACAACGGTAATCAGGGCAGGAGCAATTAGGTTCGCACGCTTACCAATCATAGAGCTAGACGAAATCTCCCAATGGCTGCATGTCAAATCAAAGAGTTTGGAGGTCTGCTGTAAGCCGAAAAAGCAAAAAGAGACGTTGGCGCGAACTGTCCCTGCACTCCCATCGGGCAGAGGAACCTTCGCCCCTCTGCCCTGGGATGCCTAGTTGACTATGTAAAGTGTGTTAGGAGATCTACGATCTACCTGTAGGTGGGCAGAACGTACTCAGGATCCGGAACTCCACCCACTGCTCTCTGCCTGCCCCTGCGCGGGTGGAACGATGCGATTGCGTCAGGATTGTAGATCGAGCCGCTCTCGCCCTGTGCCAAGCCGGTGTCGAGGTGGTTCTCGTATAGGAAGTCCAGCCACTCGATGGTCAACTCTTCCAGCTTTAGTTGATCGGTCGGGTTGGCATTCTTGTCTATCGCTACACGAGAGCCTAAGGGGTACTCGGCGCCTGCGTTATAGCCGCCAGGCGCGGTCAGCGCAGTGTGCCACTGTTCGGTATCCCATGTCATGGGAGTACTGCCGCAGCAGTTGCGAGCGTACATGCCCTTGGCGGTCCGGTTGATCTTGCTAGGTCTGAAAGACGCATAAGGCTGTTTGTCGATAAGCGAGGGAACATCGAAAATCTGCTGCCAGTTGGCCCCGATAGCCTCAGCCATCTCAACTCTGACACCACTCGGTCCAGTCCACTGTTCAATTACGACTTTATCAGGGTCGTTGCCTGCAGCCTCCCACTCCATCGCCCACTCATCGAAGATCTCCTTGGCACGCTCAGGATCATACGGGTCTCCCCAGCGGTCGCCGTACTTGATGAGGAATGCAGATTCCTGGTAGGCCTGAGGCGATAGAACGACCTTCCCGATGCCTTCGAGCACCGAATCTAAGATTCCCTGCCGGTCAACCGCCATAAAGAGGGCCTGACGCCACTTGCGGGCGGTTGCGTTGCAAGCCTCGTCGTCCATCTCGCAGACCCATGGCAGCGACGTATCAAGGTCCCTATCGAGCGGGTCTCCGCTCCTGGGCTGCTCGGTCTCCCAGTAGTTGCCCTGCCACATCAGGTGATACGTGGCTATATTCTCATTGGGGATCTTCCTGAATCCCTTCTCGATCAGCGCGGGCCAGTCTTTGGTCTCAAGTTCGCCGATCTGGGCCTCGTTGGTCTCCATCAGCGCTACGCGCGTGAAGGACTCAGGGACTTCCAAGTATCGCCAGTCTCTCACGAAGGGGACCTTGTCCCACACGTTTTCGAGGTCCGTGCGGGCTGTGACAATCACATGGCGCTGAGCGATCCACTCAACCATTTCATAGGGACCGCTGCCGAGCATGTTTTCCTGCATCCACTCAGACCCGTTCTCGTCAAACGCCCGCTTTGGCGCGACGCCGATGGGCTCAGTGTGGTCGCTTGCAGCCAAGAGTCCCTTAACTCCGAACGGCGTCCAGTTGAGTCTCACGACGTATTTGCCGAGAGCATCCAGCCTGCCGACTTCCGGCCATGGAAGGGTGTCATGTACAGCCTCTGGGGTCAGAACCGGATTCCCGGCGTTCCAACTCCAAGCTACGTCCTCAGCGGTCAACTCGCCCCAACCCTTGTGGAACTGGACGCCTTCGCGAAGTTTGAAGTCCGTGTACGCCAGATCCGGACCCATCTCCCAGGACTCTGCCAGCCAGGGATGGTACGTGAGAATCCCTTTGCTGTCGATGTCGCCGTGCATAAGCGCTTCCTGAACGCGCGTCATGGCGAGCGTCTGCCAGTTCGGGGCAAAAGTGGGCCAACCGCTCGGCGTCGCGATGGACGTAGCCGCCACGACTATCGTGCCAGTAGGTGTGATCGGGCCTCCCTCTTTGGCGACTTCGACCTCCACCTCCTTGACCACGACCTTCTCCACGGTTACCTCTTTCACGACCTCCTTCTCCACCACCTTCTCAACTTCCACCTCTTTGATTACTTCCTTCTCAACAGGTACCTCTTTCACGACCTCCTGGATCACAATCTTCTCTACGGGCACCTCCTTAATCACCTCAACTATCCGAGGTGCAGCAGGTTCTTCCGCAGCCCCACATCCGAAGGTGAGCGCCACGGTGGCCAAACCCGCCATGACGACCATCACCAACGAGGTGAACTTTTTCGTCCGCATACCACTGAACTCCTATCGTTCCATAGCCACGCAAGACACCCAACAGCGAGCCAAACATGTCCATGCAACCGTCTATATAATCGGTGATCGGGCCAATTCACTAACGCTACCCGAGACAAAAGCTCGGGAAGGTGTCCGATTTTTAACAGACATCATGCTCAATGTCAACTGTTTCATGAAAGAGCAGGCAGTTGTCCGTTAGGCTGCCCGTCTGTACTTTTGGCATGGCAAATTACGGTCTGGACTTCCCTGCGGACTCTCCTACACGCAGTCTCATTCTGTGGGTGACTGCAGCCAAGGGGTGATTGTGACGGACACCAATTCGTATGATATTATGTCGCAATAAGGTGCCACTGTATCGGCCCGAAAACGGCACGACTGGTGCTGGCATGGTCACAATGGACTGAAATCAGGTCAGACGATGCAAACTACCACACAATCCGTAACCGTAGAACCCGGCCACTTACAAATCGAGGATCGGGCGGAGACGCCCGCCCCGCTGGCGGCCGAGGGAGTTACGGTTTACAGAGGCGGCATTCTAGTACTAGACCAGGTGACGTTCACCGCAGGCCCCAATTGTCTGATGGGTGTTGTTGGTCCAAACGGAGCCGGCAAAAGCACCCTGTTCAACGCGATCGTGGGCCTACTTCAGGTGGACGAGGGGCAGGTTCTGATTCATGGAAGGCCGGTCGACGATGCGCGAGGACTGGTTGCTTACGTCCCCCAGCACGAGAACGTCAACTGGCGTGTGCCAATGAGCGTCTGGGACGTGGTAATGCAGGGCAGGACCAAGAAGATTGGATGGCTGCGCAGGCCCAGCGGTGAGGACAGACAGGCCGCCGAGGCCGCGTTAGAGCAGGTGGGGATGCTCGACAGAAGATCGTCTCTGGTCAGCAACCTGTCGGGCGGCCAGCGCCAGCGGGTGTTCGTCGCGCGGGCGCTGGCCCAGGGAGCGGACGTTCTACTACTCGATGAGGCTTTCAGTGGTGTTGATATCGCATCGCAAGAGGCGCTGGTCACAGTGCTTCACGAACTGAGGGACCAGGGACGAACAATTCTGTTGTCGTCTCACGACATTGGCCACGTCGCTCACTACTGTGACGAGTGTCTCTGCATTAACTGCCGGGTTTGCGCTTGCGGGGCTCCTGGAGAGGTGCTGACCCCCGAGGTACTGATAGAAATGTACGGGCCGCATGGTGTCGGGTCCGTTCATGGAAGAGCTATAGATGGACATCATCACTGAAGCGGCAGTTGCGCCCTTCCAGTACGGATTCATGGTCCGGGCACTGTTCGTCTCCATTCTCGTCGGAATAATGTGTCCGGTACTCGGCGCGTACGTCGTAGTCAGAGGTCTTGGGTTCATGAGCGATGGCTTGGCCCACTCTCTGCTCCCTGGACTGGTTGTCGCTGCCCTGCTAGTGGCGGTCATCTCCTCAGAATGGATCATTCTGGTCCCCAACGCCATTGCGTTCGCACTGCTGATTGGCTTCCTGTCGAAACGCACGGGCCTTAGTGAAGATACCTCGATAGGCATTCTGTTTGCCGGCCTGTTCGCGCTGGGCCTTACATTGCTGACCGCGGCGCGAGGGCTAAAGGTCAGTCTGGAATCCGTTCTACTAGGTCAAGTGCTAGGAGTGTCACGAGACGATGTGTTGGTGACTGCCGCATTGGCGGTCGTCGTTGTGGTGCTTCTCTTTGCGCTCCACAAGGAGATGGTGTTCGCCACGTTCGATCCGCTGGGGGCCTCGGTTATGGGCTTGCCGACCCAAGTTCTGGACTACGTGCTACTCGTGCTGTTGGCTGTCGTGATCCTGATCGCTCTGCAAGCGGTTGGCATAGTGCTTGTGATTTCGATGCTGATAACGCCCGCGGCAGCCGCTCAGTTACTTACTCAACGCTTCACATTGGCAATGGCCGTCGGGGCCGCCATTGGTGTGGCATCGGCGGTAATCGGTCTGTACATATCCTTCCACTATAACCTTGCGTCCGGTCCGGTCATGGCGCTTTCGGCGACAGCGTTCTTCATACTCGCGCTGGCCCTAAAACAGGGTACATCCCGCATAGGCGGACGCATGGCCAGAGCTTAGGTGAAGGTAGACCCACCAAGAGGATGGTAGCGCGTACGGGACTCGAACCCGTGTCTCCACCTTGAGAGGGTGGTGTCCTAGGCCGCTAGACGAACGCGCCACACACATATGAGGGCTTGGGAATCGCCTTTAGGTGGTATGTGAGTGGCTGGGGATAGAGGATTCGAACCTCTGCTTACAGATCCAGAGTCTGTCGTCCTACCACTAGACGAATCCCCAGTGTCGACTACCTATCAACTCTTCCGCCGCTCGAAATTATAGCAACCCGTTAAAGAATTGCAAAAGGTCTCTGGCTCGCAATGAATCACGAGGACATTCACTTGCTTACATTGGCAAACTTCAGCGGCGTCTATAAAATAGCTCCGTCGATTGTTCTGAAGAGAGTCGGAGTTTCCTATGACCGCGTCGCGGATGGTTAGTGGCAGCGAGCTGATTGCCAGGGCCCTGAGCTTGGAAGGAGTCCATACTGTATTCACCCTCGCTGGGGATCACATCCTTCCAGTCCTGGACGTGATGGCCGATGGAGACTTCAGATTCATAGATACCAGACACGAGCAGGCTGCCGTCCATATGGCGGACGCCTGGGGACGGATCACCGGCCGGCCGGGTGTTGCAATGTACACGACGCCCGGATTCGCCAATGCCATACCCGGTCTGGCCAATGCCATGCACTCAGGCAGTCCTCTACTCTCCATCAGCGGGTGTGCCGAGTTGCTGGAGCTGGGCCGCGGCGCGATGCAGGAGATAGACCAGATCGGAATGGCGCTACCTGTGACCAAGGGCAGTTGGATGGTCACCGATGCTCGTCGGATAGCCGATATGATCTCGACCGCCCTCCGGGTCGCCTACGAGGGTCGGCGCGGGCCAGTGCGTCTGACAATCCCGGTGGATGTTCAGCAGCAGCTCGTACCTGAAGATGAGGTGGCATTCTACAGTCCGGCTGAGTATCGGGATATTGGGGCTCCCGCTGCGTCTGCGAACCGGATCCGCGATGCTGTTGACATACTCCACGAAGCTGAGAGGCCGCTGATAATTGTCGGCAGCGCGGGCGCCTACGCACGATCTGGAGACACCCTTGAATCACTGATCGAGACTACCCGTGTCCCACTTATGACTGAAGGCGACGCCAGGGGCCTGGTGTCGGATGCCCACCCATACTGCTATGGATTCTTCGACTCGGGTCTCAATCGCGCGGCGAGGCTGCTCAGGGAGGCGGACGCAGTCGTTCTCATGGGACGGAAGCAGGACCTCATTGTCGGATACGCGATGCCGCCGACCATAGCTCAAGACGCAAAGGTGATCCAGATCGACCCCTCAGCAGCTGAGATCGCCCGAAACCGAGGTGTCGCTGTGGGGATACACGGTGACGTTGAGGCTGTCGCGCGCCAGATGGCCGAAGAGGCATCCAAACGTAAGTGGGGCGATCTGCCGTGGCTATCTCGACTCAACGATGAGCGGGTGGCTCAGCAAGGGGAGCTCGAATCCCTGGCATTGAACGAGTCGCCGATGCACGCGACATTCGTCCACAAGGCGGTCAGGTACCATGTCGGCCCAGAGGACATTGTCTCCTACGACGGTGGCGATTTCTGTCACTTTGGAAGGGCCTATTCGCCCGCACTCTCACCCAAGACCTGGTGGTATCTGCCGCCGTTGGGGATGCTCGGGCAGGCTTTGCCGACCGCGATAGCGGCCAAGGCCGCCTACCCCGAACGCCGAGTGTTCATGTTCACCGGAGATGGAGCATTTGGGTTCAACGCGATGGAGTACGATACCGCGGTCCGGCACAACCTGCCCATCGTCGGAATCATGGGGAACGACTCGGCGTGGGGCATAGACCGGCAGATCCAGGTTGGAGTGTACGGCAAGGCTGTCGCTACCGATCTCTTGCCCTCCCGGTACGATCAGGTTGTGCGGGGTCTGGGAGGACACGGGGAGTTGATCGAGCACCCCGACGAGCTCGACTCGGCGATTGAGCGGGCAATCAGGCTTGACAGGCCTGCATTGCTCAACGTCCGCGTACAGAATGCGATCAGCCCCCGCGCCCAAGCGGCCATCAATCGCTGGAAGAGCCACACACCGCAGCCGATCTAGGAAACCATGCTCAGATCACTATTTGGCAAGGGTCGAAAGAAGCCGTCTGGCGAAGCGCCGTCGGACGACTCGATACGCTCCGCACGCATCGGGGACGTGGTATTTATCCCGGGGCTGTGGGAGACTGGAGAAGACGGCTACCTGCTAGTCGAGCGTATTGCGAAGCTGGAGTCTGGATACGGAGAGTCGTTCGAGCTTTCTGTAGTGGACGGCGAGCGGCGAGCATCCGTCGAGTGGTCCGATCATGATGGCCTGCACATCTCTGCCGTCTTGCAGGATAGGCCGATTGGCTTGTCTGCCGTGGGCCTCGACTACGATACCCTGGTCGCCTGGGACGAGCATAAGTCGCTCGAAAACAGCATCGAATTCGACGGTCACAGGTACTACTACCGGAACAGCTACGAGGTCCGTTACAACGAAGACGACCAAGGCTTCTGGCTATGGGAGTTTGTTCGAGAGGATGAGGAGGGTGGGGTGTCGGTGGTCAAGTGGGAGGGTCTTCCCTTTGAGGTTTACGTTTCCATCACCGTGTCTCCCCATGTGGTTACCGTCTATCACAAGTAGAACGAAAGGCGTGCGATGATTGAAGCATTCGTGGACGTGTTCGAACAGATCCCCCGAGGGCTGGTCTATGTCGCGATGGGAGTGGTCGTGCTCGCTATCGCCAGGTTTGCCCAGGACTTTCTCACTCCCTATCGGATCCAGGAGCAGCTTAACCAGAAAGACAATGTCGCCCTCGCGGTGAGCATCTCAGGATACTACTTTGGCGTGATCCTCGTGTTTCTCGGCGGTCTCTATCAGCCGTTCCTGGTGGTTGCAGACAACAGTCTAGGCTTTACTGCCGAGTACTGGCAGGACGTCGGTCTGGTGTTTGCGTACTCGATTGCCGGAATTGTCGTGCTCAACATAGCCCGCATCGTCGTCGATAAACTGGTGCTGCGTGACTTCAGCACAGAGGAAGAGATCATCAGAGACCATAATGCCGGTACTGGCGCGGTGGAGTTTGCCGTGTACGTGGCCGTTGGTCTGATAATCGCAGGCGCCATATCAGGCGACAGTGGCGGACCAGAGACTGCCGTTGCCTTCCTGGTGCTCGGCTTGGCTGCGCTGATTCTCTACACACTGGTCTACGAGTGGACGACCTCTTTCAACATCCACGAGCAGATCGAGGCCGACAACGTTGCTGTGGGAGTCGCGCTTGCAGGTAATCTGATCGCGATTGGCATCGTCGTATTCAAGGCGGTCTTTGGCGAGTTCGTCGGCTGGACGGAGAGCATCGCAGGCTTTGTAACCTACGCGGCGGTTGGGTTTATTCTGCTGTACGCCGTCAGGTTCGTCGTGGACAAGGTGCTGTTTCCGCACGTACGGCTCGCAGATGAACTTGCGGTGGACCGGAACCTCGGAGCGGCATTCATTGAGAGCGCCGCGCTGATAAGCGTCAGCCTGATCCTGTTCTTCGCGATTTAGGCCGGAGGCTCGCCCTCTGGAACCCGATCAGTCGGAGCGTTCCGCCTCCGCCTGTGAAGCCCGAGCTCGACCGCCCAAATGAGCTGCCGCGAGTGCTGCCGCCCCAACTTGATCGCACGCCGGTTGCGCTCGACTTGAAGTTTCCTGTGGAACGCTGGGAGTTCAGGTACGACTGTCTCGATGAACTCACGTTCTTTGATGCCTGATCGTAACTGGAACCGCCGAACGACTTCTGTTTGTTGAAGTAGCTGGTGTTCTTCGAAACCTGGTTGCGGTAGCTGGCGCCGTTTCTGTAGTTTGAGCGATTCCGGCTTATAGAGTCGTACCTCGTCACAGGAGTGTAGTACGCATAGCGAGGGCCAAAACTGCTCAGGATCATGTACGTGAACAGGAAGTTGCCGGCTCCAAAGGAGTTGTGATAGTAGCCGTTGGAGCCGTAGCCGCGCATCTCGTGCTGATCGTTGTCCTTGACAATAGAGAAGAGCCGGTCGTCGTTCGCGTCCTCGATTTCCTTTGACTTGTCGAGGTCTTCCCATCCCTCCAGAGTTGTCTTGCTGCCGTCCTGTTCGACTCGTATAATGACGATGCCATCGCCCTCGTATATCTCGTTGACGCGCTTCTCGAAATCCGTAGCGCTGTTCGATTTCTTAAACGCCTCCTGCACCTCGTCCAAGTTGATCCGGCCCGCAGCGCCATCGGTTGCGGCCCAGTCCTCATAGCTGGGTCCCGAGCCGCATGCGGCCGCCACCGGCGCTGCCAGCAGCGAGACACCAGCCAGCATGGCCATCGTAGATTTGGTTCGCCTGATCTTCTTCAATTTCGGTACCCTCATGAGGTCCTTTTCATTCGCTCTGTTAACAGTCTATCACCGAAGCAGGGCTTCAAGTTCGTCAGGGAGCTGCTCAATGTGATTGTCGTCCATCCGATCGCGATCTGCAATGTGACTACCGTCGAGCATTGCCCTTAGCGCCCTGTCGTCCACGCCTGCCCAGAAGTCGGCTCGTGTGCTGGAGAGCTGCTCTGCGAGCTCAGTCACAGCAGCGTGTCGTGATGTTGCGCCCAGTGCAAGGGTCAGCGCCATTTCCTGCATCTCACCCAGACGCGCGGGCCACAAGTCGTCCGCGGCTCTCAACCGACAGTCGGCGACTGCCAGTACGTATCGTTTCGCGCCCAGCCGATCGCGATGGAGTGACAGTTGACTGCGCACTTTCAGTTCCAGGTCCTGTCTGACCTCTGTCGGGGCTAAGTGGGCCGACGTGCCAATATCGATGCCGTATTGATGCCACAGGCCATCGGAGACGATCGCAAACCTCGTTTCGTAGTCTGTCCGCTGATCGTCGAGGTCTGCTGTCCTGCGCATGGCCCAATCGGAGATCATTCTAGTTGGTAGGGAAGGCAGTTGGTGGGAACTCATCATTTCCACACGGGTAGCGTAGTGGGCTCGCGACTCGCTTTCCACGAGTGTCTCGTACTGGGACAGTGCCCGTGTAACTGCCTCGCTCTGCGTTTCCGCGTCGGCCTGGACATGTCGCAGTATTTGGCTGACTTCAGGACCCTCGACAGTCCCCCTTGCAGTTCTGCTCAATTTGACGATGTCTCCCTGACGCCTGGAGAACGCCAGGGCAGGGTCGTTGATGTACACAGCAACCTTGGAGGCTCCGAAAGCTCCCTGCCGTCCGGTTCTTCCCCGTGTCTGCCGTTCTACCCTTGCGGAGCTTGGGAGCGAAGTGATGATTACCACCAGGCCGAGTCCGAACGACAATAGTTGCTCGGTCGTCGGACCAGACCGGAGGGGGCTCACTACGACTTCGTACATGGACGTGGAGTTCCGCACTTGCGCTTCGATGCCTTCGACCTCGTTCAAGGCATGCAATAGCGCCTCGGATTCTTCGTGGGAAGGGCATACAAATGTTGCGGACCGACCTCGTTCCAACATTCTCCGCGCAAGTGTGACGGTTCTCTTGATTACCATCGAATCCACCTCGTGGTCGACGACGAAATCGGTGCCCCGGCCAGCCATGCCTGTCGAGATTGTGACTGCTTCGAGTTCACCTCCGCGGGCGACTATCTCGGACTCGGATTCGGCGTTCTCGGCATTGAGAAGACCATGAAGTATGGACCGTTCAACCAGGGCTGTGCTGAAAGTAGCAGACTCTCGCACGCTTCCGGTCGTGACCAACACTGGACGCCCGAGGCTGTGCCAATGTGCGACCTCCTCTACAACGCGCTCAATGTGTTCGTCTCGGTCGAAGAAGACCTCCGCGCCCATGTCCGTCCTGCGGGACTTGGATTCAGCGGGAACCCGGACGGTCTGGATATCGTACTCGCGAGCGAAGCTGTCCGCCGCCTCCATTGCGGTACCTGTCAGTCCGGCGACGGTCTCGTAGTTCGACATTAGCGCCCTTATCGAGGTGCGCGCCTTAGCGTCCGCGCGATTGTGGCGGTCCAGGCCCTCTTTGGACTCAAGCGCCTCGTGGAGGCCGTGCATGTAACGATGGGCAAACATTGGTCGCCCATCGAGCCGGTCTACGAGAGTGATGTCGCCCTGGTCCAGTACATAGTCAGTTCCGGCGTCGTGAAGAACCCTCGCCCTCAGAGCCTGGATCGTCCCGAAGGCGGATACTGGGCCGTCGACCCTACCGTACACTTCCCCCCAACCTTGTTCAGTCAGTCGTAGCGTCGACCGATCTGGGTCGATTGCGAATAGGAGGTCTCGCTCCAGCGGGCTGCCTTCGTCCTCGTCGTTCAGACGCCAGAGGTCGCTAAAGACCTGGCGTGTGGAGATGCCCTGCCTGTCCAGCTCGGACTCCAGTCTGGGGGTTAATCCGCCGGCCAGCAGTATCTTGGCTAGATTCTGGGAGAGATCTTTTGCCTCTAGCGCCAGGTTCTGGTATAGCGCATCGATAGAGACCGACTGCTTCTCTATCAATTCGATAGCAAGGGCCTCCAGGTCCGGCCCGAGCACTGGTTCAGGGATCCTATCACCGGAGATAATCAGTGGTGTCCTGGCCTGGTCAATGAGCAGGTGGTCCGCCTCGTCAACAATTGCGACGTCGAAGGTTGGGTTCACGCGCCGGTCAAACGACTCGGCTACGCTATCCCGCAGATAGTCGAAGCCGACTTCGCGCGCGGTGGTAAACACGATCTGGGCCGCATACTGGAATTCTCGGTCCTGCCTGTCCATACCGTCGATAACTAGTCCTACTGTAAGTCCCAACGATTCAAGCACTGACGCCAGGGCATCGCAGTCGCGGTTGGCTAAGTAGTCGTTCGCCGTGAGAATGTGCACGCTGCGTCCAGATGCTGCGAACACCGCGGCGGCCATTACAGACGCGAGCGTCTTACCCTCACCTGCGTCCATCTCCACGATAAAGTTGCGGAGCAGCAACGTCGCTGCGGTAAGCTGTTGCTCAGTAGGCGTGAACCGCAGGCAGCCGGCGTCATCAACTGATTCGAGTAACTTATAGAAGTCGGCAGTCAACCTGACTTCAGTAGGGTGTTGGGTCCTCAGCTTTGAGAGCAGTTCTGTTAGTGCAAGGCACGCCGCATCCTCGTTCGACTGAGAACGCTGTCGTCCTGTCCAAGCACGCGGTGGCAAGAGCGCATCATCCGCCCGCGCTCTTGCGCACTTGATCTTGCCGTAGAGATCGCCCGGAAGCCACGTGGCGGCCCGCCAGATGCCCACCCGTCTTCGGACGGCAGTGTCCACCGCCGCGAGCGCGTCAGCGATGCGACTGTCTGTACATTCCCCTGAAAGTGCGCCAGCAGCCGAGTAGTGTAGAAGCGCTTCCAGGTCCGTGTCGGAAAGTGACTCGGATCCCCTTTCCCGTAAGCGGCGCGCAACTTCCACGGCTTGAGCCAGGCTAAGTGCTGGCTCGGAACGAATCGGGCGTCCGAGTGCCTGGTTCACGTTGTGCTCCGAAGGTCGATCAGCTTGTCGGATTTTCGCTCTACAAGAAGCTCGCGAGAAGGCCGGAGATCGAACCGGATTTCCAGCAGGCCGCTGGCGACCAGGAATTCCATGTCGGCGTGGTCGGCCAGTATTGCCTTGCGCATGGAATCCACGATGCAGGCGTTGGTGTCTGATACTCGCAGGATCATTACTTCCAGACGATCTGCGATGTCGAGTACGACCTGAACTGGTCCATCCAGGCCAGCGCTGTGTAGGGTGCTGACAATAGCGCCGTGATGAATCTTGGACCCAAGAATTGAGGCGAACGGGTCTGAACGTCCAAGCACATCGACCCTTGGGTCATCGAGTCCGCAGCCACAGCATCCCCGGCGTAACCGGACCATGTCTCCGAGCTTGTATCTTAGAAGGGGAAGCCCACGCTGAGCTAGCGTCGTGACAATTAGCTCGCCCTGGGTGTCCTGATGCCCGGCTGTGTCCAACTCAAAGACGTGGCGCGATGTCATCAAGTGTACGCCCTCATGGGCGACGCATTCGATTCCAATTGCCGATGTCTCACTGGATCCGTAGTACGAGAAGACTTCAGCGCCAAACGCACTGGCAACCCTCGCGCGCGTGGTCCGGCTCATTCCTTCACCGATATGTATGACCGCGCGAACGGACTCGATCGTACCTCCAGTGTCCTCGTCCAATACCCGTTGGATGATCGATGGCACACTTATCAATACTGTGGGTTGGAGACGTTCAAGTAGGCTTAGGCATCTGTCGAAGCGATTCCCGGTGCTCACGCAATATGACTCCGTGGTTCCGAGCAGTTCGCAGGCCCAGGGGAACGATACCATCACTGCTGCCGGGTCCGTATCGACGCAGGCTACCCTGTCGTCTCTTTTAACGCCTGCGACAGACAGAAGTCGAGCCAGAAACTCGTGCTCGGCCAAGTTGTCTTCGTGCGTAATGAATCGAATCTTCCTGCCACCGGCCGTACCGGAGGAAGTCTCAGTATCGACGATCGTCCTGGCAGCAGACAGGGCCTCTGCGCTCAGGCGACGCACATGCTCGGAATCGATAGTGGGCAGTTTGCGGAGAATTCCGAAAGGGTCATCAGACAGAATTGAGCCTCGCTCGAACCCGGCCGTCCGGAACAGGTGTTGGTATGTCGGAAAGTGATCAAGACAGTACAACATCATCCCGCGCAGAGCCTCGACCTCTGCAATCGACGGGGTGCCGACTAGTCGTATGGCTGACTCACCGGGTTGGGTGGTCATCGATGTGTGCGCGCATGGTCTTGATCGGTCTTCGGACGGAGTCCGGGTCTATGCCTGCCTTGAGCGCGGCGGCAATGCCGGTGGCCTCCCAGTAGTTATCAGCTGCGAAGAATTGGCCGGGTCTCCAAGGAAGGGCGGAAAGGTCGTTTCTCATCAAGTTCCGATTCTCGCGAACCTGGATGACGGGTATGCCCTGGTGCAGAGCGGCCAGCGTTGGTAAGCCGAGACAGCCCTCCGGCATAACCAGGCATGAGACGTTTTCTGCTGTCATGACGTCTGGACGGCTGAATTCCGACTCCTCAGTGACGATGCGAGGGGAGCGCTGAAGCCCCTTGAGTACGGACTGGAAGAAAGTTATCGATATCACCTCGGCTGCCATACGGGCGTCGACGATTCCCGGATCCACAGCAGCGATGTCATCCGACTCCATCATAGGCGCGTGCGCCGTGGGAACTTCAATGAACGATGAAACAGCGTGGGTCAGAAGTGCCTCGACTCCTCCCCACGGATTGACCATCTCCCCGCCGCTCGTGAAATAGTCGAAATGGTACTGCTGAGGGACTTCCACCACCGACGCGACCGCGACCGCATCGTACGCGTCCCGCCTGTGCTGCAGAAGGTCGATGAGCCCGTCGAAACCTTCCACAGAGCCTGAAGCGCGACCTGTCGTGGTGTATCCGGCTGAGAGCCTCAACGGTGGCTCAATTCTTTCGATTCCAACGCAGTTCAGGCCATAGGTGGACCTCGCCGCGTTCACGGCGTTAACCGTGTACGCGGCGTAGCGCTCGTTGTATGAGGCGTCCAGCGCCACGAGTACGCGATTCGCGCGGGACGGGCTCAGCCCCACTGTGCCCATCAACAGCCGCGCAAGCACGCTCCCTTCAACGTAGATGCCGTTCCCAGGGAGCTCGTTAATGTCGGAAGCATTAACGACGTTTGGGTGCGTTATCAACGTGTCGGCCACCTGCGCCAGTGCGATTGCCGCCGGGGTTGCGTCCCCGGCGTGACCACCGAGTTCCGCGCCGATCCCAGTGGGAACTACCATCACGATATTGAATCTGTCCTGAGCCTCAAGGCCGCGCCGACGGAACTTGAAGAGCGGCGTCGGGCAGCCGGGGGACGACCCGTGAATCACGCCTAACTCGCATTCCCATCCGCCACGCCCCGACTTCGTAACTGCGAACCGGACTGCCGTGTCGCTCTTGTCCAGAGCACTCGTGATCTCGGACTCAATCGCCCCGAAGTCCAAGTGCCTCGGGGAAATGGTCGCGGCGCGTTCAAGCAAACGCAACGGCGACCATCCCATTTCGAGCCGCAAAGTCCTGGTACCCGTAGGCTGCCAGCATTTCGAACCGACCGTCCTCTCGCAGAATATAGCTGGAGGGTATGGGTATGCCGTTGAACGGCGCCGCTCGGGCCTGGCTGTACGAGCCGGCGTCCATGATAGCCACGCGGTCGCCCACCCTAAGCGGTTCCAGAGTACTGTACTCGCCGAACACGTCCCCTGCCAGGCATGACTTGCCTGCCAGAATCGTATTGCAATTGCTACCCTCGTCAAGCCCGGCCAAGGTAGGGGTGAACTCGTACTCGAATACTTCTGGCATGTGACTTGTAGACGCATCGATTAAGGCAATGTGCCTGCTGCCACTTTCAAAGACGTCCAGCACTTCCGACACAAGCATACCCGCCTGTTGGACCAGCGCAGTCCCGGGCTCTATGAAAACCGTTACTCCGAACTCCGAGGCTAGACTCTGCACAGCATGTTTCAGAGGCTCTGGATTGATGTCGGATCCCAAGTAGTAGCCACCGCCGAGGTTCACCCAAGTTGGGTGATCCAACGTTCTCAGAACGTCCACGACTGACTCGGCTGTTGCTGCTAGTTGAGACAGGTCTTCGGACTCGCAGTTATTGTGTACGTGTATCCCTTCTATCTGGGAGAGGATGTGTGATGTGCTTAGAAGACTTCGGAAGTCCGACCTCGGTACGCCGAGCTTGGAATGAGGACGACTGGGATCGTAGCGAGTATCGGCTGCGAACCCCATCTCGGGATTGACTCTCAATCCGATGGAGGCCGTACCGTGGCTCAGCGCCGCCGCCATCTCCAGTTGGGTAGCAGAGTTGACCGAGAGGTAGTCGACGATCGACAGCAGTTCATCTATGTCATTGGAAGAGAACGCTGGCGAGTAGCAGTGGAGGCTGTGTCCTTCCAGCGCGACCTCTCGGGCGAGTCTGGCCTCGAACACGGAGCTCGCCGCGAATCCGTGGACGTAGGGTGCGATGGTCTTCATAACTCCAGCCAGGCCACACGGCTTCAGGGTGTAGAGCAGCCTGCAACCAGCGTATGAGGACAGGGCGAGCGCGTCTGCTGCTGTGCTGCGTAGTATGGACTCGGAGTACACGTATGCCGGCGTCTCTGGGACATTCAGCGCGACCAGAGCCTCGGTCGAGATCAATTCGCCTGTCCGAAAGCGATCCATGAGTTCAATTTAACACAGACGCGGGCATCCCGGTATCCAACCGAACGAGCGGCTGAACCCTACTGTAGTAAGGTGTCACTGACAAGGTTCCCTCGGGCGACTCCTCGAAGTTAAACCTATGATGGTTCAGTATGTAGCTGCCGGACCCAACGGAGGCGCCCAAGACTCCCAGTTCGTTCTGAATGAACAGGTCAACGTGCCGTTTCCCATCAGAGGATGCCCCACGTCCCGCAGTGACAATACCAGTGACTGTGTCAGGAAGAGCCTTCAGGTCAGTTGCCCAGGAAAGTGCGGCTACCACGTCTGGCTCGAAGGCTCGGATTAGACTTTCAATCCTATCGGTTGCCTCGTCGGTTACCAGGTGTGCCTGAACGCCCATACGCACCAGCACCGCGCATATCTCGGCCCCGAAGTGGCGGCGGTTCCCCGCAGTTATCACCAGCGCGCTTGAGCCGACGACGTCCTCGGGCAGCGACGGCCCGATTGCATCGGCCATCAGCTCGATTCGCACCTGCGCTTCGTCCGGCCCCTCTGCAACTGGAACTCGATCAGCCGACTGTCCGAGCCACGGGCCGGGTATCCACTCTATGCCGTCGGGCTCGGCAATCACCGAGTCGAAATTCTGCGTCCGGTACTCGTCGACTGAGGTGAAGGGGAGCCTGTCGAAATCTGCCTGCGATCTAATTGGCTGGTCACCCAGCTTCTGACTCCAGAAACGGGACTGGCGCGCGCTGGCTACTGCCTGTAAGAGGAGGTCTGTGTGGTTGCTAGGCCGGACTCTCTGGATCATTAGCTGGCACTGAGGCGGACGATAGCGAGGCCCATTTCGTGACGGTTATCCTCGAACTGGTCATAACGGTCGAGAAGATGCTCGTATGAGTCCAATACTAGCTCGGAAGCAGTGGGTTCGACCTCTCGGAACTGCGAGCCCACCGGCCCATCGAGCCTCCACTCTGCGTCTGCATCGAAGGCGAGTCCACTTGGCTCCGCCAGGCGCTCGTACATCTCAACCAGAGCGTCGAACTCGGCATCCGACGCGTAGGGTAGGGGAGACACAAGGAATTCGGGTGTTATCGCGAGGCCGAGTTCGTTGTCGAACACCTGAACGAGGTCAATCTCGGGTATGAAGTGCTCCATTGCGTAGCACAGGTCGAGGGCCAGATCCCGGGGCGCACGGTGGTAGTAGAACTCCTCCGGGTATGTTCCCATCCTCAAGGTAACCGCTCGCGGATGCTCTGCATTTAGAATCTGCACTACCTCAGGGCCTCGTTTGAACATGAACGGAATGTTCCCGTTTGTGGCGTCAACCATCACGTGCTCGCCATCGACCAGGAACTCCAGCGCCATGTGCTGCCAGTATCGCATAGCTGGTCCAGCACCGCGGAAGTCGAATGTGTCCAGGGCGTGCCTGAGCCGGTCCAGCGGGACGGGGCCTGGGGCATCCGGGCCAGCGAATACGTAGTGAGACTCGAATCCGTATCGACCTGTCACAAACTTCAGGGCCTGCACTTTCTCCGAGCAGATTGCGCCACGTCCCTCGATGATGCTTATGAGCGCCTCATCCCCCGTCTTGTATCGCAGCCGACGTCCCGTGAAACGCGAGTAGTTCTCAAATGGGCTGTCCCAGATGGCCTTTGCAACCCTCTTCAGAAACGCGACCCGGGCATCGTGGCTGTCCAGCGCAAGTACGTCATGATCGTAGGGCTCCCCCAAACCTCGCACCGAGCTCTCCACGAAAGACAGGAAATCGTCCGCATGGCGTTCCCATCGGCGTCTGTTGAACCCTGCCCAGTTACGCGGGTAGCCTGTCTCACTGCGGTCTATCGTCAGGTCGATGAAGTCCACCTCGGAGTCCCGGACTCTGGCAGATGTAGTAGGAAGGACGTCCTGCGGTGATAACTCGCGGACGCCAGATCTAAAAACGGTTCCCGGCCCTATTGTGGATAGCCTGCCCTCGTCAGTGATCGAGTGGACCACGTCCTGGATGTCCAATAGAGAGGCGACTGACTCAGGCAAGATCATGCCATTATCGGCCAGGGAAATAGGATCAACGCCGGTCAGATACTTCGCCGCCAGGGCGCTTACTGAGGATGCAGCGTCTGAGTCGGCGATCTTTAGTGTGCATGTCCTACCGGTCAGGTAGTCGTTCCACCTGAGCAGAGATGTGCGGCTATCGTAGGCTATTGGTGACACGCAATGGTGACCGGCTGTGGTGGACTGGTGAGTTGGTTGGATAATAGTGACGTACTTTCTTTCGGTCAAGCGCGGGCTGGATAGTCTCAAGCCGGTCGCACGAATCCCGGATTCCGCTATAATCTCGATATGTTGGTCCGGCTCAAGAGTGAGTGTACGATGAAAACGCCTTTAGCTGTCCTTGTGCTTTTGGTCACGTGTCTTACGGTTGCCTGCTCTCAGTCGCCTGTCCCAGATTCATTGACGTCGACACCGTCGGCTGTACCAGAGTTGCCTACGGTCACTCCCGAACCGACGCCTGTACCACCACCCCCAACTCCTGAGCCCACGACTCCACCCGTGCCGACCGTGACGGCGACTCCGGCTCCGACACCAAGGATCATCAAGAGCCGAGCGCAGACAGAGTCCAAGGCTGCACCGGACTTTGAGATTGAAACGTTCGATGGCGACATGCTTAGGCTGTCCGAATTGGAAGGCCAGGTTGTTGTCTTGAACTTCTGGGCGTCGTGGTGTCCGCCATGCAGGTGGGAAATGCCGTTCTTCGAAACCATGTGGAATGAGTACCGAGACAAAGACGTGGTTTTCGTGGGTGTAGCGATGTCGGACACGCTAGAGGACGCGCAGGGTTTCGCTGAGGAGGCCGGGGTTACGTATCCAGTCGGACTGGATCAGACCAACGAAATTGTACGGGCCTACGAGGTCCGTTCGCTGCCTACGACATTTTTTATTGGCAAGGATGGTCAGATCAACCGCAGGCTGACCAGCGCTGCCAACGAGGCGCTACTCAAGGTTTTCTTGCGAGGCCAACTGCCCAGGGAGTAATTGCTCAGGCCTCCGAAGCAGGGAAATGTTATATGCCGGACAACCCAAACATCGTCTTCATCATGATGTGCCGGAAGGGCATCAGTTGGATTCGTTCCTCGGTGACCGATCGACAGAATTCATAGCGTCCAACAGCGACAGGCCGTTCGCGATATACGTCAGTACTTTCGAGCCCCACTCGCCGTACCACGGTCCGTTCATGGACATTTACGATCCGGCGACGCTTCCCGTCGGTCCAGCGTTCCTGCAGAAGCCGGAGTCAGCATCTCTGGTAAACTGTGTCAGGGACATGGCCGCTCGAATCCCGATCTGGCAGCACCGGACTGGAGATACAGCACATCTACCCACAACTTAGGTCGAACACTGGGGCTTGGGGCAGGTCTCGAACCTGTCATTTTATTCTCCCCCGTCCTCCTCTCTGCCATCTCAATCGACGGCCCTAAATTGACACTCATTTCTGCCAGTCACTATAATTCGATCAACTTAAGGTTGCTTAAATATGCCAAAACGAACCTATCAGCCGCGAAATAGACGCCGTGCCCGAGTGCATGGCTTCAGAGCGAGAATGAGCACCAAGTCCGGCCGAAATGTTCTCAAGAGGAGAACGTTCAAGGGCCGTCACAAGTTGACGGTCTGATCGTAGTCGGTCGGATACTGGCGCCACCCACACTCCCCTCAACCGCGCAGTCGGTCGGGCGTAAACTTAGCTGGTGGAGCGAGTGACGCTAAATCGGCTTAACAGGTTGAGGAAGACTTCCGACTTTGCGGCTGTCAGGCGGGGAGGAAGGAGTTGGGCGGATGCCGTACTGGTTCTTAACGCTCGGCCGAACCAGACACAGGTCTCACGGTTCGGCTTTACCGTGAGTAAGCGACTCGGAAACGCGGTCGAACGCAACAGAATCCGGCGCCGGCTTAAATCAGCAGTCTCTCAGACCGACGTCAAGTGTGGCTGGGACTTGGTGCTTATAGCCCGTCAACGTGCGCGAAGTGCCGACTACCATGCGTTGAAAGCTTCTCTCGGCAGGTTGCTACTTCGAGCGCACCTAAGCAATGGAAACAGCGAACGGCAAGGCAAGTGATTCAGAAGTTTGCCCTTCAGGCAATTCGCCTATATCAACAGGCAGTATCGCCCTACTTGCCCTCGGTGTGCAGGCATTTGCCTTCCTGTTCAGAGTATGCACACGATGCTATAGGCAAGCACGGTCTGGTCAATGGCTGCTGGCTGGCGGTTAGAAGACTGGGTCGGTGCCGGCCGCTAGGCTCCGGTGGCTATGATCCCGTTCCCTGATTTGGACTACGCAAGACTGCGGACAGCACGGACAATGGTGTCGCTCCAATGAGTGAAGTAACAAGGTTTGTAACAGAACGGGGGTCGCGTCCTAGACGGGTGTGCTACATCCTGGCGCTATGCTTATGCATTGTGCTGGTTGGGTGCTCTCGGATCGCGACACCGCAGGGCTGGTCTGCAGGAAACGTCTCCGGTGACAACCTCTTCATCGGAACGATGGAGGGGGAGATACTCGCAGTACAGAAGGAGACAGGGGATCTGACCTGGAGGCGGCAGCTGCCCACTCTGGAAGACTCCGATCGGGCCGTCTATGGGCGTCCTGCAGTCACGGACAGCACGGTCTTCGTTGGCGGATACGACGGCAGCCTCTATGCCTATAACAAGAACGATGGCGACCTGATGTGGCAGGAGCCTCTGTCTGGCAGAATTGTCGGTGGCCCGACCGTCCACGGCGATCACGTTCTCGTCGGCTCAGGTAGCGTGTCTTCGTCGGACGGATCGAGTGGCGCGCTCTACGCAATAGACATGGCCACAAACGACCCTGACTGGACGTACCAGACCGACGGCCCGATCTGGTCGTCTCCGACCGTACATGACGGCGTCGTGTACGTCGGATCCCTCGACCACAATGTGTACGCCGTCAGTCTGGAAGACGGCGCGGAGATGTGGCGATTCACCTCTGGTGGGGCGGTAGGCTCTGGCCTTGCTGTCGCTGGCCGGCTTGTAATTTTCGGTGGTTTCGACAGCACCCTGTATGCGCTGAACATGAAGACAGGCAATCTTGTATGGCGTTTCGATGGCGCCTCGGGCTGGTATTGGGCCAAGCCCCTAGTTTTGGATGGCGTAGTTTACGCTCCGTCTCTCGATGGTGCCCTGTACGCGATTGACGCGACAACCGGCGATCTGACTTGGGTGTTCGACACCGAGGGCGGACAGATTGTCGGCAGTCCGGTGACTATCAACGGCATGTTAGCCGTTCCGGTCGCCGACGGCGGGGACTCCCGCATCGTGCTTCTTGAACCTAATGGCAGCTTTCTAGCTGCGTGCCGCATAGGCGAGGACGTGCGTACCTCACTTGAGGGGGATGGTGACCTGATATACTTTGGAGCGACAGACAGCACGATCGGGGCACTCCGTATCAAGGGAAATGGCAATCCTGACGAAGAGTGGGTCTTCGTCACCAACGCCGATGATCCGCACCCCAGCGGTAGGCCGAAGAAGTGCTAATTAGGGACAGCCATTGGAATTTCTCCAACCACTCGTAGAAGCATGGAACTTTGCGATCATCCAACCGATGATCAACGGGCTAGTTCTGCTTTACTACTTCCTTCTTTCCGATTTCGGGATCGCAATTATCGCCTTCACGCTAATAGTCAGGTTGGTGATGGTGCCCCTTACGGTCAAACAGAGTCGCCAAATCAAGTCCATGAGCGCGCTCCAACCTCTCATGAAGGAGATCCAGGACAAGTACAAGGGAGACCGGCAGCGAGCGTCCCAGGAGACGATGAAGCTCTATCGAGACCGCGGCGTCAATCCATTGGGCTGCCTAGGTCCGATGTTCATTCAGTTCCCGATCTGGATAGGGCTGTACCAGTCGATCATTCAAACTGTTCCTTCCAATCCGGAGAGTCTTGTAGGTCTTTCGCGACATCTGTACGACTGGATTCCACAGGTGCATGGTGTAATTCCCATCGACAGCAGTTTCCTGTGGTTGGACCTTGCCCGACCCGACCCGACTCCATTCGTCATGCCGGTTCTCGTTGGTGTTTCGATGTGGGTCATGCAGAAGATGACCACAATGCCTAGCGCAGATGAGCGACAGGCATCTACTAACAGAATGATGCTATGGATGATGCCGGCCATGTTCGGGTTCTTCACCCTGAATTTCCCGAGTGGCCTGGCGCTGTACTGGGTCGTGTCGAACGTTGTTGGCCTGGTAATTCAGGGCTTCGTTACCGGCTGGGACCCCATCATAAACCTGTTCAAGTTTGGGCGCGGTCGGTCCGATGAGTCCGCCGCAGTCTCGGCGCAGTCGGCGTCCGCGCTAGTTCCAACTGTCGAGGAGACAACCGATGAAGGAGATAGAGATATCGGCCAGAACGGTAGAAGAAGCAATCGAGCTAGCTCTAAAGGAACTAGACGCAGACCGCAGCGACGTAGAAATAGACGTCGTTAGCCGAGGCAAGTCTGGAATTCTCGGGATAGGCTCTGAGCCTGCGGTGGTCAGGGTGGCGGCGATCGAGTCGGTCCCCGACAGCGTAATGGTTGCTTCTGAAGTGATCGAGTCACTTATCGACCTGCTCGACGCGGATGTTGTTCTGACCCTCAAGCAGCTACACAACGAAGATCTGGATGGCCCAATCTTCGAAATCGAAGGCGACGATGCAGGCCTGCTCATAGGACGCAAAGGCGAAACGCTCAATACATTCCAGTTCCTGGTCAGGTACATCGTCAGCCACAAACTTGACGACCGGGTCAACCTGATGATTGATGTCGAAGGCTACCAGCAGCGTCGCCATCAATCGCTGGAGAACATGGCCCGTCGTGTCGCCCGTCGCGTATCTGACACCGGAAGGTCGATTACCCTGGAGCCGATGCCGCCCAACGAACGCCGAATCGTGCATCTTGCTTTGTCCGACCATCCCGGAGTGACGACAGAGAGCACCGGCTTTGGTGATTCTCGACAGGTTACAGTCCAGCTCAGATGAGTGTGTTCCGGGGAACTCGATGACAGCCTCGCTTGTATTGTCCGGCAGAGTCGCCAGGATCACGCTTTCACGGCCTGAGGTTGGAAACCTGATCGACTTCAGGCTTGCATACAAGTTGGCCGATTTCGCCCGAGAAGTCAGACAGCGTGACGACGTGTGGGTCGTTGTGGTAGATGCAGATGGTACTGACTTTTGCATGGGAACTGATCCAGAAGCGCTCTCCATAGTGGCTACGGACGAGTCGCGACTGATGGAACTCAGAGTGGCTCAGGCGATTGCTGAAATCGAGAAGCCCGTTGTCTGTTTCATAAGAGGACGTGCGCACGACCAAGGACTCGAACTGGCGATGGCCTGCGACTTGCGCGTAGCCGACTCGACAGCGAAGTTCGCTATGTGCCAAGTTCACTCTCGCAACATGCCGTGGGATGGGGGAACGCAGCGCCTGCCTCGGTTAGTCGGTCAGTCGAGGGCGCTGAACCTGCTGCTGACCGGCAGAACGCTCGACGCGAATGAGGCGCAGGAGATTGGTCTGGTTAACGAGGCCCTCGATCCAGCTGACGCCGACCGTCGAGTGACTGAGTTAGCGGAAACTGTCGCATCCCACGGACCTACTGCCCTCCGCTACGTTAAGGAGGCTGTTCTGAATGGTTCTGACGGCCCTCTCGCGCACGGCCTTAGACTGGAAGCAGACCTTAGCTTCCTGCTTCAGTCCACGCGTGACAGGCGTGAGGGCATATCGTCGTTTTTGGAACGACGCGCACCGAATTTCAGGGGCAACTAGCAGCGCATCGGCATGTCAGACGATCCTACAGTTCTGCTCGACAAGTCCGGAGCCGTCGCGACTGTCACTCTAAACCGTCCGTCTGCTATCAACGCCTTCAACGTACAGATGCGAGACGAACTCTACTACGCGCTGGAGTCGGTGCGTGATGACCCTGACGTACGGTCCATCCTGATTACTGGCGCGGGTGACCGCGGATTCTGCGCGGGTGCCGATCTGACCGAATTCGGCACAGCACCATCACAAACGATCGCTCGACAGGTGCGTTGGGAGCGCGACCTATGGGGGCTGTTCCTGACTATTCACAAGCCGCTGCTGGCTGCCCTCCACGGGTATGTCATCGGCTCTGGCGTCGAAATCGCCTGTCTCTGCGACATCCGAATCGCCGCCGACAACTCCGTGTTCCGAATGCCCGAGGCAGCGCTTGGGATGGTTCCCGCTGCTGGGGGAAGCCAGACATTGCCCAGGACGGTCGGAATGAGCGCAGCTATGAAGATGCTCCTCGCCAATGAGGGGGTGACGGCCCTGAGAGCACTGGAGGTCGGACTCGTCCACAATGTCGTGGCCCGCGATTCACTGGCAGCAACGGTGTTCTGTGCTGCCGAGCAACTGGCGCGTACTCCTCAGCAACCGATTGTCGCCATCAAGAGGGCAGTGCTGGAAGGCATGGATTCCGACTTGCAACGCGGTCTGGAATTGGAACTTCGCCTGGCAAAAAGACTGAGGAAGCAGCAGTCAGGCAGCAAGTAGAATTCGCCAATCAATGGTGGTAATCTTTAGTGCGGCCTTTTGGGGTCGTAATTTTGCCCCCGCCTTCTCCCGGCCCAAACCAGACGCCGGCCTTGGCGGAATCGTTAAAAGGGGAATTGGACGACGATGAATGTATCGGAGTTTCTCGGGATCTCCGCCGCGATCGTTCCGGATCGCACAGCCCTGGTTTTTGAGGGAAAACGCACGAGTTTTGGCGAACTACAGTCCAGGGTGACTCGCCTGGCTAACGCGCTCGTTTCTTTAGGAGTTGGCTCGGGTGACCGGATCGCGATTGTACAGGTAAACACAGACGCGGTCGTCGAGACCTGTTTCGCCGCAGCGAGAATGGACGGAGTCTTCGTACCTCTGAATTTCCGTGCGCGTGCCGAGGAAATATCCTTCATGATCAGGGACTCCGGCCCCAAGGTGTTGATCGCCGGGTCGAGGTACGTCGACCTCATCGATTCGATCTCCGACGACCTCGACAGTGTTGAGCACTTCGTCACGCTGGATGAGCCCAGGGACGGCTGGCTCTTTTACTCCGATCTCATTGACGATGCTGACGTCGAAGACATGTGGCCCGCCACGGCCGAGGACGACCTTGCTGTCCTATTATTCACCTCGGGGACTACGAGCTACCCGAAGGGCGTGATGCTGACCCATAACAGCTTCGCATCGTACATCCTTAGCCATGTCACACCCGCCGACCCCGAATTCGCCGAACGGAACATACTGACGGTGCCGCTGTACCACATCGCGGGGATGCAAGCGATGATCAGCGCCATCTATGGTGGAAGGACGCTGATAATTCAGCGGCAGTTCGAAGCCAGTCAGTGGATGGAGCTCGTCGAAAACGAGCGAGTAGATCGCGCCATGATGGTGCCGACCATGCTCAAGATGCTCATGGACAATGAAGAGTTTGTCCAGCGCGATCTAAGCAGTCTGAGCGTTATAACTTATGGTGCCGCGCCCATGCCGGTTGAGGTAATCAAGCGGGCGATTGTCGAATTCCCAGGTGTCCAGTTCATCAATGCCTTTGGACAGACCGAGACTGCCGCTACGATCACTATGCTGCCACCTGACGACCACGTTCTTGACGGCTCGCCCGAAGAGGTAGAGCGTAAGCTCAAGCGGCTGGGCTCCATAGGCAAGCCGTTGGAGGACGTCGAGATCCGCATCGTCAACGAACATGCGGGAGATGTCGTGATCGGAGAGACTGGTGAGATCGTCGCGCGGGGCCAGAGACTAATGAAAGGGTACTGGCATCAGCAGTCAAGCACTGAGGAGACCATCAAGGACGGATGGCTCTATACCGGAGACCTAGGCTACTGGGACGAGGACGGCTATATTTTCCTTGCAGGCCGAGCCAGGGACTTCATCAAGCGTGGCGGAGAGATGATATCTCCAGAAGAGGTCGAGCAGGTGCTCCACTCGCATCCAGACATCGAGGAAGCCGCAATAATCGGTGTTGAGGACATCGACTGGGGCGAGCGTGTGCGAGCTGTGGTGGTTGCCAAGAGCGGCCACAGCGTGGACGAGGGCGACGTAATCGAGTTCTGTCGGCAGAGACTCGCGAGTTTCAAGAAGCCAGAGTCGGTAGTCGTGGTGGACGAGCTCCCACGGAACCCGATGGGCAAGGTCCTAAAGAGAATTCTCAGGGAAGAGCACAACGACCCGGTCTTGGCATAGCCAATGGGCGTCTTCAGCGTACCAATCGAGATAGGCGACCCCCAGAGCAGTCACTTCGAGCCCCTCGACGCTCTAGTGGACACCGGTGCGACCTTTACGATGATCCCGGCATCCGTCCTTCGGACACTCAGGCTTGAGGTACAAGAGCGCGGCGCGTTCGAGCTTGCGGACGGCAGCCTTCGGCAATTCGACATCAGCGAGACCCTCATCCGTGTCGAAGGACGTGAAACCTCGACGGTCGTTGTTTTCAGACAAGAGGGCATGACCCCACTTCTGGGCGTGTACACGCTGGAACGGATGCACTTGGGAGTCGATCCCGCAGGTCAGAGACTGATCGAAGTCCCCTGGCGGCTTATGTAGCCGATGTGACGGGTTGGCATGGTTCGGACAAACATACTTATGCTCTATGACTGCTTCACGCTTCGTGTGTTGTAACTGTCAGTGTGAGCATGATGCCAGCGCATATAGCGGACAACCCGATTACTGTCCACACTGCCAGGACGTTCGGGGCAGCGATGAATGCGCATACCAAGATTGCCACGCCCAGCAGGATCGAGGCCACACCAACGAGAGCGGGCAGCATGTCGGCATCACTCAACCTCAACCTCATTTGACTGACAGAGACCGCCGACCTGTGTTTCAGGATTATTCTGACGATGGACACGGCCACGATCGCAATGCCCAAGGGCGCAAGAGCTAGGCTGAAATATGTGGTCGCCGAGGACATCAGGATTACGGTCCCTGCCAGGCCGATAGACAGCCACCGCGTACTCCATTCGCGTGTAGCTGCTGCTGCCACAAACATCATCGCGACGATGAACCATGATAGGATCAGCAGAGTCGAAAGGGATTTGTACACCCTCAAAAATCCGACCCAGAAGACGAGATAGCAGGCTGCCAGGGTTGCCATGGCTGCGACAAAGAGAATTAACGGGATCGCCCGGCCCTGAAGTACCGCCATGCGTATGGCTCCTACGGCCCCCATGCCAAATCTAATCTGGGAACACACTAAACTAAAGGTCGTGGTGGCCTCCTCTGCAGTTCCATGCCAAGAGCCCCCACCTGCCTACTATTTCATCACCCCACACATCTCCTGACTAGGTAGTGTTGACATTTGATTATCAGGTAGCTCAACAACCCAGTTTCGTCACTCTGGCGCAGGCTGGAACCCAGAATGGAGGCGATGTCTGCTTCCAAAGGCGCCTGGATTCCCGCTTTCGCGGG